>JBHHTY010000135.1:0-4751 GCA_046753565.1 Mariprofundus sp.
CCGGGGTGAAACAGTTTTTCAGAGGCATGTGCAGGATTTGCAGCAAATCTGGTCGGAAAACAGTTTCCGCATGCAGCAGCTGCGTGATCATCCGGATTGTGCCATGGAGGCATTTGCTGCTATTGCAAATCGTGACGATGCCGGTCTGCAGGCAGACCTTTCATTTGATCCAGCTGAAGATAACTGCTCAGAAGCAGCTGCGCCATATCTCAAGCGCACACGGCCCCGAATGGCTGTATTGAGGGAACAGGGTGTGAATGGCCAGATTGAAATGGCTGCGGCGTTTGATCGTGCCGGTTTTGATTGCATTGATGTGCATATGACGGACATTATCGAGGGCCGGGTTAAACTGGATGATGTGCAGGGACTGGTTGCCTGCGGTGGTTTCTCTTTCGGAGATGTGCTGGGGGCTGGCCGGGGCTGGGCACTGTCGATTCTCCATA
This sequence comes from Mariprofundus sp., assembly GCA_046753565.1. Classification (GTDB taxonomy): domain Bacteria; phylum Pseudomonadota; class Zetaproteobacteria; order Mariprofundales; family Mariprofundaceae; genus Mariprofundus. The sequence goes on from JBHHTY010000135.1 coordinate 444, forward strand.
ATGGGCCGGCTCGTGATCAGTTTGAAAATTTTTTTCATCGCAGCGACACGTTTGCTCTGGGAGTCTGCAATGGTTGCCAGATGATGTCTTCGCTCAAATCAATGGTTCCGGGGGCGGAGCAGTGGCCGGATTTCAAACGCAACCGTTCCGAACAGTTTGAGGCGCGCTTGTTGCAGGTGGAAGTGCTCGATTCTCCTTCCATTTTTCTATCCGGTATGGCGGGTTCAAAATTACCGCTGGTAGTGGCGCATGGCGAAGGGCGTGCTGTATTCGATTCGGGTCAGCAGCGTGAAAATGTACAAACGGCGCTTTGCTATCTGGGCCCGAATGGCAAGGCTACCGAGACATATCCGTATAATCCGAACGGTTCGCCGGATGGTCTGACCGGATTTACGACAGCAGACGGGCGTTTCACCATCATGATGCCACATCCGGAGCGGATGTTCCGCAGTTGTCAGTATTCCTGGCATCCGGATACATGGGGTGAGGATGGGCCGTGGATGCGTATGTTCCGGAATGCCCGTTTATGGGTGGGATAGTCCTGCTGCCCTGAAAATATAGACTGGCTGTGGTGTCAGGGCTTGGTTGTGGGGGGGGGCTACCTGTCAGATGGACAGTTCGAACCCATCTCCATCATCGCCATCACCTTTCTGTTTCAGGATATCATCCACGCTGGCCTTATCACCTTCACTGCCACCCTCAATGGCCGACATTTTCATTTTCAGGCGCAGGTTATTGGCTGAATCGGCATTGCGCAGGGCTTCAATCTCAGATATTTTACCACTGTGCCATAGCTGGAACAGGGCCTGATCAAAGGTGCGCATGCCGTGCTGTTCACCAGCCTCCATGGTTTCCTTGATGGCGCCGACATCGCCTTTGAGAATAAGATCGGCAATGCGCGGCGTGTTGATGAGAATTTCGATGGCGGCAGCCCGTTTGCCATCCACTGTTTTCACCAGTCGCTGGGAAAGAATGGCACGCAGATTCATCGATAAATTCATATAGACCTGCTGGTGCTGCTCTTCGGGAAAGAAGTTGAGAATGCGTTCCAGTGCCTGATTGGAATTGTTGGCGTGCAGGGTGGCCATGGCCAGATGGCCGGTTTCGGCAAAGGCGATGGCATGCTCCATCGTTTCACGTTCGCGAATTTCGCCGAGAAGAATGACATCCGGCGCCTGCCTGAGCGTGTTTTTCAATGCATTGTGGAAAGATATGGTATCGGAGCCCACTTCACGCTGGGTGACAAAACATTTCTTATGGGAATGCATGAATTCAACCGGATCTTCGATGGTGATGATATGCCCCGCCTGATTGCTGTTGCGCCAGTCTACCATGGCTGCCAGTGAGGTGGATTTACCGGAACCGGTGGCACCGACCATCAGTACCAGTCCGCGTTTGCTCATGGAAATATCCTTGAATATCTTCGGCAGCTTCAGCTCATCCAGGGTAGGGATCTCGGTCGTAATCTGGCGAATCACCATGCCGACCGTGCCGCGTTGGCGGTAGATATTGACACGGAACCGACCCAGACCGGAAATGGCAGCAGACAGGTTCATTTCCATGGCAGTAGCGAAATCGGATTTCTGTTTCTCGTTCATCAGGCTGTTGCCCAGTTGTTCAATCACAGGCGGACTGATTCTTGCCTCACCCAGGCGCTGAATGGTTCCGTTGATGCGATAGCCCGGAGGGGCGCCGGCCATCAGGTAGAGGTCGGATGCATCGCGATCCACCATGACCTTCAATAATTGCTGGATTGAAATCGTATCTGCCATGGGGTTCTCCTGTGATTCTTCAGAAATGTGGAAACAAATACCACGCCGGGATATTGCCGGGTAAATGGTGATAGCAACAGCCATGCTTGCAATTCCGCTTGTCAGTTTGCAGTTTCCTGATCACTGCCAGTCGGGTGCATGGGGAGCATAATGGATGATCAGATAATAGACAATCAACCGGCCAGCCCCATTCTGGTTGGTTTGATGGGGTCGGGAAAGAGCAGTATCGGCAGGCGTCTGGCTGTCCGCCTGAATCTGCCCTTGATTGATCTTGATGATTATATTGTCGAGCAGGCCGGTCGCTCGATCCCTGAAATCTTTGAGCAGGATGGTGAGGCTGAATTTCGTCGGATGGAGACAGTAGCCCTGCAACAGGTTGTGGGCAGGGCTGCTGTGATAGCCACCGGTGGCGGGGTGGTCATGTCAGAAACCAACAGGCAGATTCTGAAACAGCATCCGCCGGTGATCTGGCTGAAAGCCAGCCCAGAATTTCTTGCCGGCCGCATTGCGGGGGACAGTAACCGGCCATTGATCGCGACTGGAGATACATTAAAAAAACTGCAGGGACTGGCTGCAATCCGTTATCCGCTCTATGAGCAGTGTGCCGATTTTATCCTGCCGCGTGGTGACATGAAAAAATCCGAGGCATTGCAGGCTATTCTTGAGTTCTTATCTATTCCCGGGCAATAGCTGCATGATATTTTTGAGTTGTACCATATCTCTGGAATGTATCACCTGATGCGGGTCGATGGCAGCTATCGCCCGGATAGTTGGCAGAAGAATATAAAAAGTACGGTTTTTCTTCAGTGTACGCAGATAGCGCATCGCCCTATACTCCGTCGCCATGACTGAGTTCGCCCTTATTTTATTGTCTGCCGTGTTGGTGAATAATTTTGTATTGACCAAATTTCTTGGTATCTGTCCGTTTTTGGGGACTTCCTCAAAAGTGGAGACGGCGATAGGTATGTCGTTTGCTGTTATGTTTGTGATGACACTGGCTTCAACAGCATCATGGCTGGTGCAGCAGTATGTGTTGATTCCACTGAACTTGCTTTATCTGCAAACCATTTTCTTTATTCTGATCATTGCTTCGCTGGTTCAGTTTATCGAGATGATGATCCATAAAACCAGTCCGGTACTGTATCAGGGGCTGGGTATTTTCCTGCCGTTGATTACTACCAATTGCGCTGTGCTGGGCGTGGCTATTCTGAATGTACAGCAGGATCAGACCTTTCTGACATCCGCCCTGTATGGCGCAGGCGCTGCCATGGGTTTTGCACTGGTGTTGATTCTGTTTGCCGGGTTGCGTGAACGCATTGAAGTTGCACCTGTACCATCAGCATTCAAGGGCTCGCCGCTGGCATTGATTACGGCCGGTATGATGAGTCTGGCCTTTATGGGCTTTTCCGGTCTGGTCAAAGTCTGATTCATGGTCGGGTTACTATATGCTCTGGCCAGCCTGGGCGCATTTGCGTTTGTTGCCGGTCTGATTCTGGCGATTGCCCAGAGGGCCTTCCATGTCGAAGGCGATCCGATGGTGGATAAAATCGATGCCTTGTTGCCGCAAACCCAGTGTGGCCAGTGTGGATATCCGGGGTGTAAACCCTATGCCACAGCTGTGGCCGGGGGTGAGGCAGAAGTAAACCATTGCGTGCCGGGTGGCGAGCGTACCATGCTGCAAATTGCCGATTTGATGGGAGTGGAGCCGAAAGCCCTGGAGGAAGAGGCTGCCGCACCCCGGCTGGCTTTTGTGCGTGAAGATGAATGTATAGGTTGTACTTTATGCATCAAGGCATGCCCGGTCGATGCCATTATCGGTGCACCGAAACAATATCATACGGTGATCGCCGATCACTGCACCGGTTGTGAGTTATGTGTTGAACCCTGTCCGGTGGATTGTATCGACATGTTAACGAAGCCGGAATTGTTAGAACACTGGTCGTGGCCGTTACCTGATACCAAACGTTCACAGCTGGCCCATGCCAGGAGAGATCAACATGCCGCTTAGAAATTTGGCCCAGCGGCTAGGCATCATGGCGCACAGTTTTCCCGGTGGCGTGCATCCCGAGCAGCACAAGCTGAGCGGGACATTGCCTGTCGAAACATGTGACCTGGCACCGGTACATATTCTGCCGATGAAACAGCATATCGGTTCTCCCTGTTCAGCACTGGTGAAGGTCGGAGATAGGGTACTGCGAGGTCAGAAAATCGCCAAATCGGAAGGTTATGTTTCGGTGCCCGTTCATGCGCCGACATCGGGTATTGTGGTCAAGATCGAGGAACATCCGATTGCGCATCCATCAGGCATGGGGATGCCATCGATCTTTATCGAAACCGATGGCGATGATGCCATGGATGAAAGCCTTTCACCGATCACAGACTGGTTGGATACCGATCCGGCGGTGTTGCGCGAGCGGGCTCGCATGTGCGGGCTGGCCGGGCTGGGCGGAGCGGTATTCCCGACGTTTATCAAGCTGGTGCGTGATCAGCGGTTTCCGATTGAAACAGTCATTCTCAACGGTATTGAATGTGAACC
>JBHHTY010000136.1:0-4726 GCA_046753565.1 Mariprofundus sp.
ACAATGTCAAAACCGCTCTGCCGGTTGACTCGTCCGATGTGCATCTGCCGCCATGCATGCCGGTTATTAAAGTCAATCGCGACAATCCCCTCAGGCCCACCTGCACTTAGAGTTCTGATAACGTTCAAGATCGCCAATGCTTCGGTTGACCCTTGAGTCTCAAACGCTTGAGCCCACAGTTTCACCCCGATATATGCAACCTCCATTGGATCACTGACAGGACGATCCCGGCCAAATCTGCTTTTGAATGCAGATACAAATTTCCGGTTGCCATCGCTGGCCATGTTCTGAAAATAACTCCAGGCTGCATAATGGCCAACCATATCACCGTTATTATGCATGGCGGCAAGTTCCGTTTCGCCTATGCTGAATGAAATAACAGGCGAATCCTGGATAGAAATGCCAGCCTCGGCATAGGCATGAAAAAAAGCAACATTACTGCTTCCGTTGATGCTGTTAATGATGACATCCGGCTTGCTGGCCTTGATATTCGCAACAACCTTATCAAAATCTGTACCGCCCAAAGGAATATATGATTCTCCAACAATGTCCAGCGCAAGTAATTTCGCCTGCTTTCTGATGATCCAGTTGGCCACACGCGGAAACACATAATCGGAGCCGATCAGGTATAAACGCTTGCCGAGATACTCAGCGGCCCAGGAGATGGCGGGCGTAATCTGCTGATTTGGCGCAGCACCCAGATAGATAATATTGGGTGATTCCTCCAGCCCTTCATACTGAACCGGATAAAATAGCAGGCTTTTATATTTCTCAAAAATCGGTTTTACGGTTTTGCGGCTGGCGGATGTCCAGCAGCCAAAGACCACGGCCACTTTTTCTACTGTGATCAGGCGTTCCGCCTCACTGGCGAAGGTAGGCCAGTCTGATTTTCCATCCGCAATGACCGGCACCAGCTTCCTGCCCAGCAGGCCTCCGGATTGGTTGATCTCTTCGATTGCCAGAAGAACGGCATCTGCAACCGGCTTTTCACTGATGGCCATGGTACCGGTGAGCGAATGCAATATGCCAATTTTTATGGGTGAATCGTCAGATTTCTGACATCCTCCAATAAACAGAACTGTCAACATTGCAAGCAATAGCAATGATACTTTTGGCCATAATATGTGCACGCAATACGTTCTTTTCAATTGATTCATACTTCCCCATACCGATTCAGGCATCTGACTCTAGCACTTACTATACCATCATGAGTCATGGCATCATTATTGCGGTCCCTACCCAATGGAAATTAGCGAGGATGCGATCAGGGTTCTTTACATCGAAGATGATGAAGGCCTGGCAAGACTGGTTCAGCGCCGACTAGGACGTACAAACAAACTATCGGTCAGCACTGCAGCCAGCGCTGAAAAAGCCCTTCAACTATTAGACAAGCTTCTTGCAGATCATCAAGTTCCGGATGCAGTTATCATTGATTATGTCCTGCCGGACATGAACGGCATTGAAGCACTTAAACAGATCGTGGGTAAATTCCCATCCATTGTGGCCATCATGGTGACGGGTGCGGGAGATGAAGATATCGCGGTCGAGGCCATGAAACACCGTGCGCAGGATTATATCGTCAAGGATGCAAACGGTAACTATCTGGACAAACTACCCAAACTGATCAAAGGCCTGGTCGCACACCAAAAATTATTAGTTGCACAAGAAAAGGCCAATAGAGAAAACCGCTTCTTGTCCGCCGCTGTCAGCCAGTCCAGTGATGCAATCATTATTTTTGATGATCAGGGCATGGCAAACTATGCCAACGCATCCCTCAAAAAGATAAGCGGTTACGCGATTTCAGAAGTTATCGGTAAAAACCCCACCTTGAAGGACGATTGCCAGTGGCCATTCACACATGGAATTTGGCGTACAGTGAACTCGGGTCAACCAGTTGAAGAAAAAATCATTGAGCGCCGGAAAGATGGCGGATTTTTTCCTGTCATGCTGACTGTTGCCCCCATTGTGAATTCAAATGATGTGATTGAGCATTACCTTGTATCGATGAAAGATCTGACTGAATATGAAACCCTGCTGGCAAAATTTAATCAAGCCCAGAAGATGGAAGCAATCGGCACTCTGGTTGGTGGTATTGCGCACGACTTTAACAACACACTGGCCGGTATTATCGGCAACCTTTATCTGATCAAAAAGAAAATAACGTCTTTACCGGACGTCGTTGATAAAGTCACCATCGTTGAAAAACTGTGCTTCCATGCCAGTGGCATGATTCAGCAAATGCTTACCTTTTCCCGAAAAGGCATCACCACAATGAAACCCATGACCGCAAGCCCGTTTATCAAGGAAATTATCAAGATTCTTCAGGCTTCCGTGCCGGAAAATATTACCATGCGCTATTCCATCAGTAACAGTGATATGCAGATCAGGGGAGATATCAACCTTCTGCAGCAGGTTCTTATGAATTTGATCAACAATGCCGTCGATGCTGTTGCGAAAGTAAACAATCCGCTTGTGTCAGTGGGTCTTGAGCCATTCACCGCTGACAAAGGATTTCTTCAGAACCATGCTGACCTGGACGGAAGTGATTTTGCCTGTATCAAGGTAACAGATAACGGCTGCGGCATAAGTCAGAAAGAAATGAAACATATCTTTGAACCCTTTTTTACAACCAAGGGTGTGGGTAAAGGTACCGGGCTTGGCCTGGCCATGGCCTATGGCGCCATTCAGTCACATCATGGAGTGATTGAGGCAGACAGTCAGCCGGGCAAGGGATGCGAATTCCGAATCTACCTGCCCTTGATCAGGCCGGGCTCCGAACCGGTGTCTGCTCAGGCAGAAAAGGATGTTGCCAAAGGCCAGGGAGAAACCATTCTGATCGTAGATGATAATCAAGGCGTCATCGAGGCCACTTCTGCGGTTCTGGAAAGCCTGGGCTACAAGGTATTAACTGCTTACGACGGACTGGACGCCATCTCAGTCTACCAAACCAATATGGATACCATTTCACTATTAATCATCGATATGGTCATGCCCCGCCTTGGCGGCGTCGATGCAGCCAAAGCCATTCGTGATCTGAACCCTGATGTGAAAGTTATTTTTTCAACCGGTTATGATCGTGACAACGATTTACAAGATACGGCTGAGGCCGGAACCACAACGATCGTCAGGAAACCGTTCATGGTCCATGAGTTAAGTCATATTATCAGAAAGGAAATATTAAGATCCTAACAGTTCGAGCATACGCAGACCCAGCAGGGTAGGATTGTGCTCAATGCACACACCTGCAGCTTCCAGTGCTGCAAACTTGGCCTCCGCCGTGCCGGTTGAACCGGAGATAATGGCACCGGCATGGCCCATTCTTCTGCCCTTCGGGGCAGTGGCTCCGGCAATAAAGGCAACCACGGGTTTGCTCACTTTCTCACCAATATAAGAGGCCGCATTTTCCTCATCAGAACCACCGATTTCACCAATCATGACAATACCCTCGGTTCGGGGGTCAGCCTCAAAAAATCTCAATGCATCAATAAAGTCCAAACCGTGAATCGGATCGCCGCCCATGCCGATACATGTACTCTGGCCGAGTCCGGTCGCGGTAAGCTGCGCTACTGCTTCGTATGTGAGTGTGCCGGAGCGGGAGATTACACCGACGCGTCCCGGCAGATGGATATGACCCGGCATGATACCGATTTTGCATTCTCCGGGTGTAATGATGCCGGGGCAGTTTGGACCGATCAGCACGGTGTCGGAACCCTTTAATTCTGCCTTCACCTTCAACATATCCAGCACCGGAACACCTTCGGTAATGCAAACCACAAGCCTGATGCCGGCAGCAGCGGCCTCAATGATGGCATCTGCGGCAAAGGGAGCGGGTACGTAGATGACACTGGCCCCGGCACCTGTTTCCTGTACGGCATCAATAACTGTATTGAAAACAGGCAGGTCTAGATGTGTTGTTCCACCTTTTCCGGGTGTTACTCCTCCCTCCATTTTCGTGCCGTAGGCGATCATCTGCCTTGAGTGAAATGTGCCCTGCCGACCGGTAAATCCCTGACATATCACGCGCGTATCCCGATGAACCAGTACACTCATGACAAAACCTTCCCGGCTGCGGCGGCAGCGAACTCGGCAGCCTCATCCAGATCGTGCGCCCACTGCACATCCAGACCGGACTCATGAATCAGGCGCTTGCCGTCCTCCTCGTGGGTACCGACAAGCCGGAGAATGATTGGCAGGCGCATCGAACACTCCCCTGCCGCCTGAATGAGTCCACTTGCAATAATATCGCAGCGAACAATGCCTCCAAAGATATTTACCAGAATTGCTTTCAGATGATCATGGGAAAACAACAGCCGGAAGGCTTCGGTAGCCGCCGCCTCCGTCACCCCGCCACCAACGTCCAGGAAATTGGCAGGTTTTTGCCCTTTAAGCTGGATGATATCCATGGTGGCCATAGCCAGGCCTGCCCCGTTGACCATGCATCCAATCGTGCCATCCAGTGAGATATAGTTCAGCCCGAACTGGGCAGCCTCTGCCTCGTGTGCATCTTCCTCATCCCTATCCCGAAGCTCCTGAATCTCCTTGTGACGATAGATGGCATTATCATCAAAGGACATCTTGGCATCGAGCGCCACAAGATCATTTTCCCCGGTCAGCACCAGAGGATTCAACTCAATCAGGCTGGCATCCGTGGACATAAAAGCCGTATACAGGGAATTGGCCAGACGGGAGAAGAGCGCCGCTTGCTCTCCATCCAAAGCCAAAAAGG
>JBHHTY010000137.1:0-4584 GCA_046753565.1 Mariprofundus sp.
AGGCACCGAGGAGCGCATTTGCAAGCTTTTCAAGCTTGTCGGCCTGCCGGTGGATGTGCCGGAATTTGAGCCTGAGCAGTGGCTTGAAGTGATGGGGCATGACAAAAAGAGCTCTGCCAGCGGCGTTCACTACGTTCTTTTGCGCGGCATCGGCAATGCCTTTGTAGCTAAAGGCGTACCTGATAAAGATATTCGGACCCTTATTCGCTCCTACCAATAAAAAAGGGCGACCAACAGGCCGCCCTTTTTTATATCAGATATTCGTCACTATCGTGTAGGCTAACAACAGCAAGTAGCTGTTCAGATTGCCATTGATCAGCTGCTACTCATCACCACCCAGCATGCCAAACATATAGAGCAGATTCTGGAACAACAGGAACACATCCAGATACAGGGTTAAGGCTGCGGCGACATGTTCGTCGTTGGGATAGGTTCGCAGAATGTTGGATGTGTCATAGAGAATAAAGGCGGAAAATACCAGTACACCAATGCCGGATCCGGCCAGGGCAAGAACGGGTGACTCAAAGAAGAAGTAATTGGAAAGACCAAGTACGATCAGGGCGATCAGGCCGGTCCAGACAAAACCTTTGAGGAATGAAAAATCTTTTTTGGATATGAATGTGTAGGCAGTCAGACCCACAAAGGATACCGCAGTGGTCATAAATGCCTGCGCTACCAGCATACCTGATTTTGCTGCCACGAAAGCAACTAGCGGCGCAATGGCCATGCCGGTAATGGCACCGAAGCCAAGCAGGGCCAGCATATTCAGGCCGCGTACATGTCGGACTGCCTGTACCAGGAAAATACCGCCAATCATGACGAACAGCATCATCCACGGGTGTTCGTAGGGAAAGGCCAGACCCTGTGAGGCATAGGCGCCCACTGCGCCTGCACCAATGCATAGAGCGAGGTGGCCGTAAGTTTTACCCAGGAACCCGATGCGATCGTCTACCAGAGCGGTTGATTGAGTTAGTTGCATTCGTTGCATGTCATCTCCTTAATAAATGAGCAGTACTATGAATTTGGTTTATTAAGAATCTGTGAAAAAAGCAATGGTTTACCGTGACCGGATATTTATATTTCGTCAAGAAAGATGATTGTCATCGTGGCGTACGATTTCAGCCTCGATCCATGTTTGCCGTCCGGGTTGATGGGGAAACAGGCGAGCGGTCAACCAGCGCCGGAAGGTTGGAACAAGCAATATAAAACCGACTGAGTCAGTAAAAAATCCGGGTGTGAGCAGAAAAATACCACTGGCTACCAGCATCAGGCCATGTATGGCCGATTCTGCCGGAACCTGACCACGGGCCATTTCAACCCGGGCAGAGAGCAGGGTTTGAAGGCCTTGCAGCCGAACCAGAAAGCCGCCAAGAGCGGCGGTCGCAAGGCACAGGAAAATCGTTGCAAGCCCACCAATTTGACCACCGATTTCAATGAGAAGGTACAACTCCAGCAGGGGAGTGAGTACAAAAAGAAGAAACAATAAACGCATCATGTATGCTTTATGCGGCTTTTCAGATCAGAATTCAAGTTTCTTTGTGGGCAAGGCATAGGCTGATAAGGGCCATGATACCGGTTTTCATGGTCTGTTCATCAATATTAAAACAAGGGTGGTGCAGGGGGTAACGCGTTGCCGGACTGGAGCCCGTTCCAAGCCGCAAAAGACAGCCGGGAATATTGCTCAGAAATTCAGCGAAGTCCTCACCACCCATAGATGGTTCTTTGATATCAACCAGAGTTATATCCGGCAAAAAGTCATGGAAGCGTTGCCGGACGTTGAGCATGATCTCCGGGTCATTGTTCAGAACCGGTGCTGCCTGCCGCATATTAAAGTGCGCTACAGCACCCCAGGTCTCAGCCGTCTGGCGGATGATACGATCCATGCGTGTGCGGATTTCTTCATGGGTTTCAGGGTTGAGGCTGCGTATCGTGCCGGAGAAACGAACTGACTCAGGAATAACATTGGCTGCTTTGCCACCTTCAATCTGGCTGATGGAGAGGACTGCCGGATGCAGGGGGTTCACCCTGCGGCTGACGATATGATGTAGTGACTGGATGATTTGACTGGCAACGAGTATCACATCGATACATTCATGCGGTCGGGCCGCATGACCACCGCGACCGATAATTTCAACTTCAAACATCTCCGCTGCCGCACACATGACACCGCTCCGAAGACCCAGGCTATTACCTGGCAAATAGGGATAGCTGTGCAGAGCATGTATGCGTTGAGGCTGAAAATCGTCGAAGATGCCATCATGGAGCATGGCAGCTGCACCCTCTGTTGTTTCTTCCGCCGGTTGAAACACACAGGCGATATTAGCAGCCAGATGTTGCCGAAAACGTGAAAGCACCAGGGTGGCCCCGACCAGCATGGCTGTATGGGCATCATGTCCGCAGGCATGACATACATTTGCTATCGAGGATCTGTAGCTGCTTTGTTTATGATCCTGGATCGGCAGCGCATCCATATCTGCACGAAGCGCAATCCAGTTTTCCGTATGTTCGGCCAGAACCTTTGCCAGCAGACCGTGGCCGCCAATATTACGCCGTACAGGAATCTCCTCTCTTTCAAGAAGATCGGCTACAAAGGCGGCGGTTCGCTCCTCCCGACCGGATAGTTCAGGATATTTATGGAGGTGACGCCGCAGCTTGATGATTTCGGGCATCAACTCGTCAACAGCCCTGGCCAGAGTTGGGCTTAGTTGTCGCTTTGCTTCAATATTCGCCATGTTGCCAGCCATCATTGCGTAATTCTCTGATCATATCCTTTTCCTGAGGGTGTTGGGCGTGGATGTTTCGCTGTCTTGTGGCCCCATCACCCTGCTGCCGCCAGTGTGGGAGGCGGCTTCTGATCAGGGCAATGTCATGCCCGTCAGCACCGTTGATTTGCAGATCTTCCAGTCTGGCCTCGATCCAGTCCAGAACAGGGATAATTTTCTCACTGTCAGGGTCGATGATTTCTGCCCGGATGCCGTAGCGACAGGCCCGCCAGCGATTTTCGCGAACCATGATAGGGTGTACCTGTGCGGTCGACTTGTGATTGGCAGCGGCCATTGCTTCTGCCCGCACATAGGCGACATAGGCTGCTGTGTCGGCAAAGGTTGCCGGCATGTCACCAATGCGTATTTCCAGGGTGCCGAAATCGGGATGTGGACGCATTTCCCACCATATCTCTCGGACAGAATCGATGCTTTCGGTTGCAACCAGTCGTCCGGCACAATGTTCAAAGTCCCGCCAATCCTCGAAGCAAAATGGCATGCCCCCCTGACTTAAACCTTCAAATATCTTGATTCTGCAAGCTGAAAGGCCCGTATCATGACCGGTCCAGAAAGGTGAGTTGGCTGAAATAGCCAGGAAGGCTGGCATGACGGGAATAAGGCGATTCATGGCTTTGATGCAGGTCTCGGGATCCGGCATCCCGACATGGACATGAACACCAAAGATATTGAAACGGCGTGCCATCCATTGAAGTCGTTTAACAAGTTTGTGGTAACGCGGATCGGAGCTGACAGTTTGATTCCTCCATCTTGAGAATGGGTGAGTACCGGAGGAGAGCAGGGCGGTATTTCTACCCTGCAGCCGGTCGTTTACTTGTCTGTACAGGGCTTGCATCTCGGCCATGCATGTCATGGTTTGTGTATGAATATCGCTGTTGATTTCGATTGTAGAAGTGAACAATTCAGCCTTGATGCGTGGTGTTTCCCCGATTTTGGCCAACAGGGCAGGTGCTGCCGGAATCTGTTTGCCGCTATCGGCATCGACGGTAATCCACTCCAGTTCGACACCAAGCGAGCCAAGCTTCGAGTTGTTGAAGTTAATAGGTGGAGTCTGTGGCTGGTTCATGACAATACAAGTATAGACTAAGGCGTTAATTTAAGGCTGCGCTCAATGGCTTCGGCCCGTTCCGTTTCGCCCATGCTGTGCAATAACTTTGCCATTGTCGTTCGAAGCTTCACATTGGGAGAGAGGGCACTGCTTTTCTGGTAGGCGGCATACGACCGTTTCAGGTTTCCTGCCTTCCAGAGAATATCGCCCTGAATTTGCCAGCATGGTGCACAATCGGGAACAAGCTTTATAGCCCGCCTGGCATGGATCAATGCCTGCGATACTTGTCCATGTGCGGACAGGAAACGGCCGAAACGAATGTGGGCAAAGCCGTTGAGTGGGTCGGCCCTGATAGCTTTCTGGAAATATGTTCTGGCCAGCCGGAGATTGTTATCGTCTTCAGCCCTCTGGGCGAGCAGATAGTATGGTGGAGCCTCAGAACGAAACCGTTTTGCGGCCATCTTCAGTAACTCTACTGACTCTTTACGTTTACCCTGTCGGGTGTATATAGCACTTAAATTGATCATCGTTGGAAGGTGCAAACCGTGCCGCATATTTTGCTGATAAACCTTTTCGGCCTCATCCGTGTGCTCAATACGTTCAAGCAGGATAGCGAGATTGTACCTGGCCTCCAGATGATTCGGGCGCTGGCTAAGCTCCTGGCGCAGGGCGCGTCTGGCCTCGGTCTCCCGGCCTGATTCGATCAATTCCTGTGCTTTCTCAAAATAAGTCTTGGCATATGCTGATGTGACCGGA
>JBHHTY010000138.1:0-4575 GCA_046753565.1 Mariprofundus sp.
GGTGATGCTCTCGATTTGGCAATAATAAACACAGAAGAACGGCTTAAATATTTAAAAATCGCACTGGTTGTGTTTGGCATTATTTTTATTGTCGGTGTCCCGGCCATGATGATGTGGACCTGGCCTTCCGGTTGGGGCTGGACGCCGGCTCAACCCGAATACGAGCAGATGATTATGGGTATTTACGTGACATTGGGCATATTCCTGCGTCGCGCTGCCAAAGATCCTTTAGCCCATGCAAGCCTTATATGGTTTACGATATGGTCGAGCATTGTCCATGGCGGAATCATGCTGGTTCAGGCTCTCGTTGATGAAACGGACAGGATTAACCTGGCAGGCGATATTCCGGCTTTATTCCTGGTGGCATTTGTCCTCTGGTATCTCATGCCCGGGAAAAGCAAGGAAATGACGACCCAATAGTATGATGATGCAGGAGGTTAGCTACCTCTTTTGGCTACACCTTTTCGGCCAGATTGGTCATCACTTTTGAAGTCAGTTTCATGAACTGTTTGACTGGCCGGGGTAATTCGGCAGCACCCAGGTTTTCAGCCAGTTCGGCATGGCCCTGTTCGTCAATTTTCATTTGTGACACGATGGCGCGACTGCGGGCATCATTTTCGGGTAGTTTGTCCAGGTGGCTGTCCAGATGTCGCACCACCTGATGTTCTGTTTCTGCCAGAAAACCCAGGTTCCAGCGATCACCGGCAATGCCGGCTGCCATGCCGATGGCGAAGGAACCGGCATACCACAGGGGATCCAGCAGGGAAGGGCGCTCACCCAATTCGTCTAGACGATTGCGGCACCAGTTCAAATGATCGGATTCTTCGATGGAGGCATGTTTCAGTTTTTCGGCCAGTTTCGGATCACGGGCAGTCAGGCTTTGTCCCTGATACAGGGCCTGTGCTGCCATTTCACCGGCGTGATTGACACGCATCAATCCCGCCGCCAGACGTTTTTGATCGTCACTCATGGCCGCTTTTTCTGAGTCTTTAGTGGCAGCAGAAGCAGGGTAGGGGCGTGAGCTGACCTGTTTGCAAAAGATGTTGTTCAAAGCCCGGTCCATTTCTTCAATGATTCGGTCTGAGAGGTTGGGGGTGCGGAACGATTTATCTATCATCGGTTAATCATAAAATGCTATTCCCATAGTGCAATAGCGGATAATTTCTCTCCAAACCCTTTGTTTTCAATGCATTTTCATAGTATCCACAGAAGCTGTGGATAACATTGTGCATAAAATGCTCCTACGGGTTTTGTTTGTTACATTACTGTGACATGTATATGACATGCATAAATTTTGTGCACTCTATTAAGTCTAGTAAAAACAATAACTTACAACACAATCATTAAGCATAAAGGAAGGGAAGATGTTTTTTTGCCAAAATTCATCCTTGGCAAAAACGCAAGTGGATAAAATGTCTATGTGAACTGTTTTTTGATGCTTTGGACTGCTTTTTCACCGCGTTGAACGGCAAATTCTATCGTGGCAGGCAATTCGCCGGGGACAGGTGATTCTGTTGCATCCACAATATAACGGCTCTCCATTCTGAGAGGTCGGGAGCGCACCAGCACAGTGGCGCGTTTTTCACATACAATTCGGCTGTGTTCAGGCGTTTTTAGCTTGCCACAAAGTTTCGCGAACTCGTGATTAATCTGATCGATCAGGGCATCGTTATCTTTTTCCTCCACAGCGCTAATGACGGCACACAGATGCCGGAGATCCGGATTGACCTCACCCGTTTGGGCCGATACATCGAAAAACCACTGGCCAACCGTGCCGATACCACCGATAAACGGTTCAGGTAAGCCGGGGTGATGTTTATACCATAGGTGTATATTGGTAATGGCACGTGTTTCGCATATTGGCTTCTCCCCAAACAGGCGACCACTCGCATAAGCCGGCAGGGTAACCACAACCGCATCAAACAGCTCATGATCGACTCGGGCACCATGTTTTTCACTTTGAATGCTATGTACCGGATGACGTGTGTGAATATTTACCCCCAGCTTTTCGACTGTTTTAACCAGCGGAGTAATCAATGCCTGTTGCAGGGGAGCATTGAACCAGCCGAGGCGTGCATGCTTCCCTGTAGCAAAACTTTCAGATAATACGCGTGCAAAAGTAGCGGGATCAGCCGTTTGAATGGATTCGTTCATGGTACCTAGACAAATCGGTTCGATCATATCTCGAATCAGTACGTCTGGGATGTCGCAATATTCCAATAATGCGGCCACATTATGCTTGCTGTACTTATGACTATTGATAGCGCGATTCAATCGCACCATGGCCAGTGCAGAACGCCAGCTGTGCCCCGGCATGGACTGAACAGCCAAAAGCAAGGCGAGCGAAAATGGTAACAGGGGCGAAGGGTTCAGACTGAAATATTGCCGTTGTTCTTCCCACAAGGTCAGCATCAGCGATGATTGCCATGTGATATATTCAGATGCATTGCAATCATTGAGCAGCTTTTCAGTGGCAAGATAGGCACCGTTGATCAGATGCGGGCCGTTATCACACCATTCGCCTGTTTTTTTGTCGATAAATGAACGGGTACGCCCTCCCGGTTGCGGAGCAGCCTCAAAAAGATCGACATCAAAACTATTTTCAGCAAGCCGCAGTGCAGCAGTCAACCCACAAACACCGCCGCCAATAACCGCAATACGTTTCGACTGATCTGTATTCAGAATGTCAGAATCCCAGTTTCAGCGGGAGATTCTTCTTCACCGCCTTTTGTTCATAGCGCCATGCACGCCACGCGATCCATATTTTTTTCAAGGGCAGCATGTGAACAGGGTGCTGCCAGACATTGAAATTTACCGCCCTGAGTTGCTGCAAATAGGCATAGTAAATGGCTCCCATGACAATGGATGGTCGCAGGCTTTCACGATCTTCGCTAGCCAGACTGGCCAGGGCCTGTGTATAGGCTGCTTCCGCCTTGTCGGCGTATTCACGTAACAGCTGCAGCATTTCATCACTGCATTCCCCATTTTTGAAGGCCTGATCAGCGATTTTATAGCGAATCCTGTCGGCCTGCGGCAGATAAATACGCCCGATACGCGCATCTTCGGCCACATCTCTGAGAATATTAGTCAATTGCAGAGCCTCTCCCAGTGAGGTGGCAAAATTGCGGGCTGAGCGATGCTTGTAACCGAAAATCTCGATGCTCAACAGACCAACTACGCCGGCAACGCGATAAATATAGAGCGACAGATCGGATGGTTTCAGTATGGGCTTATGCGTGATGTCCATCAGCATGCCATCAAGAATCTCCACCAGCAGTTCTTCATCGATCGGGAAGTGTTCTTTGGCCCAGCATAATTCTCTTCCGACCGGATGTTGCGGCTTGCCGGTAAAGGCGCGTGCAACTTCTTCACGCCAGAAGGCCAGTTTGGGCAGGGCAATATCCTGCTCCCTGATTTCATCGGCGATATCATCGACTTCCCGACAAAAAGCATACAGTGCCATGATAGCCCGGCGCTGATCTTCGGGCAGAAACAGGAAGGCATAAAAGAACGAGGAGCCGGATCCCCGGGTCTTGTCGCGACAGTATTGCTCAGGACTCACGGCGTTTTTTCCGGGCAGGGAACAGCGTATCTTTCAATATCGGGAAAATCAGGCGTTTCCATTCTGCCTTGTTCAATGTGGTGCGTTGTGTCAATGGCTGCTCCAGTTGTTCGATTTTATCCAGCATACACCTGCCACCGTGCAGGGTTGCTGCGATTTGCAGGCGCAATCGAAAGGGAAGCATTGCCAGCAACGGCTCTCCCTCATCAAGCATATTGCGAGTGGTGCCGATGGCTTTGATCAGGACGGGGCGAAATGATTCTGAATCAATCCCAGCATAGAGTAATTGCTGTGCGGTCAGATTATTTTCGGCCAGCCAGCTTTCCGGCATATAACAGCGGCCGTTTGGCAAATCGATGCTCAAATCCTGCCAGAAATTGATCAGTTGCAGGGCGGTGCAAATTTTATCCGAGCAGAATACAGCATCTGGGTGTTCAACCCGGTGCAGTTGTAGCATCAATCGGCCAACCGGATTGGCTGAATTTTTGCAGTAAAACAACAGCTCATCCAGCGTTGCATAGGCATGGATACTGACATCCATACGAAAGGCGATGAGCAGATTGTCCAGCTCGTCAATATCAAGCCTATGGGTCCGAATAGCATCACCGAGCGCCTGAAATATTGGGTGGTTGATTGTTTCATCATGTTCGCAGCGTTCAAGCAGTGTTTCCCATGCATCCAGTTGCTTGAGTCGTGTTTCAGGAACTGTATCGCCTTCATCAGCTAGATCATCGGCATGACGGGCAAAGGCATAAATGGCAGCCACGGCAGGGCGCAGCCGGGCAGCCAGCAGCTTTGAAGCAGTCGGAAAATTTTCATAATGGTTTTGTGCGATATCCAGACAATGTTGATAAGCTTCTGTTAGCGCCATTGGCTGTACATTTGTGGCTTGCATGGCCCGATGGTGGCGATGCTAAATAGTTTCCGCAAGTTAGAGATGCTTGTTTGAATATCCTGGTTCTTTTCATCTTCACTGATTGAATCCGCACATGGTATTGTAATGCAATTTTTCT
>JBHHTY010000139.1:0-4550 GCA_046753565.1 Mariprofundus sp.
GTTGTTTTCATACTCCAATTATAGCGGGTATTAAAAAGAAACCAACCAGATATTGCTAGTCTCTAACAGATACCATTTAGTTTCCAAAAGAAACCTATTGCTGAACAGATTCAATTCATCAATCATATGCATACGGTCAGGCTTGCCTTGTCTATGAATGGAGGTCGTGTGAGAAGTCACTGGAAGCGATTTGGAAAATTCAGTTTTCTCTCTGCGCGACATCAATTTGAATGGTATCCGCCCTTTTTTCTGATGCGTGTTACAGTCGTTGAACTGGCGGAGGACTGGAGTATGGCCCGGATTCGGCTGCCACTGAACCGGGTTTCTGCCAACGCAGCCGGAAATATGTTCGGCGGTTATCAGGCCAGTCTGGCTGATCCTGTGCCTGCACTGGCATGTCTGAAAAAATTCCCGGGTTACCGTGTGGCGACCAAAAGACTCGAACTTGATTTTATCCGGGTCGGCAACAGTGATTTGATGCTGCATTTTGATTTTGACCCACAAACAGCCCTTATGATTGGGCAGCAGTTGAAGGACAAGGAGCGGGCTACCCCGTGTTTCAGCATGAGTTTTGTGCGGGAAGATGGCAAAGTTTGCACCCGAATCAAAAATACCGTGGCCATCAGACCGAAGGGGTATACGGGTAACCATGAATAAACCTGTTATCGACTTCTATTTTGATTTTATCAGCCCCTACAGCTATCTGGCCACAACCCGGATGGATGCATTCTGTCAGCAGTTTGATGCGGATTTCAGATGGATTCCGGTCAATTTACCCAAACTGATCAAGTGGTCGGGAAACACGCCGCCAACCCTGATAAAAAATAAGGCCATATATAGTCTGCGAGATTTGAAGCGCTGGGCAAAGTATCTCGATGTGCCATTTAGCATGATTATGCCCGGTAGTTTTGACAGCAGACCAGCCATGCGGATAGCGCTGGCATTGAATCACGTCGACAGAATACGGTTTTGTCATGCGGTTTTTGACAGTCTGTGGTCAGGAGCCATCAGCCCCAGGCAGCCGGGCTGGCTACAGCAGGTCATTGCATTGAATCAATTACCGGAAAAATGGTTGTCTGAACAGGAAGACCGGCTTGATGAAATGACACAGCAAGCGCTAGATGCAGGTGCTTTCGGTGCGCCGACCTTTATTTTGCATAAGAATCGCGGACGTGACGAGATGTTTTTCGGCCTTGATCATATGGACTTTCTGAGGCGCGCCTGCGAAGCCGTGAAAACTGCCGATTAGCACTCTTTTCCCAGAGCACGGAACCGGGAGGTTTTTAGCATCCCGTTATGGGGTATGCACGGCCCCCACAGAAACGGGGACCAGCACAGTATCTCCCTGCTCCTGCAATGCCAGCTGATAAAGGCCTCGGGGACAGGGTCCGGATACACACGCGCCGGTCAGCGGGTGAAAACGGGCGCCATGTGTATGACAAACCAGAAATTCTCCATCATCGCTGTAGAACTGGCCGGGAATCCAGTCCAGAGGAGAGCCGGCATGTGGGCAATGATTGCGCCACGCACGCAACTCGCCCCGGAAGCAGGTCAAAAAGCCCTGTTCCTGAATATCAAGCTCCTGACCATCTGGAAGCCGGAGCGTCGAAGATAAGGGAAAACATATCGCCTGGCCTTCACCCGGGCGATCAACCTGCTGCCAGTCTGTGTGCTGGTTCATATTAAGCTCATAGCGGGAAGACCCATTTGCAATGTATACAGAATAAAAAAAGGCGACCGCCCGTCGGCGATCGCCAGCGGCTCAAGAGAACCGCTAATGTTGTACACTTGTTATAGCCACCGGATTGCAAATTGTCAATCATTATGCAACATACGCATAGTATCATAATATAGCTATCAATTGCCGTACCTATTCATACACAGAACGCAGGCCTTGCAGATAGCGGGCGCCTCTGGTTTTTCGACCATCAAAAATTGCATCGGGATTCTGGCCAAGAGCGCGAACCGACTCATCGGCATAGGTTTGCTTGGCATCTTCGCTCATTTTTACCCAGTCAGAAGCATCTACGATACCATCGCCGGTCAGATCAAATTTTGCATCCACGGATAATCCGCCTGCGGCCCATGCCGAAGCGGAAAACAGCATGGCGACAAGGGCGATGAAATAAACAGTGCTTTTCACCGCCCTCATACCCATGCCCTAGTAACGGTAGTGATCAGACTTGTACGGCCCTTCAACAGGCACACCGATATAATCGGCCTGTTCCTGCGACAATGAAGTCAGGTTTACGCCGATCTTGGCCAGATGCAGACGAGCTACTTCTTCATCCAGGTGTTTCGGCAGTGTATACACCTTGTTTTCATACTGGCCTGTTTGATTGAATACTTCGATCTGAGCCAGTGTCTGGTTGGTGAAAGAATTGGACATCACAAAGCTGGGATGCCCTGTCGCACAACCGAGATTCACCAGACGCCCTTCGGCCAGCAGGGTGATACGTGAACCATCCGGGAAAATAATCTGATCAACCTGGGGTTTCACATTAATCCACTCATACTGTTGCAGGCTGGCGCAATCGATTTCATTGTCGAAATGGCCGATATTACAGACAATCGCCTGATCTGGCATAGCCACCATATGGTCATGGGTGATGACATGATAATTACCGGTTGTGGTGACAAAGATGTTACCCTGCTTGCAGGCTTCATCCATATTGACCACGCGATAACCTTCCATGGCTGCCTGCAGTGCGCAAATCGGGTCGATTTCAGTTACCCATACCGTTGCGCCCATGCCTTTGAATGCCTGTGCACAACCTTTACCAACATCGCCATAACCAAGCACAACACAGATCTTGCCGGCAATCATCACATCGGTCGCGCGCTTGATGCCGTCCAGCAGTGATTCGCGGCAGCCGTACAGGTTATCGAATTTGGACTTGGTGACTGAATCATTCACATTGATGGCCGGGAATGGCAGTTCGCCGGATTCCTGCATCTGATACAGGCGATGTACACCGGTGGTGGTTTCTTCAGTTACACCCCGAATGGCATCACGGCGGGTGGTATAATAACCGGGCTGTGTGGCCAGACGCTTCTTGATGGAGGCGTAGAGATACTCCTCTTCTTCCGAGCCCGGATTATCCAGAACGGATGCATCTTTTTCAGCTTTTGCCCCGAGAATCAGCAGCAGGGTCGCATCGCCACCATCATCGAGAATCATGTTCGGCGTGCCACCATCATGCCATTCCATGATTTTATGGCAGTATTCCCAGTAATCTTCAAGGGATTCGCCCTTGTAGGCATAAACCGGAATATTTTTTGCAGCAATCGCAGCTGCAGCATGATCCTGAGTGGAGAAAATATTGCATGATGCCCAGCGCACTTCTGCCCCAAGGGCGGTCAGGGTTTCTATCAGAACGCCGGTCTGGATGGTCATGTGCAGGGATCCGGCAATACGAGCACCCTTGAGCGGCTGCTCATCAGCATATTTTTCACGCAGTGCCATCAGCCCCGGCATTTCTGTTTCAGCAATATTGAGCTCTTTGCGGCCCCATGCAATGGTTTCGGACGACATATCCGCCACTTTGTAATCTGTAAAATCAGACATTCTCATACTCCTATGATTGCCCGGACATATTTACATCCGGATATAAAAATATGAGCACCGTTGAACTGTTTTGCGACTGAGCCTGGCAGATGAAGGTCAAACTGCTGCAGTGCTCCTCAGTCTGAGGTAAAGCTGTTGTATCATCGGGTCGAAAGACTGTGCTTTCCCGACTCTGAATTAAATACCGGCAGCCGCCTTGAGAGCTTCCGCCTTGTCCGTGAATTCCCATGTGAATTCCGGTAGTTCGCGCCCGAAATGTCCGTATGCCGATGTCTTGGCATAAATAGGGCGCAGCAGATCAAGCTCCTGCACAATACCCTTCGGCCGGAGATCAAATACTTCTCGCACGATTTCAGCCAGCTTGCCTTCATCGATCTTGCCCGTGCCGAATGTATTAACCATCACCGACAGCGGATGCGCCACACCGATGGCATAAGCGACCTGCACTTCACAGCGATCCGCCAATCCGGCCGCAACAATATTCTTGGCGACATAACGCATCATATAACAGGCGGAACGATCCACTTTCGTCGGATCCTTGCCGGAAAAAGCGCCTCCGCCGTGGTGTCCGAAACCGCCGTAGGTATCAACAATAATCTTGCGCCCGGTTACGCCGCAATCGCCCACCGGCCCACCGATGACAAAACGGCCGGTCGGATTGATGTGGTATGCCGTATCGGCGTGCAACAGCCCGGTCGGAGCCAGGATGGGATTAATCACCTCATCCATAATCGCCTCGGACAGGTCTTTATGTTCAATGTCCGGATTGTGCTGGGTGGAAAGCACCACAGCATCAATGGCAACCGGCTTATAGTTTTCATATCGCACCGTCACCTGGGATTTGGCATCGGGTCGCAGGAAATCCAGCGTGCCGGATTTGCGTACTTCAGCCTGTTTGGCGACCAGCTGATGGGACAAATGGATGGCTGTCGGCATCAGCGCGTCAGTTTCATTGGTCGCATAGCCGAACATCAAACCCTGG
>JBHHTY010000140.1:0-4539 GCA_046753565.1 Mariprofundus sp.
CACCGTAAAAGCCTCAGTATAATCCGGTGCGCAAGTTATCGCCTGCCGAATTGCTTGTTCACCCTCTGTCAGCGATCCATTTTCTATATCCAGCAACCCCAGACTATAAAAAGCCTGTGCATTTTCCGGGTCACGCTTGAAAACAGCATCCAAATGCTCGCGCGCCTGTACTATGCGCCCGCTGTCGTGACAGGCCTGAAACAGCCCCATACGAATATCGAGATCTCCCGGCCGCCGTTTTCTTGCACCCTCCAGCAATTCAATTGCTTCATCATATTGTGACAAACAGACCAATGCTCCGGCCAGTCCAATCCGGACATTAATATTATGGGGTTCAAGCACCAAGGCCTGCCTGTAAACCAGAACTGCCTGTTTATATTCCCCGACAGACAGATAGAGACCGGCCAGTGCTGCCACAAAATCAGCCCGTTTTGGTGATGCCTCAATCGCCAGATGAAAATAAGCTTTCGCCTGTTCACACTGATCGCAATCTCTGGCCAATACACCACGCAAATAGGCAGTATCGGCATTGCCCGGCTGAATCTCATCAATCGCTTTGCATAGCTGTTCACACTGCTCTTGCTCACCGTTCTGAAGAGCCTCGAAAGCCCTGCCGAGCAGCATTTTAATTTTCCGTTTTCTGTTATTGGACAGCTTTGGGCGCAATGCCATGGACCCCTCCCCGGTGAGATGCGCGCGCAGACTATGTTGATCGCACCAGATAAACCATGCTTCGTCAGGGGGGTGTTGCAAGCATTTTACTGCTAGAATCCGTCCATGATGATTTCTCTGCCCACCCTGAAACAGGAAACAGCCAATCAGTTGCTGCACAGCGCCATCATTGCATGGCGTCGACAATGGGCTGTCCTGAAAGCATCAGGCCCGGGCCTGCGCGATTATTTACAAGGCCAAATCACCCAGGATATGAACAGGCTGACATCCACACAGGGCATTCACAGCTGTATTCTGACCCCGCAGGGCAAAGCCGTTTCCGAACTGTATCTGTTTGAAGGCCAACAGGATGAACTGATCATACTTACCCCGACCTCTCATGCCGAAGCAAGCGTCGCGCGCCTGCGTCAGTTTGCGCTGGGAAAACCCCTGCGTATCGGCGTGGTCGACAGCCTTGCAATTTGTTCGGTTCAGGGGGCCAATGCGGCTCAGCTGCTGGATGACTTCGAACTGCCGGAACCGGATCAAGGATGGTTATCCTGTAGCAGAAAAACCGACTCCGACACCTTGGCACTGGTGATGCCGGAAAATCCGCGCGGTTACTGGATCATCAGCTCACGGCAACACATTAATACCGTCATCAACCACCACCAGCAGGTGGATGAAAGCGAAATCGAGGCCATGCGTATTATTCGAGGCATCCCGGATTTCGGAACCGAATGGGATACCGGCATTCATCCGCTCAATGCCAACCTGATTGAATTTGACGGCGTATCCTTCGACAAGGGATGTTATGTCGGCCAGGAGATCACCAGCCGTATGCACTGGCGCGGTGGCATCAAAAAGAAACTGTACAGGGTGGCGATTGACGGGAAACCTGAATCCCTGCCCTGCCCGATCTGCACATCCGCCGCTATTGGAGAACTGAAGTCCGCCATGATCGACCATGAAGCAAACTGTTTCGGCATCGCCCTGTTGCCCATCGAAACAGCTGAATCGAATCCTGACCTGACACTGGATAATGGTGTCAGCATCCGGATACTGGAGACCTGTCATGCCTGATGCATTTATCTGGTATCATGCCGAGGACAAACAGGAACCCGGCCTGATCAACTGGATCAATAGCGTGGAACAGGAAGCCGGTGTGCGCGGCAAACTGTTCATCCGTAAAACATCGGACAAAACCACATTCATGGAAACCTATTGTAATGTGTCACAGGCCACCATCAACCGTATCGAGAAACTGGCTGCATCAAGTCCGCTGTTTGAAAATACCGAGCGCCGCTGCGAAAGTTTTGTCGAAGTCGGATAACTCCTGTTTATTCATAACACCTTTCTCATGCCCCGGCACATGGCGGACAAATAACCAAACAAGGGCACAGCTGCATTTGTGAATCATGCAGGTTAGGGTTCCGGCATGTCTGATATTGCCACAAACATTGCAGTAAAACTCATTCAGCGCAAATCGGTCACCCCCGATGACAGCGGCTGCCAGAATTATATCGAATCCCTACTGGCGCCTCTCGGTTTTGTGCGTACCCGCGTGGATACCGGCGGCATCACCAACAGCATTTATACACGCCCGGGGGAATTAGACGGCACGCTGGCTTTTGCCGGCCACACCGATGTGGTTCCGACAGGCCCGCTGGAGCAATGGCAATACGCACCATATTCAGCCGAAATCGTAGACGGCATCCTGCATGGTCGCGGTGCTCAGGATATGAAAGGCGCGGTGGCATGCTGGATTGCTGCGGTTGCCAAACTCTGTGGCGAATACACCCCTATCCCCACCGTTCAGCTGTTGATTACATCGGATGAAGAAGGTGACTCGATTGACGGCACCATCCGCATTGTCGAATACATGCAGGCCAATCACATACTGCCGGATGCCGTTATTGTGGGTGAGCCTTCCTGCTCGGAAAAAGTGGGTGACACCATTCGTCGCGGCCGTCGTGGCGTGGTACAGATTCGGGCCTCTTTTCTCGGCAAGCAGGGGCATTCGGCTTACCCGCAGGACGCCGATAATGCGATTCACCGCGCTGCTCCCGCCCTGGCCCGCATTGCAGCCATTGACTGGGGCGAAGCTGCCGACGGTTTTCCTGCCACATCCTGCCAGATCACCAATGTGAGCGGCGGCACCGGTGCATCCAATGTGATCCCCGGTGTCTGCGAAGCGTTTCTAGATATCCGTTACAATCCGGGCAATCATTTTGATGAAATCAAAACGCGGATTGAAACAGCCTGCGCGGATTGCGAAACCAGCCTCGATTTTGATCATGTCGCCACTGCATTTTCCACCCCGGACGGGCCTTTTCTCGATCAGGTGTGTAGCAGTATCAAACGGGCAACAGGAATCGATACCATACGCGATACCGGCGGCGGCACCTCCGATGGCCGTTTTCTGGCTGCGGCCGGCATCCCTGTCGCCGAACTGGGAACCACCAACAGTACCATCCATCAGGTTGGAGAGCAGGTGGCCGTGAATGAACTGGAAACGCTGACGCGGGTTTATACAGATATTATCGAAACCATGAGGTTCAAGCCATGAGTGAAAAACTGGGCGCCGTGAAAAACAAGCCAACCCGACATCTGGAAACCTTCGAGAATCCGAATCCGGAACGTAATTATCATATCCGTATTGATTCCCCTGAATTCACCTGCCTCTGCCCCAAAACCGGGCAGCCGGATTTCGCCGAAATCAAACTGGATTACATACCGGATCAGCTGTGTGTTGAACTCAAATCCCTGAAACTCTATTACTGGAGTTTCAGGGATGAGGGCCACTTCCATGAAAAAGTCACCAATATGATTGCCAATGACCTGATCGCCCTGCTCGACCCGCGCCACATCAAGGTGACGGCCATCTTCAATGTTCGTGGCGGTGTATACACCACGGTGGAAGTGGAACACAGCAAATGAGACCGGCAGCAAACGGTATGGCAACAAACAAACTACCCTTCACCAAAATGCAGGCTCAGGGCAACGATTTCATTATTCTCAACGGCCTGCAAACTGAATTACCGGAATTGAACGAAGCATTCGTCCGCATGATTACCGAGCGCCGTTACGGCATTGGCTGCGACCAGTTGCTGGTTCTCGAGCCGCATGCATCTGCCGATGCTGCCATGCGGATTTTCAACAATGATGGCAGTGAAGCGGCCAACTGCGGCAATGGCCTGCGCTGTGTCGGTGAATTGCTCATGCAGCAAACCGGCAAGAATCAGCTCAGTATTGCACTGGCTGATCGCATCGTTACAGCCGAATGTTCCGAACATGGCGTTCACATTGATATGGGGCCTGCCACCATCAGCGGAAAAACCGATGCCCATATTGATGTTGAAATCGGCAATCCACACCGCGTGTTTTTTGAGGCAACGGAACATTTTCCGACCGATCGCAATGTGGAAATCGTCACCGGTCAGATTGCCGATCATGTGTATATCGATATTATTGAACGCGGTGCCGGTCATACTCCGGCCTGTGGCTCCGGCGCCTGCGCCACAGCTGCGGCAATCTGGCATGCAGAAGCACATATCCGCCCGCTGACAAACGAAATGCCCGGCGGTACAGTCATTGTTTCCGGAAGCATGCAAAACCTGATTCTGGAAGGCAGTGTCCATAAAACCTTCGACGGTATTTTTTCACTGCCGCAATAAAAAGTGCAATTCGTACTTGCATCCGAATCACTTTGACCCATAATCCGGCCTCCCGAAAAGGGACGTCTGAGGGCAGGTAGCTCAGTCGGTAGAGCAGAGGACTGAAAATCCTCGTGTCGGGGGTTCGATTCCCTCCCTGCCCACCACCAACACAAGGAGCTGCGATTTTCGCAGCTCCTTTTTTATTCCTCTGCAATCATTGGACAGGTAT
>JBHHTY010000141.1:0-4515 GCA_046753565.1 Mariprofundus sp.
ATATACCCTGAGGGGACGATCAATGGAACAGGCAATAAAACATCTGCATTTCTTTACCGCTTATATATAGTTCACCATAAATGTTTTTCAAACCCTTATTATTCCTTACTGTGCTGCTACAGCTTGTTTTCGCTTCCAATGCCATGGCCGGGGAAACAGCAGCAGGCTGGCAACCCAGGGCAGTGAAACATGACTGGTTACAGCTGACCTCGGGTGAATGGCTGAGTGGAAAAATTCATTCGATGTACAGCGAAGAACTTGAATTTGACAGTGAGAAACTCGATCTTCTCAGTATTGATTGGGAAGATGTCAAATCCCTGCAAAGCCACCAGTTCTTCCATGTTCTTGTTGCGGGTCCGGATGATCAAAAACCAAAAAAGGACACAAAGTCCGGTGGTATTTTTACCGGTAGACTGACCCATAAATTAACCGGCAATCTCCGTGAAAAAACCGGCGCAAATGCAGATATGCAGACCGGATTGTTGCATATATCAGGCGAACGGGTCACCGTTACCAACGGAGAGCAGGTCGCAACGTTTAATCGGGATGATATCATATCATTTGCCCCCGCCGGGCAAAGAGAAGTCGATTTGTGGGTGGTGAAAATCGGACTTGGCCTGAACTTTCAAAGCGGGAATGTCAGGCAAATTGATTATACAGCGAAAGCATCTGCGAAGCGCCGCACAGCAACGACCCGTTTTTTTGCTGATTATATTGGCAACCTCTCGCAAACCAATACTATTTCAGGCAGCTCGGAAAAAACCATCAATAATCACCGTGTTACCTCTGCCTTGGATGTTTATGCCAACAGGTATTTTTTCTATACGCCGATAAATGCAGAATATTACAGGGATCCCTTTCGCAATATTGATCAGCGAATTACGGTAGGTGCAGGTCTTGGGTTTATTCTGCGCGACACGAAGAAACTGAAATGGGAGGTCTCTGCAGGCCCCTCTTTTTTAAGGACAACATATCTATCTGTACAGCCGGGGAGAAATTCAACTGAGTCCAGTCTGGCTCTGATGCTGGGTACAAAAGTTGATGCCGAACTAAGCAGTAAACTGGACTTTCTGTTTAACTACGACATCAAGGCCAGCAAAAACAAATCAGGTGGTTATTCCCACCATATGATCGCGACGTTTGAAAATGAAATGACCAGACGCATTGATCTGGATGTTTCGCTGATGTGGGATCGTATCAATCATCCCACGGTCGATAGTCAGGGCATATTACCCAAACCCGATGATTACCGTGTCGTGATGGGTCTTAAATACGCATTTGATTAAACTGAACGGGCAAGGCGCAAAATATGGAGTCTGCCGCTTGGTTGTTGCAGCGACTTATGGAAAACCGGGGATATGAATTGACAATAAACAAAGTGAGGAGGCAGGGAATGAAAAACACACATGTAACGTTATATGGTCTGTTGCTGTTGTTTGGCTCGGCATTCCTGTTGCCTGATGATAGCTGCGCGCAAGAAGCAGGTGACTGGAAGTTGTCAATCGAACCATATTTGATGCTCACATCCATTGATGGCACAGCAGGAATCGGACGGGTTGCCGGTAAGCAGGTGAATGTACAGTTTCAGGATATTCTGAAGAATCTGGAGTTCGCAGGCATGATTCATGCGGAAGCGCATCACAGTAGTAACTGGGGGCTGCTCATTGATTATGGCTTCATGAATCTGGGGGCAGATATTGCCGGCCCTCTCGGTGGTGTTATCAACGCAGGGGCGAAGCAAGGCGTTCTGGAGCTGCTGGTGGCCAGAAAAATAAATTTTGCAAATTATGATGTCGAGCTGTTGGGAGGGTTCCGCTGGTGGACCAACAAGGTCAATCTAACATTGAACCCTGCAATCTTACCCGGCTCAATCAGCGCATCGACAAACGAATCATGGCTGGATCCGGTGATTGGCGCCCGACTGACAATACCGCTGTCAGATCAGCTGACATTCGTGATGCGGGGGGATCTGGGGGGCTTCAGTGTCGGCTCAGATTTTACCACTGAAATTGCCGGCGGTATCCACTACCGGTTCACAAAAATGTTTTCGCTGGATGCCCAGTATAAAGCGCTTTGGGTGGACTATTCCAGCGGAACGGCAGGGCAACCGGGTTACTTCGCCTACAAGACCGTTACGCACGGGCCGGTTTTGGGTCTGATTATCGATTTTTAACAACTTTAAAATTCTTCTCATCCTGCTGCCTTGCAGGCAATAGAATGACAACCTGCTTCATGCCTGCCGCGGCTTCGGGAAAATGTTTGACTTCATCGATTGCAGCCGCAAAAACCTGGCTGCTTGCTGATAACATCACCGCCAATAACAGGCATTTGAATGCCTGTTGCAGCAGTTTCGGATGAAATTTTCTCGGCATCGTTCTCTCCCCGGTTGAACAGGTTGTCCGCTTTCAATAGGAGTGCATATGCTAGTGTGAAAACCGGAAAATGCCTTGCCAGAATAATATGGATGGATATTGTGAGCTGGGTGCTGGTTCTGATGCAAATTGCATCCAAAAAGTGAGTGGTCAGAGATGATAGTGATAAAAATGATGGCATTCGTTGCGTTGCTGTTTTTTGGACAGGGCTTTTGCTTAAGCGAACCTGTCGCCCTGGACGGCAATCATGAAATACAGATCAGCCCGCGCATGGATGCCCAGACTGATGGAGGCATCAAAGCGCCCAAAGAAGCCATCGTGGCCTTTTATGACGACAGTGTTTTCAAAGGCGCTACGATAGATCAACGCACGCTTTCAAAAATCAAGGAACTTGCGGTGATCGGTCAGAAATTGCGGGTCAGTGACAGTCAGTCCATTGACAGATTGATGAAACAAAGTGATGAAAAGGTTCATGAGCTGTTCCTTTATATTCTGGGGAAAAGTGAGATTGGCGAAGGCAGGGATATTGCCAATCAGATCAGAACGCTTGAATCACGGGCATCCATCAACAAGGCGCACGGGAACAAAATTGCTGTACAAAGAGACATGGTGAAAATCAAGTTTCTGGAAATATATAAAGAAGCGGAACGTTATGTGACCAGGCTATGGGCTATTTCCCACGGCTATCAGAAGAAAGGCGATATCGCGGGAGAAACACGCCAG
The DNA here is from genome assembly GCA_046753565.1 of Mariprofundus sp. Lineage (GTDB taxonomy): Bacteria > Pseudomonadota > Zetaproteobacteria > Mariprofundales > Mariprofundaceae > Mariprofundus. The sequence goes on from JBHHTY010000141.1 coordinate 3,096, forward strand.
GCCATTGAGTCTATTGCCCATATGGAAAACAATATACTTTCAACCCCTGTTGAAAAGGCCGTCGTTGGAAACGTAACGCGCGATCTTCATCATAATCTGCACGATCTTTATTCGATGGTTTATATCTATAAAAATATCCTGAATTATGCTGCCGATAACTCCAAACTGATCATTGAACATAGCTGGACAAGGTATTTGTCGCTTGCAACATGGATTGACTATTTCAACAGCCATGCGATATCCAGGGAAATTAACCTCAGGCTGAATATCTTCAACCTTGATACGGGTGGTATTGCCGTGAGCCTGATGTTGTTCTTTCTGGTTGTGATGCTGTATCCCGTTCTGTTCAGGATGAGCCGTTTTTATATCGGGCGATACATTGTCCGGGAAGCAAAAAACGATGCAACTGCAAGCAGTTTAAAGGAATTCGCATATCTTGAATTAAGAAAACCTGTCAGGGCACTGCTGGTGTTTTTTGGGCTGCATATGTCGGCCGGAGCGCTGTTGTATCGAACTGAGTTTCTGGCTGCGGCAGATGCACTGGCTTTTGTTGTCTACGCGATGCTTTTCTTCTGGCTGTTTTTGGGCGCGCTGAATACAGTGGTTGCCATCAAGATTGCCACATTGAATCAGCAAAATATCGGGATGAGAAAAGAATTGTTCAACCTGATTGTCCATATCATCAAAATCGTTGTGTTTGCCATGGTGATCATCATTATATCGATGCACTTTGGCATCAGCATTGCCGCCATTCTGTCCACATTGGGCATTGGCGGCCTGGCATTCGCACTGGCGGCAAAAGATACCTTGGCCAATTTCTTCGGCGGCATTGCGATTCTGATGGATAATGTATTCAGGCTCGGTGACTTGGTGAGAATCAAAGACTCCGAGGGCGTGATTGCCGAAATCGGCTTGCGCAGTACAACCATTCGGACCTTCGAAAATGCCTTGATTACCATTCCGAACTCACAGGTATCCACCATGGATGTGATGAACTGGAGCAAGCGCAAAGTGGGCCGAAGGATCAAAATATCGATTCGCCTTACCTATGAAAGTGATATGGAAGATGTGAAGCATGTGGTGTCTGATATCAGGGAAATGCTCCATCAACATGCGGGGATCGTGAACCCGGGGGATCATGTTTTTACGGCCAATGAACGGGCTGTTCAGTTTTACAATCAGGAAGATATTCATGGCATCAAGAATAATCAGCTGGTGTTTTTTGAGCGCTTGAATGATTACTCGATTGATATCATGGTCTATTGCTTCTCAAAAACAGTGAACTGGGAAGAGTGGCTGAAAGTAAAAGAAGATGTGCTTTATCGCATTACAGATATTATGAAGAAAAACCATGTCGAATTTGCATATCCGACTGAGGTTAGAATTGAGAAGAGTCTTGTTGAATAGCAGGCAAGTCAGA
>JBHHTY010000142.1:0-4506 GCA_046753565.1 Mariprofundus sp.
GCGCTGGTGGAAATTCATCCGCGCACCAAGCGTGAGTCGCTGATTATTACCGAATTGCCGTATCAGGTGAACAAGGCGAATCTGATTGAAAACATCGCCCATATGGTGCGAGATAAAAAACTGGAAGGCATTTCCGACCTGCGCGACGAATCTGATCGCGACGGTATGCGCATTGCCATTGAATTGAAGAAAAATGAAATCCCCGAAGTGGTGCTGAATAATCTCTACAAGCACACGCAATTGCAGTGCAACTTCGGTTGTAATCTGCTGGCACTGGTGGATGGGCAACCGAAACTGTGCGGTGTGCGTGAACTGCTGCTGCATTTCCTGGATCACCGGCGTCAGGTGGTGACACGCCGCTGCCTGTTTGATCTGGCCAAGGCCGAGGCTCGTGCCCATATACTGGAAGGTTTGCTGATTGCGCTGGATAATATTGATGAAGTGATCAAGCTGATTCGCGCCAGCCAGACACCGGCAGAAGCAAAAGCCGGCTTGATGGATCGTTTCGGTTTGTCGGATAAACAGTCACAGGCCATTCTCGATATGCGCCTGCACCGTTTGACCGGTCTGGAACGCGGCAAGATTCAGGCTGAGTTTGACGAGATTCAGAAACTGATTACCCATCTGAAAGCCATTCTGGCGGATGAAAAGCTGCTGATGGAAGTCATTGTTGAAGAGCTGGAAGCGGTGCGTGAGCGTTATGCTGATCCCCGTCGTTCTGAAATCATGGATGAAACGGCTGAATTGTCGGTCGAAGACCTGATTACCGAAGAAGATATGGTGGTCACCATTTCCAATGAGGGTTATATCAAGCGCAATGCGACTTCTCTCTACAGGGCACAGCGCCGTGGCGGTAAAGGCAAAACAGCCATGACCACCAAGGAAGAGGATTTCGTAGCCCAGCTGATGGTGGCCTCTACGCACGATTATCTGCTGTTCTTCTCGGATCGCGGACGTGTGTTCAGAAAGAAAGTTTATGAAGTGCCGCAGGCCGGGCGAGCTGCACGCGGCAAGGCACTGGTTAATCTGTTGCCGGTTGAAAAGGACGAGAAGATTTCAGCCACACTGTCGATTCGCGAATTTGATGAAGATCATTATATAGTGATGGCGACCAAAAATGGTGTAATCAAGAAAACCCGTTTGTCCGACTTCCAGAATATCAGAGCCAACGGCATTGTCGCCATCAAAATTGATGAGGATGATGATCTGATTGGTGTGGTCGTTTCCAATGGCAATCAGGATATCATGCTCTCTGCCAGTGGCGGCAAGGCGATCCGTTTTTCGGAATCCGATGTGCGGCCCATGGGGCGCAGCACGCGCGGTGTGACCGGCATGCGCATGCCCGGTGGCTGTAAGGTGATTTCCATGACCCTGGTATCTGATCGTGCCTCATTGCTGGCAGTCTCGGAAAACGGTTACGGAAAACGGACTTCGGTAGCCGAATACAATGTACAGAAACGCGGTGGCCAGGGTGTCTTTACACTCAAAACAGGTGGCCGAAACGGAGCCATGATCGGAGCATTGCTGGTACTGGATGAAGATCAGGTCATGATGATGACAGATACTGGGCGACTGGTTCGTATTCGGATGAATGGTGTTTCTGTGATCGGACGCAACACGCAGGGTGTGAAACTGATTGATTGCAAGCCGGGCGAGCGCGTCATTGGTGCGGTACGTGTGGCCGAAAAACAGGACGATGATGAAGTGGAATCCGCTGATACAGGCCCGATCGAAACAGATTCAGGTGTTACGGAAGAACAAAACGAGGCGGGTGGAGATACTGAATGATTGATCGTCAGGCATTCCGCCGTTCGTTTGATGAAATGAGTGCGGCACTGGCACGCCGAGGGATAGATGTGGTCGATCCTGATGGTCCGTGGGGCAGGGCGCGTGTGCTGGATGTGAAACAGCGTGAACTGAAAAGTGAAGCCGAAGCCTTGCAGGCTGAACGCAATCGGGTGTCCAAACTGATTGGTCGGAAAAAAGGGGCGGGTGAGGATGCCAGTGAAGAACTGGCTGCCATGGGGGAAGCCTCGCGCAAGGTCAAGGTGCTGGAAGCACAGGCCAAAGAAGCAGAGGCTGATTTTACTGCCGTATTGATGGAAATTCCCAACCCGTTAGATGAATCTGTCCCGGATGGTGACAGTGAGGATGATAACATTGAAATCCGCTGCTGGGGAAACCCGCGTAAAGATGAGGTGCCGGCCCACTGGGACTTCGGGGTCAGCCTCGGGATTCTCGATTTTGAAGCAGGAGTCACACTGGCTGGCAGTCGCTTTACCGTACTGCGCGGAGCAGCGGCACGGCTGGAACGTGCCCTGATGCAGTTTATGCTCAACACCCACGTCGATCAGCATGGCTATGAAGAAGTATGGGTGCCGGCGATTGTGAATCGCAAAACCATGACAGGTACAGGACAGTTGCCGAAATTTGAAGATGACCTGTACAAGCTGGAAGGGGAGGATGCGTTCCTGATTCCCACTGCCGAGGTTCCGGTCACCAATCTGTATCAGGATCAGATTCTCGATGCCGATCGGTTACCGATCAGGCACTGCGCTTATACACCGTGTTTCCGTCGCGAAGCAGGCTCCGCAGGGCGGGATGTACGTGGCATGATTCGCCAGCATCAGTTTGATAAAGTGGAACTGGTACATTTAACAACTGCTGAACGCGCGCTGTCGGACTTGGAAACGTTAACCGGCCATGCAGAAGCGATCCTGCAAGCACTGGAATTACCATATCGACTGGTGGAACTGTGTAGTGCAGATATCGGCTTTTCAGCCCAGAAAACCTTTGATCTGGAAGTATGGCTACCAAGCCAGCAGTGTTATCGTGAAATTTCATCCTGCTCATCGTTCGGTCAGTTCCAGGGCCGTCGGGCCGGTATCCGCTATCGGGAGAAGGGAGGCAAACCGCAACCCGTTGCAACCCTGAACGGCTCCGGCCTGGCCATTGGTCGCTGTCTGGTGGCCATTCTCGAAAATGGATGGCAACAGGATGGATCAGTAACAGTTCCGAAGGTTTTACAGAACTATATGGGCGGCATGCAAAGCATCACATAAAACCGATGTGTATCGGTATTTTCAAACATTCACACAATAGGATATCCACATGATTTCAACTATTCGCGATAATCTGGCTCCGCGCCATTTCGGTCTGGCAGGGCTCTGTTTGCTGGCATGGGCCTTTATAGCCCTGTTCCGTTTCGATAACTACGGTATTGAAGAAGGCGCAGCACTCGATTTGCTGTTGAACTGGTCCATTATTCACCAGATTGCCAGCCCTGTTGCATTTTTCGGGGTGCCGGACTTGCGTGCAATTCTGTTTATTCCACTTGATATGCATTGGGTGGGAAGCCTTGTCGCAGCCAAGGTGTATACCATGTTCTTTCTCTTTGGTACGGCGCTGCTGTTATATAACTGGTGTGAATCCCGCCATGGTAATGAATCATCCATGATCGCTACGGCATTGTTGCTTATTTCTCCGATCGCCCTGATGCAGACGGATGCCATTGGCGCAGGTGTATATCTGCTATGGGCTTTCGCGGTAGCGGCAATTTTTGATAACCTGACTCATGGCAGTGAACGAACAGCACCCAGCTGGTTATTCCTGCAAATTCTGATTTGCGCACTTGCTGTCAGCCTGCACCCAATGGGGCTGGCTTTGCCGATGGCGGTTGTTTGGCGCTGGTTGCGCGAGCCCGAGGAACGGAAAAAGGCGCATCGCATGATTCTGGCTATGCTTGCGACCACGGCCATTATGCTGTTTCTGCGCTGGGGCTGGTACGGCATGGATGCCGCTGTCGCCAATCCGCTGACTGTTCTGGCTGATGCTCTGATCGGTTCGCCTCTGCTGCACGCTGCCAACGCATGGGGAATGGGCCTGGTGGTGGCTGACCTGGGTATTGTTGCCATCATCGCAACACTTATAATTCAGAAACTGGAAATCGACTCCATCTCTTTGATGCTGATTCTTGCCTGTGCAATCGGCGCCTTGCATGCCGATCATGCATGGGTGTTGATTTACTGGACTACGACAGTTTATCTGGGTGTACCGCTGTTGATTAAACTTAATGAGCGCATTGGCTGGCGTGGTATCAGTGGACAGCGTGGGCTTGTACTGATTGTGGTCATGGCTATTGTTGTTATCACCACTTCTGCAGCCAAAAACAGCTATGCTACAAGGCAGATGGAGCTGAAAGGTAATATCGATCAGGTCATTGCCGTGTTACAGAAAGAAGCTGAGACAGCACCTGTTGATCAATTTATTGCAGCCAGCCAGTGGCCGGCCAGAACCCTGCTGGTAACGCGGCGCGATGTATTGCCCTTGCCGCCAACCAGTACGGATGTCCAGGAGTTTGAAAGAAAAATCAAGGGAATCACACATCTTGCGTTTAATCCGCAGCAGCAGGAAATGCATGATCTGGCACGCAATATGGCGGCTCTGAGTCATAAGTATGAAACCATTGCGCTGATGCCTGAAGGTGTGGTTGTTAAACTCAAACCG
>JBHHTY010000143.1:0-4435 GCA_046753565.1 Mariprofundus sp.
GCGCCACGGATTCATTCAGTCCCATGGACAATAATACATGCGATGGTTCGCGTTTGCCCGATGAGCAGGCTGAACCGGATGCCACAGCAAAACCGGCCAGATCCAGTTGCATCAACAGGGTTTCACCATCCATACCCGGCAATACAATCAGGCTGGTGTTGGCAGCACGTGCTGTATGTTCGGATATGATCCTTGTTTCGGGAATCTGCATCTTCAGTTGCTGTTCAAAACTGTCCCGAATCGAGGCAAAAGCGGTAAAGTCGATGGCACCGAGCGCGGCTGCGAAAGCTGCAATACCCGGCACATTTTCAGTGCCCGAGCGCCGGCCGCGCTCCTGTCCGCCACCCGGCGTCAGTTCATGCAGTTTGACACCGCGACGTACCAGCAGCGCACCCACGCCTTTGATGCCGCCTATTTTGTGAGCTGATAAACTCATGAAATCAACACCGAGTTTCTGGAAATTGATGGTAATTTTTCCCAGTGCCTGCACGGCATCCACCAGCATCGGGATGCCGCGGCTTTTGCAATGCGCTGCGACTTCAGGCACCGGCTGAATGGCACCGCTTTCGTTATTTACCAGCATCATGCAGACCAGAATCGTGTCATCATTGATGGCATCAATCATGCTTTCAGCGGTCACGACACCGTGTTTATCGGGTCGTACAAACACAACATCGAAGCCCTGATCAGCCATGCGTTGTAATGGCTTGAGTACGGCCGGATGTTCAATGGCGGTACATACCACGCGTCCTGATGTCGCCGAAGACAGTACGCTGTGAATGGCAATATTATCGGCTTCTGTACCGCCGGATGTGAATACGATGCTGCCGGATTCGCATCCGACAAATCGGGCCAGTTTATCCCGGGCATCATCAACGATACGGCGGGCAGCCCGCCCGGCCCAGTGCAGGCTGGATGGATTGCCGGCAGCTTCTGTCGCGGCCTGTGTTACGGCATTCAGTGCGGCTGCCACAGGCGGGCAGGTGGCATTGAAATCAAGATACCGATTCAATTTTCACGGCACCTTCAGGAAGCTGGCTGGTTGGCAGATATTCTTCGATTTTGCCCAGTTCGATATGATCCAGTACCGCGTCTTTGGCGCAGACCTGTTCGAGGCTCACTGCATCCAGAAAACGATAAATATGCTGTCCGAGCGATTCCCAGAGCTGATGTGTGTCGCAACGGTTGCCGCGATGACAGCCACGCACGCCATTTTCGCACATGGTGGTGCGTACAGGCTCGTTCACAGCGCGGATAATTTCCGCGATAGAGATTTCTTTGGCTGTTTTTGCCAGCAGATAACCACCACCCGGGCCACGCACTGATTTGACCAGCCCGTTTTCCCGCAGACAGCGGAACAACTGTTCAAGGTATGACAGTGAAATGAACTGTCGTTCAGAAATAGCCGCCAGTGTTACCGGCCCATCCTGTTGTTTGTTCAAATCCACCATTGCCGAAACGGCATAACGCCCTTTACTTGTTAATCGCATGTTTGGCCTCCATCACATAATAACCATATGATAGGGTCGGATATTATAAAGCCGACTATTTTAGTCAAGTATAATGTTGATTCCTGATTGTGCTATGTCCCAAACGGCATGGCCGGAATATGATCCGGAAAAAGCAGGGTTCAGATACCGCCACCGAGAAAGCGTTCCAGCTTTTCCTGTTCGCTGAGGATATCTTTCTCCAGTTTTCTGGATGTTTTGGCCGGATCGTCTGAACTGCCCGAATCGCTCGAACTGTCCGGATGGAATGCATCCACGCGGGCATTGACATCGTCGATCATTTTCAACACGTGGCCGAGCGCTTCAGCTACCGGGTTGGCCAGCAGATGATGGTCGAGATTGATTTTTCCATCCTCGATCAATGATTCAGTCGTTGCGACCACAGTACCGGGAATACCAACCACCGTGGAGTGGGGGGGAACATCCTTGAATACCACCGAATTGGCACCAATACGCGATTGCTTGCCAATGGTGATGGCTCCGAGCACCTTGGCCCCAGCACCGACAATCACACCGTCCTGCAAGGTCGGGTGACGTTTGATTTTTTCCCATGTCGTACCGCCCAGCGTGACCCCGTGATACAATGTTACATCGTCGCCGATCTCGGTGGTTTCACCGATCACAATGCCCATGCCATGGTCAATAAAGAATCGCTTTCCGATCGTGGCGCCGGGGTGGATTTCAATCCCGGTCAGCCAGCGGGAAATATGCGAGATAAAACGGCCCAGCCATAGCAAACCGGCACTCCAGCATGCGTGAGCCAGGCGGTGCATCCAGATGGCATGCAGGCCCGGATAGCATGTCAACGCTTCCCATGTTGTACGTGTGGCCGGGTCGCGGTCAAATGCGGTGCGAATATCTTCCCGAATCGTGGCTATCATGCGGCAATCCTATCACGAATTTTATCACAAACTGCATCCAGTTCGCATGCCGGTGCCGCAATGCTCCACAGTCCGGCCCGGGATAATCGTGTTTTGCACCATTCTTTGAGCATATCCTCATCCACAGCTGCAATGCGTTGCAGCCAGTCCAGTGGTGACAGCAGCGTTTGTTCATCCTGCCTACCGCCAAGATAGAGCATCTGCCCCTCAACCGAATCCAGCCCCATGCGGAATTGCACTTCCAGTTGCCGTTTGGCGCGTTCGATTTCTTCACTGTAGATACTGTCGGAGAAATTCTCCAGTATTTCACCAATCACGCTTACACAATCGGCAGCCCGTGCCGGTTCCATACCACAGCTGATACTCAGGGTGCCTGTGTCACTCAACATACTCAGATGTGATCCCACACTGTAAGCCAGCCCGCGTTTTTCGCGGATCTCCCTGAATAAGCGGGAACTCATGCCGCCGCCCAGCAATTGATTGGCCAGCCATGCCTGAGGCCTTGTTTCCGATGTGACGGTGATGCCGTCAAAAGAAATCATCATCTGTGCCTGTTCGCCATCGCGTTGCAAGGGCTGGATACCGCGGGCCAACGGGGCCGGCGCTTGCCTGTGAATGATATCCGGGGTATCGGACTGCCAGTTCAGGCCGGCTATCGCATCAACCAGCTCGGCATGGTCGATATGGCCGGTTGCTGCAATCAATAACCTTCCGGCGGTGTAATGTGTGTGCAGATATGTTTTCAGATCATGGGCCGACAGCTTTTTCAGACATGCATGGTTACCGAGTACGGGGCGGCCAAGTTCATGATTCGGAAACAATGCGGCGATATGCTGATCCATGATCCATTCTTCCGGCGTATCTTCCACCATGGCCATTTCAGCAAAAATCACTTCTCTTTCGCGTTGCCATTCATGTTCCGGCAGGGCCGGTTCGCGAATCATGGCCGTGAGCACATCCAGAGCCTCCTGCCAGTGTTCGTGCAATACATGCAGGTGAAAGCAGGTGCGTTCGCGTGATGTGAAGGCATTGGCATTACCACCCAGCTCATCCAGTTTTTCGGCCAGTTGATGCACATCCATTCGGGATGTGCCCTTGAACAGCATATGCTCCAGTGCATGGGTGATACCGGACAACGCGGTAGTTTCATCCCGACTGCCGACATCGACAAACACGCCAAGCGCCACACTTTGGGCTGATGGCATGGCATGACTGAGCACCAGCGGGCCGCCGGGGATCTGGGTTTCGTGATAAAATGGCTGTGTCATAAGTGATCCGGATAACCTGTCTCTAGAGTATAGGAAGCACGTAGCGTACGGATTGACGAGATAAAGTCATCTGTGACAGGGGATGCACTGGAAGCATAATGTTCAGGTATCTTCGCCACCCAGTGAAATGTAGATCTTGCGCATGATTTGCTCGACGATGATTATCGCGATAACAACGATGATGAAGGCGACAATACCATGCAGTGCTCCGCTGAAATTCATGCCATCGCCAAAAACAAAGTCGAGAATTTCCAGTATAATCAGCTTTGAACCAAACAGGATGCCCCAGGTGGCAAAGATACGTTTGAATTTGGCACTCTTGCCTCCCTTCTCGAGGCAATAACTGGCTACACGGTGCTCTATGCAATGGTAACTTGCAGCAGAACCTGCAATACGATGGCGGCCAGCAGCGAAATCGTGAATGTTTCGATATAAACATTGCCCCAGTACTCGTTGAATATATTAAGTACGGTGAGGTCCACCAATACGGAATAGGTATAGCGGATAAACAGACGCTGATGATTGGTAAATGAACCAGCATGGTCATTATGGATCATGGTAAATATTCTCCCTGTTGCGGGATCCTACTTGATAGAGTTTCTGAATAAAATATTTGTCCCATTCCCGGACAACAGGCATCGAACATGAAACTATGTTTTCATAGGCCGGAAATTCTGGGAAATTCTAATTACACCGTGTCTCCAGAACTAAGCGGCGAGCGAAGCGAGTCCGGCAGAATTTGACTGGTTAGCCCGCTCTGGATTCTCTGACTGCATCT
>JBHHTY010000144.1:0-4363 GCA_046753565.1 Mariprofundus sp.
AGGACAAGCCTTATTTCCAGTAACCGTTCACTGATATTATTTGATTGCGATGGTACGTTGACCAATTCGCATGGCGCTATCGTAAGGGCCATGCAGCAGGCATTTGCAGCTGCCGGGTTGCAGGAGCCTTCTGAGGGTGCCGTGAACAGGGTGATCGGCCTGTCTTTGAAAAAGGCGATATCGATGCTGTTGCATGAGGAACTGCATATGGAGTCTCCCCTGTATCAGCAAATCACACAGGCTTATCGCGATTATTATCGCTTGGCGGAAAACGGTATTGACCTGTTTCCGGATGTGGTCAACACGCTCGAAGAACTGCGTTGCCGTGGTTACTGGCTGGGTGTGGTGACAGGGAAGTCCAGAGCGGGCCTGCTGCGTGTGTTTGAAGCATTTGATCTGCAAGATCTTTTTTATGTGTGGCGAACAGCCGATTGCACCCATTCCAAGCCGCATCCGGCCATGGTACTGGAATGTATGCAGGAGCTGGGAGTTACGGCAGAAAAGACTACGGTGGTGGGTGATGCATGTTTTGATATGCAGATGGCTGTTGCTGCAGGGGTCAGGGCCCTGGGGGTGTCATTCGGCGTATCTTCTGCCGACGAATTGATTCAGGCAGGAGCAGATGGGGTGGTAAACGATTTTACTGATGTGCCGGTGCATTTTCCGCCCTTGCAAGATCGGCTCGGATAACCCACGATAGCAAGCATGCGCTTTCGCAAGTTATAATAAGAAACCGACTCAGCATAAAGGGGGGCAACCATGTCCAAAGCTATGATCAAAACCATCCGTTACAGTTTCATTATTCTGGGGCTTGTTATTGTTGCTCTGCTTGTCGCCCCGTTTTTTATTGATGTGGATGTATACAAACGCCAGATCGAACAGACGGTTGAGGATGCAACCGGGCGACATTTGAGCATCGGAAAAATGAATGCCTCTTTATTTCCCTGGGTCGGAGTGGAACTTGATGATGTACACTTGGCCAATCCGACCGGCTATGCCAAACGTGATTTTCTGAGCGTCCAGCGTTTGCATGTAAAGCTGGCATTACTGCCATTGTTATCCAAAAATGTCGAAATCAAACATTTCGAAGTGGTGAAACCGGTCATTTATCTGGAACGGCGCAGCAACGGGGAAAGCAACTGGGATGATCTGGTTGCATCCGACAGTGGAAATGCTACAGCCGATATTCCACAGCCTGCTGCAGGTTCCGGTTCTTCTGTGCCTCCTGCCGCTCCGGCACTGGCGGCTTTGCAGGCGGAATCGCTGAGTCTTGTTGGTGGTGAAATCACCTGGGTGGACGGGGATGCCAAACCTGTTGTTTTGTCAGAACTGGATGTGGCTTTGCGGGATGTCCAGCTCAAGCGGCCGGTTTCCGTGCGTGTGTCGGGAAAACTCTCCGGCAACGCTTTTGATCTGGATGCCAATATTGGTCCACTGGGCGATCTTGCCAGGCTGGATCCCGTATCTTTGCCGGTGCAGGGGCATTTGACGGTGGATAATGTCCGACTGCAACCGTTCCGGAACATGATTGCCGGCTGGCCCGAGCAGCTGGGGGATATCGGTGAAGCTTCAGTCGGCATGTCTGTGAAGATGGAGCAGCGGCCGGACGGCATTCGCCTGGGAGAGGGTGAACTGAAATTGAATGCCGCCCATGCGCTTGCCTTGAGCTGGAAAATTGAAATGCCGAAAAGTGACCGGCTGAAAGTGAGTCAGGCCTCACTGGCCATTGATGACAAAAAGCTGCTTGATGTCAAGGGAAGTGTAGAAAAACTGACAGGCACCCCGACAGTGAAGCTACATATAGAAAGTCAACCGATTGCACGGACTTGGCTGTCCACGTTTGTACCGGCTTTGAATGCCATGTATGCCGGCCACCCTGCACCGTGGAAACATCTGAAATTCAGTGCATCCATTGTGGGTGGCAGTAAGCAGGTGGATATCCGCGATCTGCAGCTCAAACTCGATGATGATTTGCTGCGGGCAACAGGTGCAGTGGCATTCAATGGCCCCGATATTCGTTTACGGATGTCAGCCAAACAGTTGCATCTCGATCCCTGGTTACCACAGGGAAAAGATGAGGAAAAAAACGTTGCCGGAAATCTGTCTGTGATCAGTGAGGCGATTGCTGCTGAAAAAGCCGATGTCGAACCCGATTTGCGTTTCCTGAAAAGCTGGGTTGTGACATCGAAACTGAAGGTGGGCACATTATCGATGCGCGGACTGGAAATGAGGAATTTCAAAGCGACCATCAACGGTTCGAAAGGGCGCTTTGATCTGAGTCCCCTCAGTTTCAATCTTGCCGGCGGTCAAGTCACGGAAAAAGCCAGCCTGAATGTGGCATCATACCCGGCCCGATGGAAGGAGTCGGTACATATGACCGGGGTGCAGGCAGGTCCGTTGCTCAAGGCTCTGGCCGGAATGGATATGTTGACCGGAACCATGGCCATGGATACCAGTCTCCGGGCTACGGGATTAACCGAAGCTGCAGTAAAAACGCTCAACGGACGTGGTAATGTGCTGTTCAAAAACGGGAAGCTCAAAGGGTTCGATATTGCCGGAGCCCTGCGTAAATTCACCAATCCGACAGCTTACAAACAGGGGCCGAAGGAAACCGATTTCGCCCAGTTATCCGGCAGTTTCAATATCAGGAACGGCGTAGTGAACAATCAGGACCTGTTCATGGCCTCGCCATTATTACGTGTGACCGGCAAAGGTACGGCCGATCTGGTAAGCAAGACGATGGATTATCATGTCACACCGCGTGTGGTTGGAACCCTGAAAGGGCAGGGCGGCTCCATGCTGGCCAAGGGGTTGTCGATTCCGTTGCATATTACCGGGCCATTTGATACGCCGAAAATCAGGCCGGAAATCAATGCCAAAACACTGATCAATAATGCACCTGCGCTGTTAAACAAAGGCAAGGTCGGTGGCGGTTTGGGTAAACTGTTGGGTGGTGGACAGAAGGCTGGCACATCTGCTCAGGGCGGGGCAAAGATACCACCTCAGGGGCAACCTGAATCCCAGCAGAAAAAGTCACTCAAGGGACTGGGCGGGATAATTCCCGGATTATAAGGCTCGCCAACAGGCATGTGCGTTAGTGCCTGCTTTGTATAAGCGATGGTAAAACCACGCTTTTGACTGAGAGTGGGCTGGTTTTTGCCAGGGCAGCAATAAATGAGCATCTCCTTAAGGAAGGAACAGGAATTGCACCGATTTGAACATTTACGCCTTCATCCGGAACGGCCTCAAATCAGACAGATTCGCAGAGCGGCTGAACTGTTAACAGGCGGTCTGTTTGTGGTTGTCCCTACGGATACATCCTATGTATTGATGTGCCGTCCACAGGCAACGAATGCAATCTCCGATATACTCAAATTAAGGCGGCTCGATGATTCGCACTTGTGGTCGGTGGTTTGTGCTGATCTGTCGCAGGCTGCAACCTGTGTGCGCATGGATAATCAGGCCCATCGCATTTTGAAACGATGCCTGCCAGGGGCCTATACATTTATTCTGCCGGCCTGCCCGGCATTACCACGCCGGATTTTCGGTAAACGCCGCGATGTCGGTGTGCGTATTCCCGATCATCCGGTTTGTCATTTGCTGCTGGAGGAATGCGGTGAAATATTGCTGTGTACAACCCTGCAATTTCCGCAAGAGGACAATCCTGCTTTTGATCCCGATGAGTTTGTACCGCATGTGAAACATTTGTCATGTGCAGTGCTTGATGCTGGGTGGGGTGGCATGGTGCCAACCACCGTGGTGGATCTGTGCGAATCCGAACCTGTATTGCTGCGTCAGGGTGCAGGTGAGTGGCCGGCCTGAATGGTTTAGGTTTCAGACTCTGACCGGGCTGGATGCGGATGTTGGTGATTGATGGCCAATGAACTAGGTTTGCGGAAAATATCAGAGGGGCAGTTATGAAATCATTTTTTGAAACCATGTTATGGAATTCGCGTTATATGACATTGCTGGCTGTGTGGTCCTGTATTGTCGGTATGGCGCTGTTGTTTACACTCTCGGCCATTGATATGGGCAAGCTGCTGATCGATTTTGTTGATGTGTATGTATTTGGTCATGAACAGCCTGACTTCCACACGATGGTGGTGAGCCATGTGATAACTGCGGTGGACGATTTTCTGCTGGCCATGGTTTTGCTGATTTTTGGTCTGGGTGTTTATGAGCTGCATATTGATTCGCTTCAATGCGCCCGCAACAGTCCTGCTGCAGGCAAGTTGTTGCAGATCGAGAGTCTGGATGATCTGAAAGACCGTTTGGGCAAAGTGATTCTGATGATTCTGATTGTTGCCTTCTTCAAAAATGTATTGCATATCGAATTTAAAACGCCGCTGGAGATTCTCTACAT
>JBHHTY010000145.1:0-4279 GCA_046753565.1 Mariprofundus sp.
TTTGTGTTGTGGTATTTCATGATCAAACCAGTCGGACTCGCGTACCCCGTCATGGCCATATCCGGCGGCACTGATTTGATAAGCCTGTTCAATCTGCAGCCGGCTACTGCCGGATATATAATCACCCGCCGGCACAGTCAGCCACTCACCGCCGGAGAATGACTGCGCAGATAATGGTGATACCACCCCGCATAAGGACATAACCAAGATGGTCAGCGTGATGCCGGAAAACCTGAGTTGCATAGCCATGAGTCGTTTTCGCTTCAATCCGATTTCAGGTTTATTTCCATATCGGATCCTGGATTATAAATTGGCCCCTGACTGTCCGCATAGTGTTGCAATACGCTAGCCGCATCGCTTCTGCAGATATCGGTTTCAACCGTGATGCCCCGCTCCAGCAGAGCCGCTTGCCAGTCCGGCAACCTGGGGCCTTCATCAAAACCGATGGCGCGAGCATCTGTATCGCGGGCCGCACAGACCAGATGACGAATTCCCGACCACGGTATGGCCCCGAAACACATGGCGCATGGCTCACAGCTGGTCACCAGTTCACAGCATGGCAAACCACGGGCTGACAGATCGAAACTGCCGAGCTGCTGCTGCGCAGCCGTCATTGCCATGATTTCCGCATGGGCAACCGATGCACAACAGGAAACAACCCGATTGATGCCGGCACTGATGATTCGACATGTATCCCTGTCAAAAACAATGGCCCCGAAAGGGCCGCCCGTATGATGCCCGATATTCAGTGCCGATAATTCGATGGCCAGCTGCATACGATTTGAAATATCCGGGTACGCATCGCCATGAGCATCCAGCCAGACCTGCAACCAGTCAGGCGACTCAAACACCACCTGCATGGATTTCATCAGCGAAATAGCAGGAAATGCAGTATCGGGAAAACCATCCCTTTATCCATAGGAGGAAGGACACCCACCGGAACCACAAACCGGAGCCGAAGAACAGGGCGCTGACCCGCATGGCGTATCCGGTGCTCCGGAGCCGACAGCATGAGCAGAGATCAGTTTTTGCAAATCATCGCTGCCGCATTGCAGGCACGCCACCGCTTCCGAACTGTTACGAGCCAGTGTTTCAAAACGGTTATTGCAGGTCCGGCAATGAAATTCATAAATCGGCATCGCACCCTCCTGATCCGAAAATCGTCAGGTCATCACCTGATAGCATTGCACCGGCTGGACACGGTTTTTCACCTGAATCGCACCCTTGGGGCGCATCGTAACAAGATGACCACATCGATCATGTACAGCTTCTCCGGCGAGAATATCCCCGCCGCCGGCCATTTGTTCCAGTCTGGCCGCCACATTCACCGTATCTCCGATGACCGTGTAATCCATACGGTTCTTTGAGCCCAGATTACCCATAACCACATCACCACAATTGATACCGATACCAATCTCAAAAACCGGATAGCCTTTCTTTTTGAACCCGTCCATCAGGCTTTTCATGCTATTCTGCATTTCAATGGCTGCCTTCAGAGAATTGATCGGCCCGTTTTCCACTGAATCCAGCAAACCGAATGTTGCCATCAGTTCATCACCAACAAATTTATCGAGGACCCCATAGTGTTTAAAGATGATATTCACCATTGCATCAAAATACTCATTGAGCATATTGATAAGGGTTTCCGGCTCCATGTCTTCGGAAATCGTGGTAAATGAACGGATATCGGCAAACAGGATCGTTGCCATCTGCCGTTTGTTCTGCAGTGGCGTCTCTTCATTCGAGTTGACGATTTTGTTGACCAGATCCTGACCAACGTAGCGGCTCAAGCGATGCCGGGATAAACCTTCTTCCCTCAGCCTTTTCTGATATTTCTCAATATCGCGACTGTACAGCATCATTTTGGTGGTCATTTCCTGGAAATTTCGTGCCGCTTGCTGTGATTCGCGTAACATCACATTAAACGAATTAACGATATCACTCAATTCATCCGGCGTATCTTTTTCAACTTCGATCGTTGTCCTTAGCTTGGAAGACAATGCCTTGCCCGTGCTATCGCGTACCGTTTTCAAATGCCTGCCAAACTTGCGAATCACGGAAAAACCGATCAGATGAGCCACCAGCGCCAGCGCAGCAACACCCAGCACAGATGCAGTCACTTCAATGTCCTGAGATACAACCAGATACAAAGCAAGCAGGTATGGAATAAAACCGATCAGAACATAGCTGGCCTGTTCAACATCTCTAAAACGACGGGGGATTTTCATGAGGTCGCACCCTCATCATGCCCGGCGCTGCTGGTTTCAAACGACATGCAGCCATCCATAGCAATACCGACCTGAGCCTGTCCACCCCCATGCTCCGCCCCCTGCCCGGAAAACACCCAAGCAACAGTAGCACTGGACTCCATACCCGCATCCAGTTGATCTGTTCCCGGCAGGCAAACATGAACAAGCAGTGACTGACCAATGGTATACCATTCCGGATGCCGCGTGGAAAAACATACGCCACTACCGGAAACATTGTGCATTTCCCCGTGATCAGAAAACGTCTCATTCGATGGGGATACGCCGCTGACCCTGACTGAAAAATCCAGCGGAAACCGTTCGAAATTGCGCTGGTTCCCGGCCTTCTCTTGCTCTGACATAACTCCCCCATACAGATTAACCTGCAATGCGCTGTCATTGAAAACCCGAATTGCGCCGATTTTATCCGATTCTAGACAGGGGCCGGATCTCACCCTCAGGAAGTACTATCGCAAAGTTGAGCCGGGGATTCAAGGCTCACTGTTCATAAGGAGATGTGATTTATTGCCACTCTGGCAAGAATCAGTTCCCGCTTACCCTTCAGGCACCCCGTGGAACTCCAGTTCAGCAAACAGGCAGAAACCGAATCGCAGGCCTCGCTGCATGATTCAGAGACAATAGCTCCACATCAGGCTTTTTTGACGAACTCCGATTTCAGACCCATCGCACCAATGCCGGGAATTTTGCAATCGATATTGTGATCGGAATCGAGCAGACGAATATTTTTGACCTTGGTTCCCACTTTTGCAACTGAGGAGGACCCCTTGATTTTCAAATCCTTGATAATGGTGACGGTGTCGCCATCGGCAAGCAGCGTACCGTTGGCATCGCGCACCACAAGCCCGCTCTCTTCACTTGCTGCTGCATCGGCCGCAGTCCACTCATGTGCACACTCGGGGCAGACAAACATGCCACGATCCTCGTAGGTATATTCTGAATTGCACTCGGGGCAATTGGGAAGTCCACTCATTCTGTCACCTCTGGGTCACCCTCTTCTGTTCAGAGAGCTGAAAATTTTCGCGCATTGTCTGCCTGATATGGTCTGATTGCAAACGCAGGCCAAGTTAAAATCTCAGCTCACTTCAACATGAAAACAGAAAAGTCGTTATTCAGATACTCATCATGCAATACGCAATCCGAACACAGTTTTCGACACACTGCCAGCACACGCTCCGGCAACTGACTGTGCAAATCGTGCGCCACCAAGTTCCGCGCATCAAGCATATTGAATGCCACGCCTTTGCGGCACAGGCTGTACATCCGTTCAATCACGGCAAAGGCATAGGCTGAATTATCATGCAGTTGTTCATTCAGCGCACCGGAAAGAATCACCCAGTCGAATGAGGCTTCGGGAAATGTCATATCGAACAGATCGCCGCTCAGGAATGCACCGTCCGGGTGCCTCTGTGCAGCCCGTCTGAGCAAATCCGGAGACAGATCAATGCCGGTATAATCCAGCGGGCGCCCCTGTGCTTCACTCCAGGCTTTGAAGTCACCAAAGCCGCATCCCACATCCAGAACGGAATCACCCGACTGAATACCGATATCAGCCAGTATTTTAAAGCGTATTTCCTGAATCTCCCGGCTACTCCAATACAATGCATTGGGGTGATAGCCATGCCGTTTCAGGCTGTCCCGATGCCGGTCAACAATACGTTTGCGTTGCTCTTTTTTCATTAGCTCTACAGACCCTGCCTGTTTTCCATTAAAAGGTTCCACCCCGGTAATAAGAGCTCATGGAGCTTCCTCTTCGGAGGCTACAAATTATTTCGTCAATGAAATAAATACCTCAGGCAATTTTTCGGGCAAACGATCCACATGATCAATAATGGTGTAGTTGCGACCAAAGATATCGGCAACATATTCATCAGCTTTCGGATCCAGATTGATGCAATAGCTGTAGATACCATCCTGATCCAGTTCGGCTACCGCCTTGCGGGTATCCTGAATAAGCAACTGTTCATCATCCACATCAATATCAGCCGGCTCTCCATCGGTCAGAATCAGCATCA
>JBHHTY010000146.1:0-4162 GCA_046753565.1 Mariprofundus sp.
TTTCCACCATCACCGATGCTTCGGGTTTATGTTTCAGCTCCCCGTAACGCAGCATAAACAGCAACCGTTGCGCGGTCGGAAATTTGGGAGCACCACCGAATCCGCCATGACTGACATCAAAGGCTTTGGCCGTATCCTGATAGGCCTTGTCGATCAAAGCTGCATCCATCTCACCCGGCGCAGCCATATCGATGCTGCGCGTGAGTGCGGAACCGATGGATTCGGCGGAATCTTCAATGCGCTTTCGGTCATGCTGCCACATCTCCCCGATTCGGTTGGCCAGATCGATCAGGCCAATGCGGCCGAAACGATTATCCTTGGGTAAATAGGTGGCGGCATAAAACGGTTTTTTGTCCGGTGTCAGCAGCAGATTCAGCGGCCAGCCGCCGGAACCGTTGATCATCTGGGCCGCATGCATATACACCGCATCTATATCCGGCCGCTCTTCCCGGTCCACCTTGATGGCAATGAAATAACGGTTCAATACTTCTGCCACTTCAGGATCCTCGAATGACTCATGCTCCATCACATGGCACCAGTGGCAGGTTGAATAACCGATAGATAGAAATACCGGCTTGTTCTGCATACGCGCCAAAGCAAACGCATCTTCACCCCATGGCAGCCAGTTGACCGGATTATGGGCATGTTGCTGCAAATAGGGACTGGATTCGTGAATCAGAGCATTGGTGTATTTCGGTTCGATCTGGGTCATCGGAACTTCCTCGCTGGATGCAGGCATCAACAGGATATTAGATGCCAGCAGACCGACAATCATCCATAGTGATTTGACGGGATTACACCTCTTTGCGTATGGCAAACGACAGCGCCTCACCCGGCTCATCGCCCAGACAAATCACCGAATGCCACACACAGCTATCCAAATCGCGCTGCGGCATCAGCAACACATCGCCGGCATGCAGGATAAAACCGTAACCATGTTCAATCAGTTGGCGTGTAAATTCGGCGGAACGATCCATGACAACTTCCACCAGCTCATGATCGAATTCGTCCATATACGCAGACAGGGCTTGTCGATCCACAATCAGTCGATGCAGTTCACCGCGTGCATCGCTATCGGGCAACAGGCGCTCTATTTCACCGGCATGATTCCCATCCCGGATAAAGGCAATCAGTTCATCCATCAAAACCTGTTTATTCAGCGCCAGCCAGAAAGTGCTGCCGGTCAACTGCCCGTACACCACCCCGTCATGACCGCGTTCCACATCGTGATGCATCTGCGCCCCGCCATTGGGAGCATTGAAATACACAATGCGCTCCACAAAAGCAGGCGAACCGCCGAGCACCGGCTCAAGCAATCTGTTGATCGCAGCATTGGCGGTAATCGCTGCCGATTCGGGAAACATGGCATCGCACAAACGCCCGGCCCAGCATTGGCGTTCGGGATCAGCGGCCACATCCTCCAGACACTCCATACCGAAAGAAAAACGAAATCGCAGCGATGCATCGGCTTCGATAAAGGACAGCCATGAGGCCTTGCACCAGAGATCCTCAGCCACACAGGCACGCTCGCCCGCAACTTTATCTTCTGCATCAAAATAGATTTTTTCAATACCCTGCTCATCATGTTCTTCAAACGATGAGGCCACCAGCGGGAAATGTGTTTGCAATCGATGATTGTACGGAGGCCGTTCCAGCATCGGGGAGACCTCTCCTGTTTCCAGCGTCTGTTCCATCAACAGGCAGGATTGCCGGATTTCCGACTGCCACGGCTGCAAATCCAGCACCCCGGGCAACATCACCGCTGCATCGGCCTGCCAGTGCCGGGTCACTGTTTCTGGATCCGGCATTTCCGCCCGTGTCAGCTGCTGGACAGCACCCAGCTGATAACCACGGCGTTGTAATTGAAAACAGTTTTCGGTCTGTTCTGTCTCGTTCAAAAAACGCATCACAATGGCCCCGCCTGCAGCAGGGCTTCGGTAGCTTCATCCTCAAATGGTGTGAATGCTTTTCTGAAACGCTCCACCAGATGCCTGGCTGAGCTCAGATATGCTTCAGGATCGTGCCATGTTGTCGCGGGATCGAGTGATTCCGGCATTTGCAGCCCGAACACCGGATGTGTTTTAAAGTTGCCCTTTTCGAGCTCCCCGCTCAGCGCATCCGTCAGCAAGGAGCGCGTCAAATCGATATCCATGCGCTCACCCACACCGTATCCGCCACCGCTCCAGCCGGTATTGAGCAACCAGACGGTCACATTGCCCTGCCTGATTTTTTTACCCAGCATATTGGCATAGACACAGGGATGCCGCGCCATGAACGGCGCACCGAAGCACGGGCTGAAAGTCGCCTTCGGCTCGGTCACGCCTGCTTCGGTGCCGGGAATCTTGGCTGTATATCCGAGCAGAAAATAATACATCGCCTGTTCCGTGGTCAATTTTGAAATCGCCGGCAGTACGCCGAAAGCATCAGCTGTCAGCATGATGACATGCCGGGGTTGACCGGCCACACCGGGATAAATGGCATTGGGAATGGCCTGCACCGGATAGGCGGCACGCGTATTTTCGGTCAGACTGATATCGTTAAAATCAACCCGCCGTGAATCCATATCAAGGCCGACATTTTCAAGGATCGACCCGAAGCGTTTGGTGGCATGGTAAATCAGCGGTTCTTTCTGTTCCGAAAGATGATCTACCTTGGCATAGCAACCGCCTTCGAAATTAAAAATATCGTGATCGCTCCAGCCTATTTCATCATCACCGACCAGCTTGCGGTCAGGATCGGATGACAATGTGGTCTTGCCGGTACCCGAAAGCCCGAAAAAGATGGCCGAATCACCATCTTCGCCAACATTGGCCGAGGCATGCATCGGCAGCACATCCTCGTCCGGCAGCAGATAGTTCATAATCGTGAATATCGATTTCTTGATTTCACCGGCATAGGCCGTGCCGCCGATCAGGGCAATGCGACGGGTCAGATGCAAAATCACAAACGCTTCCGAATGGGTACCGTCATGGCTGGGCATGGCGTGAAAATGCGGCACATGCAGCACCGTAAATTCCGGCTCGTCCGCTGCAATCTCCCGCCCGATATCCACCGGCCGCACAAACATGGTGCGGGCAAACAGGGCATGCCAGGCATCCTGGGTGATCACCCTGAGCGGTTTTTCATAACGCGAATCCGCCCCGACCAGGCAATCCTCAACATAAATCTGCTTGCCTTCGAGATAACGCTGCACGCGCGCATACAGGGCATCGAACTGTGCTTCGGGAAAAGCGCGATTGAAATCGCCCCACCATACCTTGTCATGCGAACCGGCATCATCGACAATGAACTTGTCTTTCACGGCCCGGCCGGTGAAATGACCGGTACGCACCACCAGCGCCCCCAGATGAGCCAGATGCCCTTCACGGTTGCGGATCACATGCTCATACAAACGCGGCGTGGGCAGATTCCAGAACACATCTTCCAGATTTTTCAGCCCCAGATTGCTCAGCGCCAAATCTTCGCTCACCTTGTTCCTGTTGTACGGCATGATCACCTCCGTTCAAGCGTTATCGCTTATCCGAATCACACCGATATGCTGTACCAAATTGCATCGTTTGCAATGCAAACCACGCATTCAGAAACCCGGCAAAACACTCCCGTAATCCCCTGTCAGCCCTCGTCTAATAATATACCTCATGGGCGGGGATATCCCTGGTAACCACGGCATTGGCTCCAATGATTGCGGCATCACCAATGGTGACTCCCGGCAATATTTTGGTGCCGCCACCGATCCAGACATTATTGCCAATGCTCACCGGCCGGGCAAAACATACCCCCCGTCGCCTTGTTTCTGCATCTTTGGGATGATCGGATGTATAAAGATGCACACCGGGGCCGAGCAACACATCATCGCCAATGATGATCGGCGCGGCATCCAGCAGCACGCAGTGAAAATTGGCATAAAAGTTTTTGCCCACTTCAATATTCACCCCGTAATCACACTGAAAACCGGGCTCTAACACACAACTGCCCAGCGCTTTAAACAGGCGCTTGATATGTTTCATATTGCCGGGACTCGGATGGGCATGAAATCTGGCGCAGGCCAGTCGCGCCTGTTCCCTTAAGCGCCGTAGTTCAGGATCCAGACAGTCATAATCCAGACCGGAGACCATTTTCTCAAATTCACGCATCTGCTTCTCCCCCTGCCCCGACATATCAG
>JBHHTY010000147.1:0-4135 GCA_046753565.1 Mariprofundus sp.
TCATCCGCCACCAGTTCAACACCTTCACGATCCGCCGCTTCAGCCAGCTGGCCGGCAATCATGGCTTTTCGAACTTCACGGTCGGCACGTACGTATTGCGATTCCAGCCATGCAAAAGGATTGTTCACATCAATTTCGCCGCTTGATCCATGCACGCGATGGCCGCGACTCTCAATGCCGGTATTGACACCGGCAAAACTGAAATCAATCACATCATCACCCAGTCGTGCCACCATCCAGCGAATCGGCCGGATAAAAGCATCGCTGCGTGATGCGCCATCCTGCCACTGCATCTGCTTGGGGCTGGGTAATTTGCGCAGGATTCCGGGCATGGCTTCTGCGATAATATCCGCAACCGGTCGCCCTGCGACGGTACGCACCGCTTTCATATACAGGCCCTTGCCATCACCCTTGTCTGCCAGTTCAAATGCATCCAGTGACAGGCCGGATTTTTTGGCAAATCCATGTGCTGCACCGGTCGGCTTTCCGTCAGCATAAGCCACCCGTTCCGGCGGCCCCCAAATGGTTTCTTCACGATCCGCCTGCATGACCGGACAGCCCGGAGCATGTAAAAGCAGGCGACGCGGAGAAACACCGAGCCGGATATTATCAGGGGCTACATCGGCAGCGGCCAGCAGTTTTTCAACAGCCTCTTTCAAAGCCAAGCCCATGCGCGGCGCTACGCCGGCAGGGATTTCTTCCGTTCCGATTTCGATTAATAATGGATTCAAATCGCTCATGACTCCACTCCTGCATACGCATGCGAAACGGTGCGGGCAAGACCACGCACACGGCCGATAAAGCGCTGTCGCTCGGCCACGGAAATTGCGCCACGGGCATCCAGCAGGTTGAAGGCATGGGATGCTTTCATCACTTCCTCATAGGCCGGCAACACCAGATTCTTTTCAGTCAGGCGCTTGCATTCGACTTCAGCATGATCGAACTGCTCATGCAACCAGCTGCTGTCAGCTTCATCAAAATTGTAGGTGGAAAACTCCACTTCATTGCGGTGGAACACTTCGCCATAGCTTGTCTGTTTACCATCTTCGGTTTCCACCCAGACCAGGTCGAATACATTTTCGACCCCCTGGATGTACATCGCCAGCCGTTCCAGCCCGTAGGTGATTTCACCCGGTGTGCGGGATAACTCCACCCCGCCGACCTGCTGGAAATAGGTAAACTGGGTGATTTCCATGCCGTTGAGCCATACTTCCCAGCCCAGACCCCATGCACCCAGCGTGGGCGACTCCCAGTCATCTTCGACAAAACGGATATCATGCACCTCCGGGTCAATACCGATGGTTCGCAACGAATCGAGATAAAGCTCAAGGATATTGTCCGGAGCAGGCTTCAAAATCACCTGAAACTGGTAATAGTGCTGCAAACGGTTCGGGTTCTCGCCATAACGCCCGTCGGTCGGGCGACGGCACGGCTGCACGTAGGCCGTGCTCCAATCCTTGTCATCGAGCACACGCAAAAACGTGGCCGGGTGAAATGTGCCTGCCCCCATGGATGAATCATAGGGTTGCTGAACCACACAGCCCCGTTTGGCCCAAAACTGTTGTAATGTAAGTATCAAATCCTGAAACGTTAACACGAAAACCCCTCACCTTGATGACTGGAACCACCGAACGGCAAACCTAGCTGCGCATGCAGATGCTTGCCAGCAATGCATGTGCAATCTTTATCATACTACCGCATCTCTCTGACAGCCGGTTGCGAGATCAGGGGTAAATCCATCGTTCATCTGTGCTTTCATCCTGAATACATCCAGCTATCATGCCTCGCCATCAATCACTGGAGAACAGATATGCGTGCATGTATCAAAATATTTACCACTCTATTAGCTCTGGGGTTTGCCAGCCCGGCCATAGCTGCCGGCGAGCATTATGTCGGCGCAGGAATCGGCGCATTCAATCTCAGCAATAGCGTGAACCGGGACACAGTTTTCGGCGGCTATATGATCCTGGGGCATCATTTCAATGAATATTTCAGTGCCGAAATTCGTCTGGGCAGCTCGGCCAGCAGTGGTGACGGTGATGCTGTGATTGCCAAACCCAAACAGCGCATGGATTTTGTTGCCCATTATATCAAACCGCAAATCGCCATAGCTTCGGACTTTATTGTTTATGGATTGGCCGGTTTTGCTGTGGTTCATGGTACATATCAGGCTGCCGGCCAGGCGAAACAGAGCAAAAACCGTATCAGCTACGCCTATGGCGCCGGTGTGAACTATCAGGCGAACGCAGATTATTCAGTCGATGTTGAATTCACGCATATGCTGGGGAAACCGGATAACACCGCAACCACCATCAACACGAACTACAAAGGACTGGAAGCCAACACCTTCACAGCCGCCGTTAAATATCACTTTTGATTCGGATCAGGGCCTTTTCCGAAATAACAGAAACAGCCAGATTGCGCCTGTAGCCAGCATGGCGGAAGAAAGCAGCATGCCCATGGTGATCGGGCCGAACAGGAAACCCAGCTGTGCATCCGGTTGTCTGAAATTTTCGCAGATGATACGCGCAATGGCATAACCAATCAGGAAGATCGCCACCCTGGCGCCATTTGGCCAATCCCTGTTGCGCAACGACCAGAGCACCGCAAACAGCACAACACCCTCCAGTGTCATTTCATATAACTGGCTGGGGTGGCGCGGTTCGGGACCGGCCTGTGGAAACACCATCGCCCACGGCACATCGCTGATCCGACCCCATAATTCTCCGTTGATGAAATTGCCGATGCGCCCGAACATCAACCCCAGCGGTGCCACGGTAAAAAATCGATCCGCCAGTCCTAGAAACGGCAAATCATGTTTCCGGCAATACCACCAGCCGGCAATAATCGGGCCGATCATACCGCCATGGAAGGACATACCGCCCTGCCAGACATACAGAATTTCAACCGGATGGCCCAGGTAATAACCGAAATTGTAAAACAGCACATAACCGATACGGCCACCAAGCACGACACCGAGAATCAGCGTTGTGAACAGTTCCTCGTAGGCATCACGGGAAACGCTCGTTTCCCACATACCATCCTGCTGCAATTGCCAACGCACCAGATACCAGGTTCCGAAAAACCCGGCGATATACATCAAGCCGTACCAATGAATGGCCAGCGGACCAAGTTGCAATGCGACCGGATCAATACCGGACCAAACCCAATGCGTATTCACAGCGTCTCCTAACCGATTTCCGTTGGTTTCATATTAAACGACCCATAATAACAGCGCCCCGAACAGGATACGGTACACACCGAAGGCGACAAAGGTAAAGCGTTCCAGAAAATGAATAAACAGCCGCATCACCAGCCATGCCGAGACAAAGGCAACCGCGAAACCCGCCCCGAGCACGGCCAGATTCGCACCACTGAAATCCTGATAATGCTTTAACAGATCAAAACCGCTGGCCGCCAGCATCACCGGCAATGCCAGCAGAAAGGAAAATTCGGCACTGGCCTTTCGACTCAAGCCAACCAGCAAGGCTCCGACAATGGATGCACCGGCCCGACTGGTGCCGGGAATCAGGGCGAAGACCTGGGCAATACCAATCCAGCCGGCCTGCCGATAACTCACATCTTCAAGGCGCTGCACCGGCTGCTGTCTATTTTTCTGGAAATATTCGATCACCAGAAAAATAACACCGCCGACAATAAACATCACGGCAACGGTTTCGACCGTGAACATGGCCTTGATCTGCTTGTGGAACAGAAACCCGACCGCTCCGAGCGGAATAAAGGCCAGCACCACTTTCTTCCACAGTTCGATATTCGCCGGATTGAACACAAACCGCTCACGATAATTGGCCACCACCGCCAGAATAGCCGCCAGCTGAATAATCACCTCAAACGCCTTGTTGCTCTCGCTTTGCGGCAAGCCCAGCCACTGGCTGGCAACAATCAAATGCCCGGTGGAAGAAATGGGCAGAAATTCGGTAGCGCCTTCGATCACGCCCAGAATAATCGCCTGAATGATATCCATGAAATAAAACCCTTTTTATCGGCCAGCGCCGCTCACAGCAATACGTGCGGTGCCACTCTACGGTGAACACCCGACAACACAATGCGACAGCTCTGTTCTGCTTTAAATTTGACGACGTGAAAACTCCATATTACGCTGCTGTTATTATAT
>JBHHTY010000148.1:0-4126 GCA_046753565.1 Mariprofundus sp.
ACCTATCTGTCATGCACTGGCGTTTCAGGCTCATTTATGGATTGGAAAATACTCTTCCTGCCAGTGGAATGCTGACTGACTTTATTTAAGCTCTCGCGAACTGGCCCAAAATTCAGGGACGCGGGCGGCGGTTAAAGGTTTGCTGAACAGATAGCCCTGTCCAATGTCACAATGATGTTTGCGCAGGAATGTCAGTTGTTCTTCGGTTTCAACCCCTTCTGCAACAACCTTGATATCCAGCATATGTGCCAGTTCGATAATCATGGTGACAATGGCGGCATCTTTTTTGTTGTGTGTGATGCCGGCAATGAATTTTTTATCAATTTTCAGGGTACTTACAGGAAAGTCTTGCAGATATCCGAGTGAAGAGAAGCCGGTGCCAAAATCATCAATGGCTACTCCGATTCCGAACGTTTTCAGTTGATGAAGGATTTCGCGACTTTCTTCAACATTGTCCATGGCATTATTCTCGGTGATTTCCACTTCCAGACTTTCGGCAGGAAGCCCGAATGCATGAATATTGTCGGTAATCATATTCACCAGACCTTTGTCGTTGAATTGACGGGGGGTGAAATTCACAGCCAGATGCATAGGCGGCAGCCCCATTTCCAGCCAGGCTTTTCCCTGCTTGCATGTGGTGCGCAGCACGAATTCGCCTAAAGGTAGAATCGTACCGCTTTCCTCGGCAAAGCTGATGAATTCATCGGGCATAATGGCTCCCATATCAGGGTGTTGCCAACGAACCAGACTTTCAAGGCCGACAGGCTTGCCGGTGTTGATATCTATTTGTGGTTGGTAGAGTACATAAAATTCATTTCTTTCCAGTGCATAATGCATCTCCCGGGCCAGTTCCATGCGTTTAAGTACATACTCGCTCATATCGGCATGATAATATTTGTAATCGTTTTTACCGGCCGCCTTGGCCCGGTACATGGCGATATCGGCATGTTTTTCCAGTGTTTCCAGTTCATCGCCATCCTGGGGGTACAGGCTGATGCCAATGCTGGCACCGATAAAACACTCGTTATTGTTGATGAGAAAGGGGGCTTTCAGGGTGTTCAGAATTCTTTCGCAAATAGCGCCGGGTTCGTTGCTGCTGCGGATATTGGGCAGTACAAACACAAATTCATCCCCGCCAATGCGGGCAAGCGTATCGGAATCGCGAATGCAGTCCTGCAGGCGTTTGGCTGTTTCGCACAGCAGCTGGTCTCCGGCATCATGGCCCAGTGAATCATTCACTGCCTTGAACTGGTCAAGATCGAGGAACATGACGGCCAGCTGTTGCCTGTGTCGATGGGCAATCGAGATTTCCTGCAAAAGAACATCATTAAAACTCTGTCGGTTGGGAAGGCCGGTGAGGCTGTCGGTATGGGCCAGGTGGAGCAGGCGCTCCTCAGTCAGTTTTCTTTCGCTGATATCACGGACAAAGCCTGTGAAAATAAAGGAGTCTCCGGTTGCAAGGGGCGTGATGGAGAGTTCTGCCGGGAATGCATACCCGTCCCTGTGCCAGAGGGAGGCTTCACTCCGGGTATTCAGGAGCTCTGTTTGTCCCGATATAAAGAAAGATTCGAGTTCACAGGAGAAGGCATGACGGTGTTCGGGGGAGATGATGGTGTCGGTAATTTTCTGACCAATTGCATGACGGCGCGACCAGCCGAACATCTTTTCGGCAGAAGGATTCCAGTCGATAATTTGTCCCGTTGCATCGATAGAAAAGAAAGCATCGTGAGCATTATCCACAATTTGTCTCAGTAATTGCGTATTGTTTTTGAGTTGGCGATAGGCTTGCTGTTGGCGGCCCAGCATGATCTGGGCGTAAATACCGAACAGCAAAAGCAGGCAAACAATGACTGTGCGCATCTCGATCCGGTCCTGATCAGGCTGCAACCAATGTTGAATAAACCTGCCGTCATTGAGCAGCAGAGCATAGGAGACGGGCTCGAAGAACCAGAACAGGGCAGCCAGTACAATAGAGGCCCAAACCATATTCATATGGCTGTTCAATATGTTCGGGGGTAAAGATGTTTCTCCGGCAGAAGCAATACGCTCTGGAGAATGAATGCCCATGATATGTTCTACCTCCCCCGATAAATAATTCACGCCGCAGGCTAGGCAAAGATATGTGGGCTGATGTGAGCCGCCTCACCAAAACGGCTTGGGATAACGCAGATAGATCTATGCTTTCTTTCCAAGCCAGATGGTGTGTTTGTGACCGGGCTGGTTTTTATGGGCCCGTACGCGCTGTTGTTCCACATCAAAACCGACCTTCATCATGCGCCGGGTAAAGGCATCGTCCGGAAATGCCGACCAGACTGTCAGGATGCCTCCGGTTTTCAGCGCCTCATAGGCATTGTTCAGGCCGTGAAGTCCGTAGAGTGAATCGTTATCATCGCAGGTGAAGGCATCCGGACCGTTATCGACATCCAGCATGATGGCATCGAAGCCATGCTTATGATCATGCATCACCTTGCCGACATCCTGCTCGAGCACAGAAACACGTTCGTCATCAAGCGGACATCCGGTAAGGATACCCAGATATTCGCGATTCCAGCGTACGACTGCAGGCATCAGTTCAGCAACGGTGATCCGGGCAGCAGGGCCGCAACGGGAAAGGGCGGCTGCCAGTGTGAATCCCATGCCCAGTCCACCAACCAGCAAGTGCGATTTTTTTCGCTCCGCGATATGTTTGCAGGCCAGCTCAGCCAGCACATCTTCCGAGTGATGGGTACGGCTGTTCATCAGATCTCCCGCTTTATCCACCCGGATCGAAAAATCCACGCCGCGCTGGTATAAACGCAGCGTTGTACCGTGTTCAGTGGCGCTATCGATAAGTCTGAAGGGGATCATGGATGGTTTCCTTTTTGGTGTCCGGGGTGACTGTGTAAGCAGTGACTCAGAGCCGGCCTTCACGGCGTAATCGGCGCATCACCATGTGATGATACAGGAAAGCAACACAGGGGCGAATCACAGGCAGGGCAATCAGCCGGGCAAGTATACGCAGGCGTGGCACCCGCTGCATCAGCAGAATATAGGCATCAATTTCAGAGAGAATCCGGCCATGCTGATCTTTGAGGTGCAATTCAGTTAACGCCTGATGTGGATCGATACCAAGCTGGCGTAGTTCTTCGTCGCGGCCGGTAATATCCATCCAGCATACATCATGGCCGGATGCTCCGGCCATTTTTTCATAGTTTTTCCGGTCTTTCACGCATTTCGGACAAGAAGCATCATAATATACGGTGATGTTGTTCGTTTTTGTTTCCATCAGCTACCTCTGGATCAAGGCCAGATTGTACTTTCATCGATTGCAGTGCAACCAAAAAAGCACTTCCTTATGTGTTTGTGGTATAATCGTATTGAAGCCAGGAGGATTGATTGTGAAGATAGGTGTTCCCCGTGAAATCAAGAATCATGAACATCGGGTGGCAATGGTTCCGGCCGGTGTGGCCATGCTTGTCGCCGATGGTCATCAGGTGGTGGTGCAGGCCGGTGCCGGCGTGGACAGCGGTTTTTCAGACCATGATTACCTCAAAGCTGGAGCCATCATAGCGGAATATTCCGAAGATGCATGGGCCTGCGACCTGGTAGTGAAGGTGAAGGAGCCCTTGGCCTGTGAGTATGTTTTCCTTCGCCCAAATCTCGTGCTGTTTACTTTTTTGCATCTGGCAGCAGTGCCGGAACTGGCCGAGGTGTTGATGGAAAAGAAGGTGTGCGCCATCGGTTATGAAACCGTACAGCTGGATGATGGCAGCCTGCCTGTTCTGACCGGTATGTCACAGGTGGCTGGCAGGGTGGCGGCGCAACTGGCCGTGCAGTTTCTGCAAAAAGAGAATGGCACGGGATTTCCCGGCAGAGGGATTCTGGCCGGTGGCGTAGCCGGCAGTGCGCCCGCATCGGTATTGATTTTCGGTGCCGGCAATGTCGGCCTGAATGCAGCAGATGCACTGGCGGGTTTGGGTGCAGAGGTGGTGATACTGGAATCCAGCCGGAAACGCGTTCATGCCTTGCAGGCTTCTCTGCATGAAAATATAAAGGTGTATGCTTTTTCAGAAGACCGTGTCCATAGTCTGTTGCCGAATTGCGATATCCTGATTGGTGCGGCACTGATTCCCGGTCAGCATGCGCC
>JBHHTY010000149.1:0-4084 GCA_046753565.1 Mariprofundus sp.
ACCGATGCCCTGACAGAAAACTATGGCTGAGCCTGCGTTTATCCGCTCACAAATTCTGGCTGATCATGGCTTTACAGGTATTTTCACCCTGCGCGAAGGTGGCATCAGCCCCGCCCCTTTTGACGCACAGAATTTTGGCTACGGACTTGGAGATTCCGATGAGCATATCGAACAGAATTTACGCCGGCTGACCAGGGCATCTTCACTGCCATCCGTACCTCATCAGGCTGTTCAGGTTCACCAAACAGAAATCCTGTGGTGCAAGGGACAAGGGTACATGCACCGGCAGCAGGCGGATATACTGATCACCGATCAAAGCGATACTGCAATTGCTGTGCGTGTGGCTGATTGTCTGCCCATCCTGCTAGCTGATCCTGAAACCGGAATCACTGCAGCCGTGCATGCCGGCTGGCGCGGTACAGCAGCAGGCATCGCCAAAAAAGCAGTTCAGGCCATGCGAAAACATGGTGCAAGATCCGAAAAACTGTTGGCCTCGCTGGGCCCCTGTATCGGGCCATGCTGCTTCGCTGTCGGTCATGATACAGCGCTCGCCCTGCAGCAAAGTATCGTGGGCGGAGAGCATTGTATCTCTCATGCCGCGAAGATTCATGCCGATCTGCCTGAGCTCAATCGTCTGCAACTGTTGGAAGCCGGTCTTTCCATGCACCATATTGAAACAAACAGGGCATGCACAGTATGCGAATCCGAACATTTTTTTTCATTCAGACGTGATGGAAAGCAGACGGGTCGCCACCTTGCCATTGTCGCCACTGCAGCCAGCACGTAAGCTTCGCTGATGAATCTGAGTCTTTCCAAATCCATTCTGGCTGCCATCGTCGCGATCACCCTGATCAGCGGATGCGCTTCAGACGATATAAACTATGCAAATGCCCAGCTGGAATATGCTGCTGCCAAAGAGAAATTAAACGAAGGAAACTACGGCGCTGTAACGATGAATCTGGATAAATTCAGTGCCAAATATCCCTACAGCAAATATGCAACTCAGGCCGATCTTCTGCGTATTTTCGCAGCCTACAAGAATGAGGAATTTATTCTTTCGGAAACGCTGAGCAAGCGTTTTGTTGAAGAACACCCCCGCCATGCCAATGTGGACTATGCCAAATACATGCTGGCCATGAGTTACTACAAACAACGTGCTCCGGCAGAAAAAGATCCGACCATGAACAGGCTGTCAATCGAGGCATTCAAGGAGCTGCTGGAAGAGCACCCCGACAGCGCATATGCCAGAGATGGCAGCGCCCGCTTACAGTCCCTGTACAACACTCTGGCCAAACATGAGCTTACTGTCGGGAAATTCTATTATGATAAAAATCGTTATGTGGCTGCAGCCAACCGTTTTCAGGAGGTGGTGAAATCATACCAGACCACACCATCCATTGAAGAAGCGCTGTATTATCTTGCTTCTTCCTATGCCAAAATGGGATTAAGCAAAGATGCCCATCAGATTGCCCTGTTGCTCCGGCACAATTATCCGAACAGCTCATGGAGCTCGAAAGCCAAAGATTACCTCTGATTGAAACCGTGAGGGCCAAATAATGTCTGGTTTGTAGGCTCAGGCAAAACCGTGCTTTTGCCTGCATCTCCCTAACCCCTCAACCCCACTCATCTGCCGGAAAGTCATCCACCATAATCGCAGCCCTGACAGCCGCCTGCGTATCCTTCAGAATATCTGCTTCTTCCCGATTCAATACCTGCTCGCTGACAAGACTCTCCAACCAGACATCGTAAGCCTGATCCGGTCGATGTATCCTGCCGAGATCACGCAGTTTACGCTCCAGCGGTTCGGCACGAATACTCATCTGCATAGCGTGATGTAGTCGCCCTGTCGGATCATCTTCAGACTCCGGCGCATAAATCCCCGCAGTCAGTCGATCACGTGAAGCAGACGGCTCAATCAACATTGCTGCCACCTGATGCGTGACATCATCCGCAGGCAACTGCAAACGCCTGCCCAGAGGGAATGCCCAGACCCGCATCTTCCAGGCCACCGGACGCACAGGAAAATTTCTGATCACCCCATCCAGCGCCTGCTGCACCTGATAAAGGCAGAACTGACATGCCCAGTGCACCAGCGGCAAATCTGCCTTGGGTCGCCCGTCATCCTCAAAACGTTTCAATACCGCCGAACAAAGGTACAGGTAAGCCAGAGAATCGGCAAAACGCCCTGAAATGGATTCTTTCCGTTTTAATGCACCGCCCAATACCAGCAGGGCCAAATCAGCCATGGCCGACGTTGCAGCACTGAAACGGGCGATCTGTCGATAATAACGCGCTGTCGCACCGCTCACCGGTGCCGATGCCAGCAAGCCCCCGGAAATCCCGTACAGCACCGCTCTGGCTGCATTGGAAATCGTATAGGCCAGATGTGACATCAGTGCCCTGTCGAAACGAATGATTCCATCTTCTCCGTCCATAGCTGCCGCATCCATCTCTTCCTGCAGATAAGGATGGCAGCGCAATGCCCCCTGACCGAACACAATCATACTGCGGGTCAGAATATTGGCGCCTTCCACGGTAATCGCGACCGGAACAGACTGATAGGTACGCCCCAGATAATTCGATGGTCCCATGCAAATACCGCGCCCGCCATGCACATCCATGGCATCATCAATTACCTGACGCATCGACTCGGTGAGATAACGCTTGGCAATGGCCGTTACCACTGCAGGTTTTTCTCCTGCATCCAGTGCCGATGTTGTCAGGCGAACTCCGGCATCCATCATATAGGTCAACCCGCCGATTCTCGCCAATGCTTCTTCAACACCTTCAAATCTACCGATCGAGGTTTTGAACTGCTTGCGAAAACGCGCATAAGCGCCTGTGGTATCGCAGGCCATTTTGCCGGCTGCTGCACTCAGAGATGGCAGTGAAATACCGCGTCCGATGGATAATCGTTCAACCAGCATCCGCCAGCCGTGGCCAATCATATCCTGTCCACCAATCACCCAGTCCATCGGAATAAACACATCCGTTCCTGAATTGGGTCCATTCTGAAAGGCGATATTCAACGGATCATGACGCCGTCCGATTTCCACGCCGGCCGTATCGACTGGAATCAGGGCACAGGTAATACCCAGGTCTTCATCCTCACCCAGTAAATGCTCGGGATCATAGACATGGAATGCCAGTCCCAGCACCGTAGCAACAGGGCCAAGCGTGATATAGCGTTTTTCCCAGTTCAGCAGCAGACCGAGTGTTTCATTGCCTTCAAACTCAGCCTTGCAGACGATACCGGTATCCGGGATGGCGCCGGCATCCGAACCGGCCGATGGGGCCGTCAGGGCAAAACAGGGGACTTCTTCCCCGGCAGCCAGACGCGGCAAATAATATTGCTTCTGATCATCCGTGCCGTATGCCATCAGCAATTCAGCCGGGCCCAGTGAATTGGGCACCATGACGGTGACTGCAGCAGCTGAACTTCGGCTGGCTATTTTCTGGATCACACATGAATGTGCATAGGCAGAAAACCCCAGACCACCAAAGCCCCTGGGGATAATCATGGCAAAGAAACCATTCTGCTTGATAAAATTCCAGGCCGGCTCCGGCAAATCACGCAATTCATGATTGATCTGCCAGTCATCCAGCATGGCGCAAAGCTCTTCTGTCGGGCCGTCGATAAAGGCCTGTTCTTCTTCCGTCAATTTCGGCGTTGCAGTTTTCAGCAGGACATCCCAATCCGGATTGCCCTGAAACAGCTGGGCATCCCACCATACGGTACCTGCCTCAATCGCTGCTTTTTCAGTATCCGACATCGGTGGCAATGCTTTTCTGATGATATTCCTGACCGGTGTGGTCACCCATTTTTTGCGAATATCATCCAGCGAAAAAAAGACAAAAACAGCAGTAATCAGTAATAACAGGAGAAAACCGATCCATCCATTCATACCGGCAAACATCAGCACCACATCGGCCAGTGCCAGTATTCCTAGCCATGCCTGCAATTCAATGCCGCCATGTACCAGCAGGAACAACAACCCGAACAAAATGACCGGCAATAAAATCCAGAGCATGGCAGCCTCCATTACAAGCGCTTTGTCCTCAGTATAGCTGTTATTCTTTCATC
>JBHHTY010000150.1:0-4079 GCA_046753565.1 Mariprofundus sp.
AAGGCTTCCGGTGCCGGGCTTCCGGACGAAGAGCCTCCGGCTCCGCCACCTGTCGGGTCGGCTCCCCAGAAGCCCTTGCTGCCATCGGGACACGTGCAGGGAGAGCCTGTTTTAACCAGTTCATCTATATCCCGTTTATCCTTATCGGCCTTTTCTTTGCTGGACTTGGCTTCTTCATAGGCTTTATCCGCCTTGTCCTTATTGTCTTTGGCATCTTTATAAGCTTTCTCGGCCTTGTCCTTGCTGGCTTTATCAGCTTTATCTTTGGCATCTTTGCTTGCCTTGGCGGCTTTATCCGCCTTGTCTTTGGCGTCTTTACTTGCCTTGTCTGCCTTATCCACCTTGTCTTTTGCATCGGCTACAGCCTGGCACTGGCAAATCAAAGGTGATGAAGAGGCCTTATCCATTGCTTTACTCTTCTTCTCTTCGGCAGAGGCTGCGGGCATGAAGCCTGAATATGTGACCATGCCAGTGTTTGTTGCTTTATGGGGGAGGTTGACTCCCATGAATAAAAGTCCTGTGACAACACCGACTGCGACAGATTGAATATTCATCTTATTCTCCTTGTTTTACCCTTGAGTCGCTACGGTGCAACAAGGCACGATGACGACTATGCAGCTTCTATATGATTTCATACCATCATACGATGTCCTGCATCACAAAATTTACAGAATTTACTTTAATACAGCCAGCACGGATATGGTTTCCATCTGTTTCGAAGGTTTATTTATTACAATCCAGCGCGTTCACTTTGGCTGCCATAATGAAATCATTTTCGTGCAGTCCGCCAATTTTGTGGGTGTAAAACACAATGGTACAGAATCCCCATCCGTAACAAATGTCGGGATGATGATTTTCCAGCTCTGATAGTTCTCCCACCCTGACAGCAAAATTCTGTGCTTTTACAAAATTCCGGAATGTGAATGAACGGCTGATTTTTGTGGCGCTATCATCAAGTTGCCAACCTGCGACAGCGGGCAGAATGGCACGGGCCTCTGTAGTGTTCATGGGGGCGACGCCTCCCTGACAGGGAACACAGGGTTTGTTTTCCAGCGCATTGGTTTCCGGCATATTGTACCTCCACGATTATGACTTGGTAGATTCGGGGTGTCTTTTTCTGACTGTTCTACCATTCTCCGTTTCCGGAGGAGGTACCTGATCCATCACCAGTTTGTATTCAATGGCATCATTCAGAGCCCGATAGGTGGCTTCCAGTACATCGGTGGAAACCCCGACAGTATTCCATTTTCTTGTGCCGTCTGATGATTCGATCAATACACGCACTGCCGCTTCGGTAGCTTCTCTGGTGGTCAGTACGCGCACCTTGAAATCGGTAAGAAACATCGATTCCAGTCCCGGATAGGCATCTACCAGTGCCGCGCGGAGCGCTTTGTCCATGGCATTGACCGGGCCGTTGCCCAGTGCTGCGGCATGTTTTAAGCGACCGCCGACACGCACCTGAACGGTGGCTTCGGATTCGGAGGAAAGTTCATGCCCGCGTTTTTCATCGAATACACGGAAACGCACCAGCTCGAAATGGCGCTGAAAACGCTGCATGGAGCGACGCAGCAACAGCTGGAATGAGGCATCCGCACCTTCGAAAGCATAGCCGCTGGCCTCAAGTTCCTTGATGCGCTTCAAGGCTTCGGTCACCATCGGGTTGGCCGGGTCGATTCCAGTATCCGGTTCCAGTTGTTGCAATTTGCTCAGAATATTGCTGCGGCCGGCCTGATCAGATACCAGAATTCGTTGCCCGTTGCCGACCAGAGCCGGATCAATATGTTCGTATAGACTGCGTTGCTTTCGGATGGCCGAGACATGGATGCCGCCTTTATGGGCAAAAGCATTCTGGCCGACAAACGGCTGATGCTGCCATGGTAGGCGGTTAGCCATTTCATTGACGAATTGTGACAGGGATGAAAGGCGGGTCAGCTGCTGGTCTGAAATGCCGCAATCAATGCCCACCTTGAGTTGCAGAATCGGGATAATGGAAATCAGGTTGGCATTGCCGCACCGCTCGCCCACGCCGTTGATGGTGCCCTGTACCTGCTGCACCCCGGCACGTACGGCAGCCACTGAATTGGCCACGCTCATTTCGCAATCGTTGTGGGTATGAATGCCGAGTTTTTGTTCCGGCAGATGCTGTTTGACCCGTGTCACTACATCGAAAACAGGGAATGGAATCGAACCGCCGTTGGTGTCACATAATACCAGTGTGTCCGCACCGGCTTCGGCAGCCGCTTCCAGCACCTGCAGGGCATACGATTCGTTGGCTCCGAATCCGTCGAAGAAGTGTTCGGCATCAAAAAATACGGTATCGACATGCTGTTTCAGAAAGGCGATCGACTCTCGTACCAGAGCAAGGTTTTCGTCCAGTGTGATATTCAGTGCTGTGGTGACATGCACATCCCAGCTTTTACCGAAAATACAGATGGCATCGGCACCACTTCCGATCAGCCGGTTCAACCCCTGATCTTTGTGCACGGCATGACCGGGGCGAGCGGTTGAACCGAAAGCTACCAATTTGCTGTGCCGCCAGTTGCGCTGGCGCATCTGTTCGAAGAAAAGATCATCCTTGGGGCTGGCGCCGGGCCAGCCTCCCTCGATCCAGTCGATTCCAAAATCGGCAAGCCGTTCGGCAATGCGTATTTTATCCTTGACGGAAAAACTGATACCGGCGGTTTGTGCGCCGTCGCGCAGCGTGGTATCGAAAAGCTCAATGCGTTGAGCTGTCTGCATGAAAGGTTCGAAACCGGGTGTCTTGGAATGTGTCATAGATGAGCCGGTATTTTACGCCGGGAAAATACAAATGACACGGGTTTAGTTTTTTGCGTTCATTTTCACTTTGTAATAGAAGCCACTATTGATTTTCTATCGTGACCTTGTTGGGCTTGCTGTCAGTCGGGTCGGTTTGTATGGCTCAACCGGATCAAGGAGGTATTGATGCGTGCCATATTGATGAGTGAAACCGGTTCGCCGGATGCGTTGATTGCTGCGGAAGTGGATCGGCCGGCTTGCGGCAAGAACGAGGTGCTGGTGCAGATCATGGCGGCAGGCATCAATCCGATAGACACCAAGTTGCGTGCCAGAGGGCTTTATTTTCACGAAGCCCTGCCAGCCATTCTCGGTTGTGATGGCAGTGGTGTGGTTCAGGAGGTGGGCCCGGATGTGACCCGTTTTGAGCCCGGTGATGCGGTGTATTACTGTTACGGTGGTCTGGGGCAGAAGGCGGGGAATTACGCCGAATATATCGCCGTGCCGGAACCCTTTGTCGCCGCCAAACCGGACTGTATAGATTTTGTCGATGCCGCCGCAGCGCCGCTGGTGCTGATTACGGCATGGGAGTCTTTGTTTGATCGGGCGCGCATTCATGGTGGCCAGAAAATATTGGTTCATTCCGGTGCCGGTGGGGTTGGCCATGTTGCGATTCAGCTGGCCAAACTGGCTGGCTGCGAAGTGGCTACGACCGTCAGCTCACAGGAAAAAGCCGAAGTGGTGATCACACTGGGGGCGGATCTGGTGATCAATTATCGCCAGCAGGATGTGACGCAGACATTGCTGGGCTGGACAGACGGCAAGGGTGTGGATGTGGCTTTTGACACTGTAGGCGGTGATGCATTTCATCAGCTGGTTGGTGCCACGCGAATTTATGGTGATATCGTGACCATTTTGCAGGTGCCAGAGGATACCGACTGGAAAACCGTTCGTCTGCGCAATATCCGGGTGTCGCAGGAGTTGATGTTGACGCCGATGGTGACGGGGATCATGGAAGCGGCGGAACATCATGGCGATATTCTCGAACAATGCGCCCAGTTTTTTGATCAGAAGAAGCTGTCTGTTGCTGTTTCCGAAGTGTTTGCGCTTGAAGATGTGGTAAAAGCACATCAAATGCTTGAAGCGGGTGGTATGTGCGGTAAGCTGGTGCTGGATGTGGGGCAGTCACAAGGAGAAAATCATGCATGAATCAGTTCAGGAACCCATTTCGGAGGAGGCTTCAGAATCCGTGTCCGAAGCCGGCAGCCAGGATCAGCAGAAAGCTGAAGCCGCCAGAAAAATTGCTACCATGGTCTATGCCCTGC
>JBHHTY010000151.1:0-4058 GCA_046753565.1 Mariprofundus sp.
GGCTCTTTCGCGTTAGGCCTGTGTTTTTATGAAAATAACCGTGACTCAATGTCACTTGGCTCTTTCGCGTTAGGCCTGTGTTTTTATGAAAATAACCGTGACTCAATGTCACGTCCATTTTTCGCGTTAGGCCCTTGCCTTTATGATAAAATACCGGACAACTTGTGCATATTCTCATTGTCTGCGATGGTCGGCTTGATATGAAAATATTTTTCCGGCTACTCGCGCTCATACTATTCGTCATCGGCGGAAACATGGTCTATATGCTGAGTTTCGAAAATGACTACCTGTATTTTCCGGACAAAGTGCTGGCGCAAACGCCAAAAGATGTCGGTCTTGTTTTTCGTAATGTCAGTTTCAAAAGCAAGGATGGAATCACCCTGCATGGCT
Source organism: Mariprofundus sp. (assembly GCA_046753565.1). Taxonomy (GTDB): domain Bacteria; phylum Pseudomonadota; class Zetaproteobacteria; order Mariprofundales; family Mariprofundaceae; genus Mariprofundus. Next base: position 391 of record JBHHTY010000151.1, read on the forward strand.
GGTATATGCCGCATACACACTCCCGTTTCACCCTGCTTCATCTGCATGGGAACGGCGGCAATATGAGTAACCGTATCCGGCAGTATCATCGCTGGCACGCCATGGGACTGGCGGTATTTGCTTTTGATTACCGGGGTTACGGGAAAAGTGAAGGCGCGCCGAATGAGGCAGGGCTTAATGCCGATGCACAAGCGGCGTGGTCATTACTGGTCAAGGATTACGGATTGATACCGGGTAATATCATTATCGCCGGACGTAGTCTGGGTTGTGCAGTGGCCGCCAAACTGGCGACAAAAGTGAACCCGGCCGGGCTGGCCCTGGAAGCGCCGTTTACCAGTGTGCCGGATATGTCTGAAGCATATTATCCGTGGTTGCCATTGCGCTGGTTTGTGAAAACACAGCTGAGTACCGAAGCCGCCGTGCATGAATTGAGGGTGCCGCTGCTGCTTGTCAGCGCCGAATCGGATGAAATTATTCCCAAGGGTATGGCTGATCGTGTTTTTTCAGCCCATCCCGGGCCCAAGCTGCGTGCATCATTGCCCGGTGGCCATAATGATTTTGACGATGTTTCCGCACAGGCCTATTTCAAAATCTGGCGACTCTGGCTGAACTCATTGAAAACAGAAAAGAACAACGAGCCGCTCTGGGTTCAACTGGAGCCATCAGCATCTCAATTCAACCGAGGCCCATTCGCCCTGATGATCACGACGAATCTCGGCAAGCCCTTCAGCAATATAGGCAGCAACAACATCATCCACCTGCGTGGTCAGCAAGCCGGACAGGATCAGATGATTGCCAACGGTGGCGCTTAACTCTTTTGCCATCCACACCAGTGGTGCAGCTAGAATATTGGCCACGACAAGATCAAACGCCTGATCCGGCGGCGTATCGTCCAGCCTGACATCCAGATGGACATCATTGATAGCGGCATTGGCATGACAGGCTTGCACCGAATCCTCTTCCATATCAATTGCCAGAGCAGATTTTGCCCCCATTTTCAGTGCGGCAATGGCCAGCAGGCCGGAGCCAGCTCCCATATCGAGCAGTGTGGCGGGCGGGTTTTCCGTGCAGACGCGCTCAACGGCTTCAAGGCAAAGCCGGGTGGTCGGATGCGTGCCGGTACCGAAGGCCATGCCGGGATCGAGTACAATATCAATGCGCCCGTCTGCCGGCGCATCACAGAAGGATGGTCGGATCCAAAGGTTTTTGCCAACCGGCATGGCATGCCAGTCTTTCTGCCATGCGGTTTCCCAGTTTTGCTGTTCCAGCGTGTTGAGCGTGATGTATTCCGAGGCAACGCCCCGGGCCAGTGAGGCGGCACTGACCTGTTCGCGCAGTCCGGTTTCATGATCATCCACAGCGAACCAGGCCACACGTTCGGTGAAGTCGGAGTCTGCATCGGTTTCTTCGGCCAGACCAAGAGCCCCGAGTTCCCCGGCCAGAGCCTCAAAAGCCTCTTCGCTGATCTCACGTGCCGGAATTCTCAGTTCAAGGCATTTTGATGCTTGCATCTTCTGCTCCCCTTCTATCCAATACAGCCCCCTTGTCAGGCAAGAGTTCGGAGGTCGATGTTCTGGTGCAACACTCTTCTACATATCGAATGCGGGTGAAAGAAAATATCCGCAAAACCACGCCCGATTGCAGGGATACCGTGATAAAGCTGACGCTGGAGCCGTTGAACGGGGCTCTGGACTCATTTCTTCCCGGCCAGTTTGTGCTGCTCGGCTTGCCCGGCGTGACTGATCCGGCTCCCGGTTATTTTGCCATTGCCTCAGCCCCCGACGATCCGGAAGTGTTCGAGTTTTTTATCAAGGATGCAGGGCCTCTGTCATCCTATCTCTGTGATATTGAAGTCGGAGCGCAGCTGGAAGTGGAAGGGCCCATGGGCAAGGGCTTCGATCTTACCCCGTTCAAGGGCAAGAATGTGTACCTGATAGGTGCAGGCACTGGTATTGCACCGTTACACAGCGTGTGCCTCAATATTGTGCGCCATCGTGAGGACTTCGGAAAAGTGGTGATTTATGCCGGTTTCCTCACCGAAATGCATCAATTGTTGACCGATGAGCTGGATGAGTTGGCCAAACACGGCATCGAGGTTTCCATCTCGCTGGAGATGGGCCATGAAAGCTGGGATGGGCCGATTGGTTATGTACAGCATGCACTTGAGAGTGATGCGCTTGATGGGGCCAATTCAGTGGCCTGCCTGGCCGGCATGAGCGCCATGGTGGACGCCTGCACGGAAACATTGCAGAATCTCGGATTTGATGACAGCCGCATTCTGCTCAACTATTGATCCCGTGACGCCTGAAGCCGGAGCAGATGCCTCCCGTTTTCTTTCCGAAGCGGATTCCATGTCTGAACATGCTATTACCGAACATCTTCAACTGCCGCTGATTGCACTGGATATCGGCATAAAACGCATCGGCGTGGCGGTATGCGATCGCATGGCTTTCTCCTGTCGCGGCGTGACCTGTCTGCATCGGCGTGATCAGGGCTGGCCTCATCAGGTGCTTAAGCTGATCCGGGAATACGGTTCCAAAGGCATTGTGGCAGGACTGCCCATGAATATGGATGGCAGCGAAGGTGTTCAGGCCGCCGATGCGCGTGCGGCAGTTAAAGAGCTTGAATCCGTTTGTTCGCTGCCTGTCGTTTTTCAGGATGAACGACTCTCGACCTGGACAGCCAAGGAGCGGCTTTTTGCACAGGGGCTCAACGAAAAAAAGGTGAAAGCCAAACTGGATCAAACTGCTGCAGCGGTAATTCTCGAAGACTTTTTGTCGGCACACCCGGAGTTGAAACCATGAATGACACCATGTTGTTCGCCCCTTCAGCGGTTGCCACTGCGCTGGATCAGATGTCGGAACAAATCGCCAGTCGCCTGACGGAAACTGAAGTCTGTCTGGTCGGCATCCAGCGCGGCGGAGCCAAAGTGGCCGACGCCATTCAGCAGTGCCTTGAGCAGGCTGGCCACAGCGTCTGCCGTGGCAATCTTGATATCAGTTTTTACCGGGATGATCTCGATACGATTGGTCCGAATCCGGAAGTTCGACCCAGTGATTTACCCTTTGATGTCAGTGGCAAACATATCTGGCTGGTGGACGATGTGTTATACACAGGCAGAACCATCCGGGCAGCTATGGATGTGTTGTTCGATTACGGGCGACCGGCATCCATTCAACTGGCTATTCTGGTGGACCGGGGGGGGCGACAATTGCCGATCAGTGCGGACTGTGCGGGCCTGAAACACGCGGCGCCGGCCACCTGTACGGTAGATCTGATCACCGGTGAGGCATGGCATATTGAACAAAGGCAGGTGAAATAATGCAACCTATGCAACATTTGTTCGGCATCGCAGGCATGGATAAGGAACAGATTGAGTATGTATTGAATCTCGGCGAGTCCTTTATTGATATCAACCGGCGACCACTGAAAAAAGCTCCGACATTGCGTGGCAAGACCATCATCAACCTTTTTTTTGAAAATTCCACCCGCACCCGTACCAGTTTTGAACTGGCCGGCAAACGTTTGTCGGCGGATGTGATCAACATTTCCGCCTCGACCAGTGCCACCAAAAAGGGTGAATCGCTGCTCGATACCGGCCAGACGCTGGCGGCCATGCGACCGCATGTGCTGGTGGTTCGCCATTCCGTATCCGGCGCATGTGAATT
>JBHHTY010000152.1:0-4040 GCA_046753565.1 Mariprofundus sp.
CAGGCTGGTGGGTTGGACCATCTTCACCCAGACCGATGGAATCATGGGTATATACGAACAGGGTCTGGATTTTCATCAGTGCTGCCATGCGCAGGGCGTTACGGGCATATTCCATAAACATCAGGAATGTGGCACCGAACGGAATGCAGCCGCCGTGCAGGGCGATACCGTTCATGGCAGCAGACATACCGAACTCACGCACACCCCAGTGCATGTAGTTGCCGGCAGGGGTATCAGACGAGAATGCTTCCGCACCAGGCCATTTTGTGTTGTTCGATGGTGCCAGATCTGCAGAACCGCCAACAATTTCTGGTAGTACGCCGGCAATTTTGGCAATGGTCTTGCCGGATGCTACACGTGTAGCCCAGCCGGGTTTCTCTTCGCGAAGCTCATTGATCCAGCCAGTCATGGTGGATTCCCAGTCCGCCGGCAAGGTGCCTGCCTGACGACGTTCAAATTCAGCTGCCAGTTCCGGGAATTCCGCTTTGTATGCGGCAAAACGCGCGTTCCATTCCGCTTCAGCAGCAGCACCGGCTTCCTTGTTGTCCCAGCCTGCATAGACATCTTCAGGGATTTCAAACGGAGCAGCATCCCAGCCCAGTTCCTTGCGAACCAGAGCGATTTCTTCATCACCGAGAGCTGCTCCGTGACAGTCATGCGAGCCGGCCATGTTCGGAGAACCAAAGCCGATCACGGTTTTGCAACAGATCATGGTCGGTTTGCCGGTTTCAGCGCGGGCGGTTTCAATGGCAGCCTTGATTTCTTCTGCATCATGGCCGTCCACATTGCGGATAACCTGCCAGCCGTAGGCTTCAAAACGCCCCGGGGTATCATCGGTAAACCAGCCTTCAACTTCACCGTCGATGGAAATGCCGTTGTCATCCCAGAATGCAATCAGTTTACCGAGGCCGAGGGTGCCGGCCAGTGAACATGCTTCGTGCGAAATGCCTTCCATCATGCAGCCGTCACCGAGGAACACGTAAGTATTGTGATCGACAATATTGTGACCCGGCTTGTTGAACTGGCCGGCCAGCATGGATTCGGCAATCGCCATGCCCACGCCATTGGTGATACCCTGGCCCAGCGGGCCGGTAGTGGTTTCAACACCCGGTGCATAACCGTATTCCGGGTGACCCGGTGTGCGGGAGTGTAGCTGGCGGAACTGTTTCAGATCATCAATACCCAGATCGTAACCGGTCAGATGCAGCAGGGAATAAATCAGCATGGAGCCATGGCCATTGGACAGAATGAAACGGTCGCGATCCGCCCATTTAGGGTTGTTCGGATTATGCTGCATATAATCATTCCACAGGACTTCGGCGATATCCGCCATGCCCATCGGAGCGCCCGGATGTCCGGAATTTGCTTTTTGTACGCCATCCATTGCGAGTGCTCGAACGGCATTGGCCAAGTGTCTACGGCTGCTATTTGTCATGTGTTTTTATCCCCTTATCAGAATAGGTCTATGTTAAACGACGGGGCGGAACTATATATATATAGGTTCATCATGCCCAATCAGTAGTTGTTATTTTCCCCATAACAAAAAATTATGGGAAATGCTTGTTATCTAAATCTTACTTAGCACTAAACGTGTAGTGTGGTCTGGACGCGGCGGATATTTCCTACCGATCCGGACAATACAACGGTATCCGTGGTCATATAGCGGCCATCAGCATCAGAGCCAAGCTTCACATGATGCACATATGCACCGCTGGTCAGACCGGTGGCAATGAACATGCAGTCATCGGAAGTTACCAGTTCATCACGTGTAATAATGCGTGTGGTGTCGATACCTTCTTCCTCGCACAGCTTGATTTCAAAATCTTTCTGCGGAGCCATGCGGCCGAACATTTCTGCCCCCATGGCGCGTGCCGCACAGGCGGTAACAATACCTTCCGGCGTGCCGCCAATACCAAACAGGGCATCGGAACCCATGTTGAGCACAGCCTGAATCGCACCGTTTACATCGCCATCTGTAGCCAGTCGAACTTTGGCTCCGCAGGCATAGATTTCCTTGATTATGTCCTGATGGCGTGGCTTGTCGAGTACAAAAACACGAATTTCCTTGATATCTTTACCGAGTGCTTTGGCCAGTGTCTGCAAGCGATCTGCTACCGGCGCTTCAGGATCGATTTTGCCGCGTGCAGCTTTTGGATAAACCTGTTTGTCCATATAGAAACAGGAGCCGGGGCGATACATGCTGCCTGCAGGTGCAGCTGCCAGCGTCACAATTGAACCGGGCATATCCTTGGCAAACAAATTGGTACCTTCAATCGGGTCAACGGCGATATCCACGCCGATACCTTCACCGGTGCCGACAGGCTCATCGTCGTACAGGGCAGGGGCCTCATCCTTGGCGCCTTCGCCAATGACAATGACGCCTTTCATCTTGACCTGATTGATACGCTCACGCATGGCATCTACAGCCAGACCGTCACCTTCATCTTTCTGGCCGGAGCCGACAAACGGGGCGCAGGCTCGTGCCGCTGCCTCACATACTTCTACCAAATCAATTTTCAGATCGCTTACGCTAGCCATGTATAACCCCTCCGGTTGGTGTATTTGAAAAGCCTTGTATAAATGTTACCAGTAAAATTTGCAGGCGCACACTAGCGGATTAGGCTTCAAAAAGCGACCCTGAGCTTGGATTTTCTATTTGTGCTTTATTTTCCGGCATTTCACTTTTTCAGTTGAAGTTATGTTGATGCATGAATGGACCTTTTACAGGCTGCTTAAACAGGTGAAAAAAGCACGTTGGCAGGAATCGTGTCTCCAGTGATATGTGTATTCAGCCCCCCGAGGGCTGCTCTGAGGGCTGAATACAGGTCGCTTGGAAAAAGCGTGGTTATGACTTTATTTACTAAGTTGGTTGCCGGCAAACATGATTCCGGCAAATGCTACGCATGGGCTTACTTATCCATGTCGATTGCCGGAGGAGCAAGCAGAATGATATCAATGCGACGGTTTTTGGTTCGGCCTTCTGCGGTTTCATTATTGGCGATGGGCTTTTCCTCGCCGAGGCCAATGGTGGAGAAGCGCGCTTCATTGCCGGGCATCTGCAGTAACAGGTAGTCACGAACAGCATCAGCACGGCGTTTGGAAAGTTCCTGATTGTATGCGTTGCTTCCCATGAAGTCGGTATGCCCTTCAATGCGAGCCGTTCGGTTGGGGAATATTTCAATGGATTTGATGGCGTTGTCCAGCATGCTATATGCTTTTGGTGGAATGACTGCGCTGCCGCTCAGAAAGTTCAGTTTTTTCATGCGCAGAATGACATCCGCATCAGGGGTAAGTAAAATTTCCACCATCTCAGGGTCGAACAGTTTGGTCAGTCGCTTGATCTTGGCTTCAGCTTCGCGTCTGAGTTGCAGTTTTCTGCGGACTTCAGCCATGTCGGAAAGTTCCCCCTCGTATTTGGCCAGTTTCTCACTCAGGGCATGAATCTGTTTTTCGGCATCACTGATTTGGGCGCGATGCTCGGTTTTCATGTCTTCAATACCCTGTGTGAGTTGTGCCAGTTGGGCATCCGGACTCAGGGAACGGTTCAGCTGGATGCCGATTGCCCCGGCAAGAGCGGCCATGCGTGCATCATTGGCATCAATCCAGGATTCTAGGGCTTCAGGATGACGATCAATCTGCGAGCCCAGTTTGGAAATGCGGATGGCTTGATTGGCCGACTCCTGGCCCTGAAGCAATAGCGAGTAGGCTTTGCTTTGTGCATTCGGGTTGGCTTTGATCAGGTGTGCGATTTTTTGCTGGGTTTTCAGTGCATGATCCAGTGAACTCGGAGCATATGTGCGGGCTTTAAACTTGCGGGCCTGGGCAATATTTTTTGAAATCGGGCGCACAAACTGTTTGCGGGCTGCCACAGTCAATGCGGCACGAAAGGTGTGCAGCGCATGCTTTGCCTCTTTTCGGGCCTTGTTGAGATGTCCGTTTTCTGCTGCTTTTACAACCAGGGAAAATTCTTTTCTGGAGCGTTTCCCCAGATCGTCACGAACATAATCATCGCCGGCCATTTTCAACCGGTCACGGAATTC
>JBHHTY010000153.1:0-4033 GCA_046753565.1 Mariprofundus sp.
ACCACGATGTCAGCCAGTGCTTTGGCTTTTTCAATCAGGCTCATGTGGCCGGCATGCAGACAACCCATGGTGGGTACGAAGGCAATGGTTTTGTTGCGCTGCGGTTTTAAACAGCGGCGGATTTCTACCGTGGTATGGGCAATGATCATGAGAATGAATCCATAAGTGCCCCGTTCTTCTTTGCGTCTCCAAAGAAGAACCAAGAAAGGAGAACCCCGGGCATTTTTGCCCTGCGGGTACCCTCGCATACATTATTTCGAACGGTCGCTGTTCCACAGCTTGATTCCGTTCGAAATGATGTTGCTCGGCAAATCTGCAAGGGGCAGGGGGAAAGCATCATTCAGGGAAGTGTCCGGATTTGACGTCGTCCACCCAGCGTGAAATGGCATCTGTCATGCTTTCGCGCAGATGGGCGTAGGCGGGTGCAAAGGGCGGGTTGGATTCCGAGATACCCAGCAAATCATTCCACACCAGCACCTGGGCATTGCAATGTGGGCCGGCACCGATACCGACAGTCGGGATATCAACAGAACCCGTGATTTCGGCAGCCAGATCGGCCGGGATATTTTCCAGCACAAGACTGACAGCCCCGGCAGTGTTGACTGCTTCCGCATCTTTGAGAAGCCGGGCGCGTTCAGCATGATCTTTGCCGCGTTTGCCGTAGGAACCGAATTTTTTCACCGATTGTGGTGTCAGTCCGATATGGGCAACCACGGCAATACCGCGCTCGGCGAGAAAACCAATGCTTGCAGCCATGTGTTCGCCGCCTTCAATCTTCACCGCATCGCAGCCAGTTTCCTGTAATATGCGCACACTTGATGCAAAAGCCTGTTCGGGAGACTGCTGATAGGTGCCGAAAGGCAGATCGCATACCACCCATGTGTTTTTTCGACCGCGCACCACGGCAGCGGTATGATGAATCATGTGATCAAGGGTGACGGGAAGGGTGGAATCAAAACCCAGGCAGACCATGCCGAGCGAATCGCCCACGAGCAGCACTTCGGCTCCGGCAGCCTCGGCAATTCGGGCGCTGGCTGCATCATAGGCTGTCAGCCATGCAGTTTTCTCATCGCACTGTCTGGCACGCAACAGCGTTGCCGCAGTGACGGGGTTTTGTATCATCATATCTTCCTTTCCGCTTCAGTCCGGCTATGTAAACAGCTTGGGTACCGTCTTTCAGGATGGGCAGACTCTAGGGGGCTGATGTGTCCGGGGCAAATCTGTTGTCAAAACAGTGAGTGCAGGATATTGGATTCAGATGCTTGAACGTTATCGAGGTTGGTACATGAACAATATAATGCAGGTTAGCTGTAATCCGCCCAGAATTCGGTTTGTGAGGTCATATTGCCGATACGGTCGATCAGGGTATCGACGGCCTCTTCGCTGTCGGCAAAATTCATGCGGTCGGTCTGCACGATCAGCAGCGGTACTTCCTGATAATGAAAAAAATACTGGTCATAGGCATTGATGACCTGTTGCAGATAATCCAGTTTTAAACCGCGTTCCATACCGCGATTGCGCCGGCGAATGCGTTCCATGATGACATCGGGTTTGGATTGCAGGTAAATCACCAGATCCGGGCTGTGAATATCCACCTGAATCAGGCGAGCAACCTGATCGTACAACGCCAGTTCTTCATCGGATAGCGTAACAGTGGCGAAGATATGATCCTTGGCAAAGAGATAGTCGCTGACCACTCCCTGACTGAACAAATCCTGCTGATGCAGGGTCTGCCATTGCTTCAGGCGCGAAAACAGGAATGACAGCTGCACGGACAGTGCATGGCGGGACGGATCCTGATAAAACAGTTCGATGAAGGGATTATCGTCCACCTGTTCAAAAAACGTGCCGGAACCGATTTTATCAGCCAGCTTTTGCGCCAGCGTGGTTTTGCCTACGCCGATAGGGCCTTCAATGGCAATATGGCATTGGCTGAGAGGGCGTCCTCTTTCGGTAAGTTTTTTCTGTTCTACCATGCTATCCCCTGTGGCAAAGCCGACTCCCCAGCCTGTAATAATGCATCCAGCAGCTGTAATGCTGTTCTGTTCAGTTCGGGATGTTGCCAGTTTGGTGCAATATCGCAAAGAGGGCGCAACACAAACTGGCGATATTGCATTTGCGGATGCGGAATATTCAGGTGTTCATGGTCCACCACAAGCGAATCGATGGCAATGATATCCAGATCAAGGGTGCGTGAGCCCCAATGTTCGCTCCGGATACGTCCATGCTGTGTTTCAATGCTTTGCAGAGCTGTCAGTAATGCAAACGGCTCCAGTTCCGATTCAGCTGCAATCATGGCATTGAAATAATCCGGTTGACCGGCCGGCCCCAGCGGTGGCGTGCAATACAGCAGTGACGAACCGGTAAGCTGCATGCCATCCAGTTGCCGGATGCACTGGCGGGCAGAGTGGAAATTTCCCGGCACATCGCCAAGATTGCCGCCGAATGCGATGAATACGGTATTCATGTGCATGCCCTGACTGCGCCGCCACGGCGCGGATCGCCGCCGCCATGCAATTGCCCGTTGATATTGCAGCTGATGGCATGCACACCGCCGAAATAGACGCTTTGCTGTTGCCATGGATTGAGTTTCCAGCCCAGTTGCATGAGCTGTGCCTGTTCCTGAGAGGATAAAAAATCCGGTTCGAAATCAAGTCTGTCGTTTTCATTGTGCAGACGCGGAGCATGCACAGCTTCCTCAATATGCTGCCCCAGTAATAGATGGCGCATCAGCACCTGCAGAATAGCACCGCGCAAACGGTTGGAGCCGCCGCTACCGAGCACAACAGCGGGGCGTCCATTTTTCATGAACACCGATGGTGCCATCATTGAGGAGAGCGTGGTTCCGGCCGGCAGGGCATGAAACCCCAGCGGGTTGATATCCTCCTCACCCAGCATATTGTTCAGATGGATACCCGTCCCGGGTACAACGATGCCCGAACCTTCGCCATTACTGGTGGTCAGTGAAACAGCCATGCCATCCTTATCGACAATGCTGATATGTGTTGTGCTGCCAAGCCGGCTGGATGCTTCATGGTTTTTATTTTGCGCATTACCGCCTAGCTTTCGAAGAATATCATCCACCTGATGATGCAGTATCCGGTTGTTCAGTATTTCCGTCTCAATGCTGCTTTCATGAATCCGCGCATCCAGCCCCTGACAGCGCATATGGCTGGTTGCACGCAGGGTTTCGGCGACCAGTACAGGCCATGGCGTGTTTGCTGTTTTATCATGAATCGTGAGTTGATCAAGCAGACTGGCTGCAAATGCCATCAACAGGCCTCCGGAAGAGGGGGGAGGGTTGGTCAGCAGGGTGCCGCCAAAGATAGCGGTGGATAAAGGTTTTCGGATGTTGACCTGTTGCATGCGCATATCATCCATGCCAAGCAGACCATGAGGCAGGCAGGCGCTGACAATCGCCCGTGCCATATCGCCGTGATACATTTCATCAATGCCATCAATGGCCAGCATTTCAAGGGTGTTGGCCAGATCCGGATTGCGGAACAGATCACCTTCAGCAAGCAGGCTTCCGGCAGGTGCATGTAGTGATTTACAGGATTCTGAATCGCCCAGAATCGGTTGCAGTAATTGGATGAAAGATGCCTGAAGACGATTGAGGCGGATACCGTTTCTGGCTGTTTCGATGCCGGGTTCCAGTACTTCCCGAAGCGGTATTTTTCCATGTTGCCGGTGGGCTTCAAACAGCATGGCCAGCAATGAAGGTGTGCCGACTGAAGCCTGACCGATATGGAAGGTTTGTACCGTATCCCCGAAATCGATCGGCACGGCTTTCAAGGCCGTAGATGAACCTGAAGTGAGGAATCCGGGTTGTTTGTTGCCATGGTGTTTTATATACCCCGGCATACGGGCAAAACCGTCGTAAAGCAATGGTGATTGGCGAGGCTCTGCAATCAGCATGAAACCACCACCGCCGGCACCGGTCAGTACGGGTTCAGCACAAAAAGATGTGCTGACAGCTGCAATGGCGGCATCCACAGCATTGCCGCCGGCTTCCAGTATGGCTGCCCCGGCA
>JBHHTY010000154.1:0-4015 GCA_046753565.1 Mariprofundus sp.
ACCGCAATCTTCGGGCTTTCACGGGAAAATTCGACCATATCATCGGCAATCAGGCGATGGCCGCGTGAAATCAGCTCCAGCCCGATTTCACTCTTGCCAATGCCACTGGCACCGGTAATCAGTACCCCAAGCCCGAAAATATCCATGTATACCCCATGCTGGTAGAGCACCGGTGCAAGCCTGTGCGACAGAAACAGCAGCATATTGGTCATAAAGGTTGAGGACGGGTAATCGGAGACCATCAAAGGCGTATCCGTGCGCCGGGCTGCCTCAAGAATCAATTCAGGCGGCTGTTGCCCCCGGGTAATCACCACGCCGGCAAGGCGAAGATCAAAAACCGCATCGACCGCTTTTTTCTGTTCCTCAAACGAGCGGGTGGCCAGATAACTCATTTCAGTCTGCCCGATCACCTGTAAGCGATAATCGCTCAGATGCTCGACATAGCCGGCAAAGGCCAGCGACGGTTTTTGCATACGCGGATGATCAATATAGCGATCAAGTCCCTTTTCCCCTGCCAGCAGACGCATTTTCGCCGCTTTCCCCTGCTCGCTTAACAGCTCACGGATCGTGATGCGGCGGGACTGATGCATCAGTCAGTATGAACCCTGCCGGCAAACAGTGCCGCCACCGTTTCCGCACTGTCGGCGTTCATGATCTGTTGACGGAAGCTCTCCTGCTGCAGGCTTCTGGCCAACTGCGCCAACAATTCCAGATGCTGGCGATCATCGGAATCCGGCACCAGCAACAGCACGACAATATGAACCGGATTGCTATCGATTGCCTCGAAATCCACGCCCTCGATATGCGTTGCCAGAGCCAGTATCGGTGCAGTCAGATCAGGCATTCGGCCATGGGGTATGGCGACCCCATGGCCAATACCGGTGCTGCCCAGCTGTTCACGAGCCATCACAACTTCCATGACCGCATCAGGATCGATCGAGGTCAAAACGTGGGCCAGCTCTGTGATCAGGGCCCGCTTGCTGTGCGCCTGTGAATCAAGCTTGATGTGGTCAGGAATTAACAATGGCATATGATATCCTTTTGAATCAGGCTGTTTCCGGCTCAATCCAGCTTAACGCACCGTCCGGACGCCGATACACGGCATTGAGTTGATCAGACTGATCGTTGGTGAAAAACAGCAGGTCGCGGCTTCCAAGTTCCAGCTGCATGATAGCCTCATCAACGCTCATCGGTTTGGCATCAATCTGCTCATGCCGCAATGTCTCCGGCTTATAGTCCTCGCTCAGTTCCTCGCGATCATTGGCCAAATCCAGCACCTTGTGCGACACCTTAATTTGCCGCGCCTGTTGTTGCGCCACATTACGGTGCCGGCGCAGTTTTGCGCGATAGCGCTTGAGCTGCCGATTCAGTTTATCGATCACACCATCAATAGATGCATACATATCTTCTGTCTCATGGCTGCCATGAATGTTGATCCCGTTGGCCTGCATGCTTACTTCACAGCGTTGCCGAAACTTTTCCACCGAAAGCACAACGTGTACATCCACAACATGATCAAACGAATGTTTGAGATGTTGCAGCTTATCGCTGACATACTCTTTCAAAGGGTTGGTGAGTTCGACATGACGTCCTGTGATGGATACTTGCATAGTTGTTCCTCCGTTTTTTAGTAAAGAACCGCTGATGTATCGGCGATTCCGTGCAGGTCATGGAAGGCCTGCCAAATCAGGCGATAAAGCCACCTGACTTGTTGAAAAGAGATCACATACCTCTCTTTTCGCCCTGATTCCTTCCAGGGTACTTCCGGCGTGTTGTTGCGGCACGCCGCCGCTGACTACCCGAAGGCAATCCCAACTGTTCCCGGTATTTGGCCACAGTTCTGCGGGCAATCTCGATACCTTCCACCTGCAGGCGATCGGCAATCGCCTGATCCGAAACCGGATGATTGGGCGGTTCGGAATCGATCATCGCCTTGACCCGCTGCTGCACCCGATAAACAGAGATCATGCCACCACCACGTGTCGGCAGTCCAGCTGAAAAAAAACGTTTCAGTTCAATCAGGCCGACCGGCGTATCGGCATATTTGCCATGCGTCACCCGAGACACGGTTGATTCATGCAGGCCCACCTCTTTTGCCACATCCTGAAGCGTCAGCGGTTTTAAGCCCAGAATACCGAACTCCAGAAATGCGCGCTGTCGCCGAGCCAAACACTGCGCCACCTTCATCAACGTTTCGCTGCGTTGATCCAGCGCATGCAACAGCCATTTGGCTTCTTTCATAGCCTGTGACATAAAGGTCTTGTCATTGCCTTGCCATTGCTGTTTCTTCCAGCGTTCGTTCAAACGAATCCCCTGCCAGCCGGATGCAGGGATATCGATTTCGATGTCATTGTCGTTGTTACGCCTGAAAATAATTTCGGGCCGAATATAATGATTGTTATCACCATGCAGTCCGTGGCCGGGAAAAGGATCCAGCCGTCGCATCCGAGCTCTGATCTGCCGGATTATATCAACATTACATTCCACTGTTTCTGCCAGCTCTTCATCCGGTAGCTGAAGCGCATCGGGAAAATGTAGCAACAGTCGTATGGCCCAGGCATCCACCTCCTGCTCTGCATCCAGCTGTAAAAGCAGGCATTCGGTCAGGTTTCTTGCAGCAAAACCGGCCGGCTCCAGTTGCTGAATCACATTTTCCACAACATGCTTCACCGTAACCGCATCCGTTTTTATCTGATCGGAAACTTCATTGGCGAATTCGGCCGGATCCGCACGAAAATACCCGTCATCATCCAGTGAATCAATCAGCAGATGGGCCAATTGCCGCTCATGCTCCGACATGGGCTGGCGATTCACCTGTTCATGCAGGGAATCACTCAGGCTCAACTCCTCGGGCAAAAACTGTTCATGATCGCTAAAATCATCCGCCCGGCCATTCCGGCTGGAAGTATTATACAAGGTTTCCCATCTGTTATCGCCGACTTCTTTCCAGTGTTCCTGCTCAACGGTTTTTAGCACCCGCTCCTGATTCGCCGGCTCGCTTGATACAACCATATCCATATCCAGCATGGGATTGGATTCGATGGATGTTTCCAGATAATTTTCAAGCTCCATGCAATTCATGGAAAGTATTTTCAGGCTTTGCGCCAGCCGGGGCGTCAGTGCGAGATGCTGCCCGAGTTTATGGGATAGTCTGGTTTCCGTCAGCATACAAAACCGGAGACAGAAAAAGCTTTCAGATGATACAACTGCAGGTGCGAGGTAATGCCACGAGAACGAAAAAACAACGCTACAAATCCGAACAGCATCAACACCCTTGGGGTAGCAAAGAATGGCAGTGTGAAAAACATCTAGGCTCTGCCGCTACAGAGCCCAGTTTACGCTTATTTTTTCACCGATGCCAGTAATTCTTTCAGCTCACCGGATTCGTGCATTTCACTCACAATATCGCAACCGCCCACAAACTCGGACTTCACATACAGTTGCGGAATGGTCGGCCAGTCCGAGTAGTCCTTGATGCCCTGACGAACAGTCTCGTTGAGCAATACATTCACAGAAACAAAAGGCACATCATGCTCGGCAAGGATAGCAGCCACACGTTGCGAAAACCCACACTGAGGAAATTCGGGGGTTCCTTTCATGAAAAGAACCACATCATTATTTTTAATCACTTCATCAATCTGCTGCAATACAGAATCACTCATATCTACTCCTCGGGGGTGGATGTCTTCAAAGCCAGCGCATGGATGGCCGCTTTCATATGTTCGCCCAGCGCCGCATACACCATCTGGTGCTGTGCCACTCTGGATTTTCCGGCAAAAGCCGCCGATACGACTTCCATTTCAAAATGGTCATCACCAGAATAAAGTTGAACCTGCACATCAGCATCAGGGATGCTCCGGTGAATCATGGCAACAATTTCTTCCGGTTTTGGCGGCATGCATACATCCTTTCATCACTGTTCATTTGTATGAAAATGGTGGGCTCACCAGGACTCGAACCTGGAACCAACCGGTTATGAGCCGGTAGCGCTAACCAATTGCGCCATGAGCCCGTT
>JBHHTY010000155.1:0-3943 GCA_046753565.1 Mariprofundus sp.
TTGCGATATGCGTAAACAGTTGAATTTATTTGGGAAAACGTCGGGACAGTAGTGACACGCAAGATGTCTTTAATCAACATTTCCTTTACGTCGGCGTTTGAAAAACTGCTTTAACATCATACTGGACTCATCGGCCAGAATGCCTGCTGTTACTTGTGGTTGATGGTTTAATCGGGTGTCTGAAAGTAGCTGGTAGAGAGACCGAACAGCACCTGTTTTTGGATCGGTTGCAGCATATATGATCCGTTTGATGCGGGCATGGATGATGCTGCCGGCACACATGGCACATGGTTCCAGCGTGACATACAGCGAACTGCCAACCAGCCTGTAATTCTGTATCGCGCGACAGGCGGCCCGAATCACACGCATTTCCGCATGGGCACTGGCATCATGCAGGCTGATCGGCGCATTGTGGCTGGCAAAAACTTTTCCGTTTTCAAGCACCAGCACGGCACCAACAGGCACTTCTCCGGCCTGAGCAGCCAGTTCGGCCTGTTCCAAGGCTATCTGCATATATGCAGTATCATCTGTCATTTTCTGAATCATTTACCGCAGAGTACACAGAGTTTCGCAGAGTTAAAACCTGTAGTCCTGAATGGGAGGGTTGTATTTGGAAAGTGTATTTTCTTCATAACCCTGGAATATAATAATGTTTTTTTACTGTGCCTTTACTCTGCGTTCCTCTGCAAATGCTGTGATGGGCAGGATGCCCGAATGCCGTGAGCGCATGGATGCGCAGGAACGGCCGGTGAAAGCTTTTGACTGTTGTCTCCCGAACATCTCCCACTACTACCTCAGTTTCGGATCGAAATAATCGCGTAGTCCTTCGCCAAGCAGATTATAACCCAATACCGTGGTTAAAATCGCCATGCCGGGATAAACGGACAACCACCATGCAATCTGAATATTGTCCTTGCCATCGGTCAGAATATTACCCCAGGAGGCATCGGGGGGTTGTACGCCAAGGCCCAGAAAGGAAAGGCCGGACTCAACCAGTACCGCACCGGCAATACCCAGAATCGCCGAAACCAGAATCGGCCCCATGGCATTGGGCAGCAGATATCGCCACATCAGCCGAATGGGACTTGCTCCGAGACTGTGTGCAGCCAGGACGAATTCACGGCGGCTCAGGCTCAGGAATTCAGCGCGAACCAGTCGCGCCACCCCCATCCATGAGGTCAGGCCAATGACAATCATGATATTCCATATCGATGGTTCCAGAAAAGCGATGACAGCAAGAATCAGGAAAAAGGTGGGGAAACAGAGCACCATGTCCGTAATACGCATCAGTACGGCATCCGTTCGACCACCGAAGAATCCGGCAACAGCCCCCAGTATCAGGCCCAGTATCAGTGAAATTCCCACCGCGACAAATCCGACCGCTAGCGACACACGAGCTCCGTACAGCATGCGTGAAAACACATCCCGACCCAGCGTATCGGTGCCGCACCAGTGTTGCCATGACGGTGGCATCAGAATAACGCTGACATCAATATCGGTGGGATCATACGGAGCAATCCACGGTGCCAGCAGCGCCAGCAGCGCCACGCCCAGTACCAGTGTGCCGCCGATCAGCATCAGGGGGGACTGGCGCATGAGTTTGCGTATTTCGGCAATCATCCTTTGGCTCCGTGGCGGATGCGCGGATCCACCCAGGCATAGGACAAATCAGCAATCAGATTTCCGAGCAGGGTAAGCACAGCACCAATCACAGTAATACCCATGACCAGCGGATAATCGCGCGACAGCACGGATTCAAAGAACAGCAAACCCATACCGGGCAGGGAGAATAATTGCTCGACAATGACGGAGCCGCCGATCAGGCCGGGTATGGACAGGCCGAGCAGGGTGATGATGGGTAACATGGCATTTTTCAGGGCCAGCCGATAACGGATGGTGCCCTCGGGAACACCCATGGCGCGTGCGGTGGTAATATAATCGGCGCGAATCACCTCAAGCATGCCGGTACGCATGAAACGGCTCATACCGGCCAGTCCGCCGATGGCAGAGACAAAAACAGGCAGGATCAGGTGTTTCAGCATATCCGCCTGCTGCTGCCAGAATCCCATCTGTTGCCAGCTGTAATCATGCAGGCCGGAAATGGGTAACCAGCCCAGATTGACGCCGAGACTGATCATCAGCAACAAACCCAGCCAGAACGATGGAATGGCGAAACCGATAAACACAAAAACCGTCATGCCCTTGTCGAACCATGAATCCCGCCGCACGGCGCTGGCAATGCCGATGGGTATGGCAATGGCAATAATGAGCAGCATGGCCAGGATATTGATCCACAGGGTGACAGGAATACGTTCGGCGATTTTATCCAGTACAGATCTGCCATCAGCTGAAAATGATTGACCGAAATCCAGTACTGCCAGTCGTCCGAGCCAGTTCCAGTATTGTTCGTATAACGGTTTATCGAGGCCATAGTAGGAACGCAGACGCTCGATATCCTGAGCGGATACTTTGGGGTTGAATTCCTGCCCGACCACACTGGGTTCTCCGGGAGCCAGATGCATCATGCCGAAGGAAATAATCGTGATGCCGAACAGCAACGGAATCATGCCTGCCAGGCGTTTTATCAGATAGGTGGTCACGCGCTCACTCTAGCCAGTGATCCGGCCAATGCCATACCGGCTTTGTGATTGCGAACGCACTGGAAGCATGTGTTCTATCTGTCAGGCAGCGGCACTGTTCTGTATCAAATATTGACGGAAACAACCAATAACAGTACAAATCGCACCCCCGCAAAGATGCTCCCATCGTCTAGCGGTTAGGACGCTGGCCTCTCACGCCGGAAACAGGGGTTCGATTCCCCTTGGGAGTACCAGATGAAAAGCCTGTAGCGAGAGCTGCAGGCTTTTTTTGTGCGTGCTGGTGCATGGTCAAGTTGAGCCCGTCTCGCTACACTGCGCAGCCTGATTGGCAGGAGAGTGCAATGGGACAGACCTTATTCGACAAAGTTTGGCAGCAGCATATCGTCAAAGAGAATGACGATGGTTCGACGCTGCTCTATATCGACCGTCATCTGGTGCACGAGGTGACCAGTCCGCAGGCGTTCGAGGGGTTGCGCCTGACAGGACGCAAACCCTGGAAAGTGAGTGCTGCGGTAGCGACTCCCGATCACAATGTGCCGACAACCGATCGCGACAAGGGGATCTCCGATCCGGTTTCACGGGCGCAGGTCGAGGCGCTCGACACCAATTGCCGGGAGTTCGGTATCACTGAGTTTGGTATGGATGATCTGCGTCAGGGCATTGTGCATGTGATCGGGCCCGAGCAGGGATTGACGTTGCCCGGAATGACCGTGGTATGCGGCGATTCCCACACGGCCACACATGGTGCCTTCGGCTCGATTGCGATGGGTATCGGCACCTCCGAGGTGGAGCATGTGCTGGCGACCCAGTGCCTGATTCAGAAGAGGCCGAAGGTGAAGCGGATCAATGTGAATGGCCCGTTGCCGGCAGGGATCACCGGCAAGGATGTGGCGCTGTTTATCATCGGCCGGATTGGTACGGCCGGTGGCACCGGCTATGCGTTGGAGTTTGCCGGCGAAGCGATTCGCGCGCTCTCGATGGAGGGGCGCATGAGCCTCTGCAATATGGCCATCGAGGCCGGGGCCCGTTGCGGCATGGTAGCGGTTGATGATGTAACCATCGACTATGTAAAGGGGCGTCCTTATGCGCCGTCTGCAGATCTGTGGGCAGAGGCGGAAGCCGCATGGCGTATGCTGCATAGCGATGCCGACGCCGTGTTTGATGCCGAGATCGATTTCAATGCGGCAGATATCGCACCACAGGTGAGCTGGGGAACCAGTCCTGAGATGGTGCTGCCTGTGACTGCATCCGTGCCGAACCTGAGCGATGCGAAGGATGAGGTGCAGCGTGATGGCTGGCAGCGAGCGCTTGACTATATGGGGCTATCAGCCGGAACACCGATC
>JBHHTY010000156.1:0-3846 GCA_046753565.1 Mariprofundus sp.
TGCCTTGATGTAACAAATTATGGCATCCATGCCAGCATGTCACTATGATCGAATCGTTCAGAGTTCAAGCTACGGAAAACATATTCAATGGATTCAATTCAAGGTGACTAACATGTTCAAAAATTGTCTGACATACGGAATAGGGGCCAGTCATGAAAACTATGAATCGATTTAAAACAGGCATATTTTTATGTGCAATCATGGTAATGATTGCCGGTGCGAGTATTTCGGTCGCTGTTGCCAAAACTGTCAAAGTGACACTGACGGCCATGGAATCCGATGTTGTGATTGATAACAAAGGTACGAAATATGCAGCATGGACATATGATGGCATGATACCGGGCAAGGTGGTGCGGGCTACGGTGGGAGATGAAATTGATATCACCCTGATCAACCCCAAAACCAACAAGAAATCGCATTCGATTGATTTCCATGCAGCCGAAGTGGATATGCTTAATGAATTCGGTTCCGTCAGACCGGGGCATAACAGGCATTTTGTATTCAGGGCTGGGCGTGCAGGTGTGTATATGTACCACTGCGCTTCCAATCCTCTGGCGCAACATATCGCGCGTGGCATGTATGGTGTGATTATTATTGATCCCAGACATTTCAGTAAAACCTATCCCAGACCGGACCGGGAATATGTGCTGGTGCAGTCACAATATTTTCCGGATGGTGATAATGTGGTGGATCTGGTAGCCAACAAGGGATGGACGCATGCCCTGATCAACGGCAAACCATTCAATTACGATCCAATTCATGATGGCCGGGCCACCAGGGCGCTGATGTCCAAACCGGGTGAGCGGGTGCGTATTTTCTTTGTGAATGCGAATATCAATATGCCGGTTTCATTTCATCCGGTGGCAGGCATCTGGGATCGGGTGTTTGTCAACGGTAATCCGGATAATGCCTTGTATAATGTCCAGACCCACGGAGTGCCCGTTGCCGGTGCGAGCACCTTTGATCTGGTATCTCCCCGTGACCGCAGCACCAACAATGCCCTGATGGATCACACCATGAGTGCGGCCATGCGCGGTGCATCGACTTTGCTGATTAATACGCCGGCTGCTGATCCCAAACTGGGCAAAGGCGATAATATCCTGATTCGATAATCAGGCAGGGGTGTTACGAATGGGCAGTGCGACTGATTTCATTCAGGAACGCTTGCCCGTATCGCTTTAACTTGGTTTCGCCGACACCGGGAATATCAAGCATCTGATTTTCAGTCCCGGGTTTGACCATAGCCATTTCCGTGAGTGTTTTATCCGGGAAAATCACATATGGAGGAACATTTTGTTCTCTGGCCAGTCTGCTGCGTAGCGTGCGCAAGGCTTCAAACAGTACTGCATCCTCTGATGACAGGTTTTCCGACATGTTCCGGATTTTTCTGCTCTTTCTTCTGGAGCTGACTTTGCGCAATTTTCTCAGCATGACCGTTGCCGGTGTTTCGCTGCGTTTGAGTAAGGGCCATGCTTTCGGTGTCAGTTTGAGCACGCCATAGCCCTCTATATCGGTCGCCAGATAACCGTGTGCGATCAGTTGCCGGAATATACCACGCCATTCGATAGCCGAATGTTCACCACCGATATTGAATGTGGGCAATTGATCGTGGCCATTGCGCTGAATGCGTTCATCATCCTTGCCGGTGAGAATATCAATGATGTACTGAGTTCCGAATCGTTCGCGGGTACGGTAAATGCAGGATAACGCCTTCTGGGTTGCGGTAGTGGCATCCCATGTTTCAGGCGGATTGATGCAATTGTCGCAGTTGCCACAGGACTCATCCAGTTTTTCATCGAAATAGGCCAGCAGAGCCTGGCGCCGACAGGATGTCAATTCACACAAACCCAGCATGGCATCGGTTTTTTGCAGCATGACCCGTTTGAATTGTTCTCCGGCATCACTGTTTTCGGTGAACATGCGAAGATTGATGACATCCTTTAACCCGTAGCTCATCCATGCATCTGAGGGGAGACCATCTCGTCCTGCACGGCCTGTTTCCTGATAATAGGATTCGATATTTTTCGGCAGATTCATATGCGCGACGAAGCGCACATCGGGCTTATCAATGCCCATGCCGAAGGCAATTGTTGCCACGATGATGATGCTGTCTTCACGCAGAAAACGTTGCTGGTGATGCTGGCGCACATTCTGATTGAGTCCGGCATGATAGGGCAGGGCTGTTCTGCCTTTCCTGTTGAGCCATTCGGCAGTGGTTTCAACATTTTTTCGGCTTAGGCAATATACGATGCCCGCACTGTCGGGGTGATTTTTGTCCATGAATTTCCATAAGGCTTCACGACTGTTACCGGACTCTTCAATGGCATAATGGATATTGGGTCGGTCAAAGCTGTTAATAAAAACCCGTGCCTGTTGCAATGATAACTGCTCAATAATTTCATCACGGGTGCGTTGATCGGCCGTGGCTGTCAGCGCAATGCGCGGTATATTGGGGAAGTGCGTGTGCAGCATGGATAGCTGTTGATATTCCTTGCGGAAATCGTGCCCCCATTGGGAGACGCAATGTGCTTCATCAATGGCGAACAGGGAAATTTCGGACTGCTCAATGAGGCGAAGCATCTGTTCATTGAGCAGACGTTCGGGAGCCATGTATAGCAGGTCGAGGTTTCCGGCCAGCAAACCCTTCTCAATCAAGCGCTGTTCGGCTGATGTCAGGGTGGAATTCAGAAATGCGGCCCGGATATCAAGCTGTTTCAGAGCATCGACCTGATCCTGCATCAGGGCAATCAGCGGAGAAACCACAATGGCTGTGCCGCTGCGGATCAGGGCGGGGATCTGGTAGCAAATGGATTTTCCGCCACCGGTTGGCATCAGGGTTAGTACATCCCGGCCATTGATCAGAGTATCAATGATTTCTGCCTGATGATGGCGGAAGTTTTCATAACCGAATACGGATTTCAAAAGCTGGTGAGCCTGTTGCATAAAAGCAGATTATCCATAACGGGGAGTATTGTGCGATAGCTGTTTCATTTTATCTTGATGGCTGCTCCGGTCATTCATCAAGCAGGGACTCACATCGCAGTTTGTTTCATATCCAGTAGCAAGGGTCGCTCACCCGGCCAGAATTAATGTGAACAGAATGCGGTAATATGTAGTATTCGCTGCATGTTTACAGGAATTATTCAGGATGTTGGCCGTATTGCGAGGATAGAATGCGAGCCTGAACAGACCCATATGCTGTTTTCAACGAGGCTGGATATGGCTAGCTGGCTGCCAGGGGATTCGGTGGCCTGTAATGGTTGTTGTCTGACTATTACCGATTTTGCATCAGAACATGAATTTTCTGCCACGCTGTCGCTGGAAACACTGGGGCTGACAACATTTTCTGATGCGGCAGAGGGAGATGCCGTGAATCTGGAGCCGGCACTGCGCGTGGGCGATGCGCTTGGTGGCCATATGGTGACCGGTCATGTTGACGGCATCGGTGTGCTGCAATCGGTACGCGAGATTGGCGAGCACCGGGAAATGGGTTTCGGAATTCCTGATCAGCTGGCCCGGTATGTGGTGGTCAAGGGTTCAGTGGCAGTCAATGGCGTTAGTCTCACTGTAAATCGTGTGGGCAGGAATGACTTTACCGTGAACCTGATTCCACATACCTTGTCGCACACTAATCTGGATGCCCTGCAGACTGGTGCAAAGGTAAACATCGAAACTGATATGTATGGCCGCTATGTTGAGCGGCTGATGCAGTTTTCAACGGAGAAATCATGAGCTTGGCAACGACTGAAGAGCTGCTGGAAGAACTGCGCGCCGGACGCATGATTATTCTCGCTGATGATGAAGATCGCGAGAATGAAGGTGATCTGGTGATGGCGGCAGAGTGGG
>JBHHTY010000157.1:0-3842 GCA_046753565.1 Mariprofundus sp.
ATGCCACAAGCAGGCGCGGGTAGGCCTGCAGTGCCGTGGCCTTCAGGTAAAAAGGCAGGGCCGAGACCACACGATGCCATTGTTCGCCGGCTTCTGCTTGCAGTTGCGCCAGTTCCTGCAATACCTGCCGGCGATAACGGTTGCGCCACCAGCGTTTCAGCCAGGCTGCCCCCTGCCATATCAACCACAATGCCAGTACTACACCCAGCACTTTCCAGCCGGGTGCCGATGGCCACCACGATATGCCATCAGGCAAGATAATCTCATCCACGCCGTGAATCAGATAGTTGCCAAAGGTATCGCTGTGCTCGATATTCATGGCGTTGCGTTGCGTTTTTTGCCGATCACCTGTTTGATCTGCTCTTGCACCGGTGCGCAGGTGTGCAGGGGAATCACCGGCACGCCATGCCTGTGCAATGTCTGTTGCAGGCTATCGACGCGATTATCAAAATGCTCGCTATAATCCTTGCCCAGTCCTGTCTTGCCGGTATCCACCTGCAGCTGCAGGTGGCCATCGCTGAGCACCAGCTGGCTGTGATCCGGCAAGGATTGTTCCAGTGGATCAAATACCAGCGAGGCAACCACATCATTGTGCCGTGCCAGCCGCTTGATGCGTTTGACCGTTTCCTGATCCCAGCCGCTCATATCGCTGATAATAACAATCAGACCATCGTGGCCACTGATGCGCTCTGTTTGCTTCAGCGCCCTGTTCAACTGGGCATCATTTTGCTTGCCGGCATAGTCCGCGCTCAAGGCATGGTTGCAGGAAACAATATGATGCAGAATCTGCATGGTCGTTTTGCGGCTGCGCCGTGGCTTGGCCTCAATGATGTTGTTGTCGGTAAAGATCACTGCCCCGACCCGGTCGCCTGCGGATAACACCCGCCATGCCGCCAGTGCAGCCAGTTGTGCTGCGACCACCGACTTCATTCTGATTTGGCTGCCAAAAAACATATTGATGCGCTGATCCACCAACAAAAATACCGGCCGATCCCGTTCTTCGCGGAATACGCGTACATGCGGTTTTCCGGTGCGGTTGGTGACTTTCCAGTCCAGATTGCGAATATCGTCACCGATGCGGTAATGGCGCATTTCATCAAAATCCAGACCACGACCGCGCAGCCTGGACGCATGACGGCCGGACAACACGCTGTGAACCGGCTGGCGCGGCAGAAAACTGAATCCGGATGCCTGATGTTGCAACAACATCAGCTCTTTCAGGCTGACATAAATGTCAGGGTGCTTCATGGGCGTGCGTGTTGCATGTTAAACCACCGCGACCTGTGTGATAATCTCATCAATCACGCGCTCTGTCGAAACACCTTCGGCCACGGCCTCGTAGCTTAATACGATGCGATGACGCAACACGGCATGCACGATGGCGCGCACATCATCCGGATCGACAAAATCCTTGCCCTGCAACCAGGCATGGGCGCGGGCGCATTTATCCAGTGCAATGCTGGCGCGCGGGCTGGAACCGACTTCAATCCACTCTTGCAACGCGCCTTCATAACGATCCGGATGCCGTGTCGCCATCACCAGTGCCACCATGTATTGCTCGATGTTTTCCGAAAGATGCAGGGCGTGAATTTCTTCTCTGGCTGCAAAAACAGACTGTTGCGATACGCGCACCGGCTCATCCTGCAGCGTTTTTTCTTCACTTCGCACCAGCCGCATTACCGACAATTCGGTCGCATCATCCGGATAATCCACAAATACCTTCATCAGAAAACGATCCATCTGTGCCTCGGGCAGTGGATAGGTGCCTTCCTGCTCAATCGGGTTTTGCGTGGCCAGTACCATAAACAGTTCGGGCAACACATGAGTGTGGCCGGCGATGGTAACCTGGCGCTCCTCCATGGCTTCAAGCAAGGCGCCCTGAACTTTGGCCGGCGCACGGTTGATCTCATCGGCCAGAACCAGATGATTAAATACCGGCCCCTTCTGAAAGGTTAAGGTTTGCTTGCCATCAACTTCCTGAAAAATCTCGCTACCGGTAACATCCGACGGCAACAGGTCCGCAGTGAACTGAATGCGGCCGAGATCAGCTTCCAACACCCGGGCCATGGTTTTGATCGAACGGGTTTTGGCTGTGCCCGGCAGCCCCTCCAGAAGAAGATTGCCATTGGCCAGCATGGATATAATCAGGCTGTCGACAATGTGTTCCTGCCCCAGCACGGATAGCTGCATTTGTTGTTTGAGTTGATAAATAGCGCGGTGCGTATCTGTCATAGCGATTCCTTTGGTCTGGCCCGATGAGGGAACTTTCCGGCTGATGATAGAGTTTTCCAGAGTGATTTGAAGGCTGATGTTTAAAGGATGTCCAACCATGTAAAAAGCCTCTGACAGCGATGCTGCCAGAGGCTTCGGATTACAACTTCACTTCCATCATGGATATTTCCTATGGTACAAAAGTTCCCGGTTTCTGGCGTTGAGGGAAGGCTTTGAAGGTTTGCTTGAATTTCGCCACCACGCCCATGGCCGGCGCGATCAGGAACATATGTTCGGCAAACCACTTCTCGTATCCGCCCCCTTCATGATCCATGCGTTCCAGCGGATCCATGCGCAGGTTGTACAACGCCGGAGCACGCAATGTCACCCATGGATCCTGCCATACCCTCAGACCGTGCGCGCGCTGCTCGCGGAATACGGCTTTCCAGTCACCGTGACGCACAGCGACGATTTCACCCGTATCGGAACTGTAGATGAAGTCCTTGCGTGGCCCGTGCTTGGCTTTGCCGGTAAGGGCCGGCAAGAAATTGTAGCCATCCAGATGTACCTTGTATTTCACGCCATTGACCACTTTCCCTTTCAGTAGTTCCTGCTTGATGTGGGTGTCGCCAACAGCAGCCATCAGTGTTGGATACCAGTCTTGCAGGGAAATAATGTCATTGGAAATCTGGTTCGGTTTGATGCGCGCCGGCCAGCGCACCATCATCGGCACGCGATACCCGCCTTCCCAGTTGGAGTTTTTCTCGCCACGGAAGATGGTGTAACCGCCATCCGGCCACAACATTAACTCCGCACCGTTATCCGTGGTGTAAATCACAATGGTATTTTTGGTAATGCCCAGCTGATCCAGCTTGTTCAGCAACTGACCGACCATGCCATCGTGTTCAACCATGCCGTCGGCATACAGCCCCTGCCCGGTAACGCCGACAGATTTGGATTTTAAATGCGTAAAAATATGCATGCGGGTGGTGTTGTACCAGACAAAGAACGGTTTTTTCGCCTGATGCGCTTTATCGATGAACTTCAGCGTTGCCGCAGTGACTTCTTCATCGATGGTTTCCATGCGTTTTTTGGTCAGTGGACCAGTATCTTCCACCCTGCCATCGGCATAGCTGTGAATCACGCCGCGAGGGCCGAATTGTTTTTTGAATTTTGCAGATTTCGGATAATCCGGGTGCTCAGGCTCTTCTTCGGCATTCAGATGATACAGGTTACCAAAAAACTCATCGAAGCCGTGATTTGTTGGCAAATGCTCATCCCGGTCACCCAGATGGTTTTTACCAAACTGACCGGACACATAGCCATAGGGCTTCAACAGTTCCGCCAGTGTCGGGTCTTTCTTGTTGAGTCCTTCCGGCGCACCCGGCAGTCCAACCTTGGTTAAACCGGTGCGAATCGGATGTTGCCCGGTAATAAAGCTTGATCGACCTGCCGTACAGCTTTGATCGCCATAGGCATCGGTGAAATTCACCCCCTCATGGGCAATGCGGTCAATATTCGGTGTTCTGTAACCCATCATACCCATATTGTTGGCGCTGATATTGAAGCGGCCAATGTCATCACCCATGATGACCAGTATATTGGGCTTTTCTGCCGCATCAGCCTGAACG
>JBHHTY010000158.1:0-3777 GCA_046753565.1 Mariprofundus sp.
CTTCGCGCACGGCCAGTTCCAGCCCCAGCCAGTTAATCACCGACGGATCACGCACAAAGTAACGGTCAATCGTTCCTTTTGTGCCGAAGCGCAGCCAGCAGGCGATTTCGCCGCGCCATGATTCAATGGCCGAAAATCCCGAAATGCCCGGCTCGGGCGCTTGCCAGTCGGCCCGGATATCACCTTCGGGCAGGTTCTCCAGCAACCAGATTATCATACGCGCGGAATCGGCAATTTCTTCAAAACGCACCCACACGCGCGTCGCCACATCACCCAGCTTGCCCTGCGGGATATTCACATCCAGCTCATCGTAGGGCGGATAAGCTTCTTCTATGCGCTCATCCGGATAATCGCCTGAAGCTCGCCCGGCATAACCAAGCAAGCCAATATCGCGCGCATCCTCGACACTCACCACCCCTGAACCGATCACGCGCTCCTGAATGGTTGGATTATCGGCATAGATGGCGCGTAAATGCTCGACTTCCGCTGCCAATGCCCGCGTCTGATCGATCAATTTACGGCGTGCTTCCCTATTCACATCGACAGCAACCCCACCCGCCACGATGGTATCCATCAGCAGCCGATGACCGAACAGCTCTGCATGCAATCGCGCCATATCCTCGCGCAAACGTAAACACTGGTGATGCATGAAAGCGAAGGCGGTATCGTTGCAAATAGCTCCGACATCGCCGATATGATTGGCCATGCGCTCCCGTTCGCACAATACACCGCGCAAATAACTGGCCCGTTTGGGCACTCCGATATGGGCGGCATATTCGCATGCCTGGGCAAAGGCCCAGGCATGGCCCACCGTACTATCGCCGGAAACGCGTGAAGCCAGACGAACACCCTCTTCGGCAGTGCGCCCCTTCATAGCCCTTTCAATACCCTTGTGAACAAAACCCAAACGCTGCTCCATATTCAGGATCTGTTCGCCGACAGCCAGAAAGCGGAACTGGCCGGGCTCGATAATACCGGCATGCACAGGCCCGACCGGAATTTCGTAAACACCCTCGCTGCCACTTTGAACGAATGGATACTGGCCTTGCATCCATTCCATTTTCGTATCCCTGGAAAACTCGCGCAACAGTGGATGCGCATCCTGCGGCCAGTGTTCATGCTTCAGCCAGCGGCGGTTATCCGGTGTGTTTGTGACATCAATGCCAAACATATCCTGGATGTGTCGTTCCATACGGGATGCGGCAATAAAGTGTTTGCTGACAGATGGAATCTCGCGATTCTTTTTGCTCAGCAAGGTACGTAGCAAAGCATGCCGATGCTCGGGATGAGCAAAACACATATAGGCATACATGCCCTCATCCTGTTCATGGCAACCGCCTTCAGTCGCCCATACTGCGACCAGCCGCATCTCCAGAAGACGTGCCGTTTTGGCGGCCTGCTCCCAATCCAGTATGCGAATTTCCAGACACGGCATATGGGCCGGATGATGATCTTCCAGATAGGTGGTATAAATCCCGTGATCACCCAGTTTTTCGGCAAACCATGTATTGGCCAGACACCTCATACTGCATCTCCTGCCATACCGGCCGCAACAGTAATCAGACCCGCCGCCTGATGATACCAGTCGGCCAGAAAGCCCGGAATCGACAGCCCCAGCAACAATGCCAGCGCCAGGTGGAAATAAATCGGCGTCATATTGACATGCACCGGCACTGCTTGCGCCGCTGTTTCACCATAAACCATCGGTTGCACAAAACGGAACAGTCCAGCCATGGCAATGAGCAGGCCAATGAGCAGCGGCACGGTTGTCCACGGATACGATTCAAGGGCGGCGGAAAAAATCAGGAATTCGCTGATGAATACGCCGAAGGGCGGAAAACCGGCAATCGCCGCCACGCCAATCAACAATCCCCAGCCGATACCCGGGTGATGCCGGATCAGCCCCCTGATTTCGGCCATCTTCTGCGTGCCCATGACTTGTGCGGCATGGCCGACGGTAAAGAAAATCGCCGATTTCACCAGCGAATGTACTGTCATATGCAGCATGGCAGCAAAGGTGGCCAGCGGCGTGCCGATACCGAAGGCAAACGTCATCAGTGCCATATGCTCCACCGATGAGAAAGAAAACATGCGCTTGATATCACGCTGTTTATGCAGAGAGAATGCAGCAATGGCCAGCGAAAACAGCCCGAAACCCATCATGATATGACCGGCCATATCGGTTTCGGTGGCGCCATCGACCAACATCTTGCAGCGCACCAGCGCATACAGAGCCAGATTTAATAACAATCCGGACAGTACGGCGGAAACCGGTGTCGGCCCCTCGCCATGTGCATCGGGCAACCAGGCATGCATCGGGGCCAGGCCGACCTTGGTGCCGTAACCGACCATCAGAAAGCAAAAGGCAATACTCATCACCGTCGGATTCAGTTCGCTGGCATGCTGCAATAATATTGTCCACGTTAATGCTTCATTGCCGTGGCCGAGAATCGGTGATGCGGCAAAGAAAACCAGTACCGTGCCAAATAATGCCAGTGCAATGCCCATGCCGCAGAGAATGAAATATTTCCATGCCGCCGCAATCGAGGCCGGGGTGCGATACAGCGATACCAGCAGCACCGTGGCCAGCGTGGCCATCTCCAGCGATACCCATAACACGCCGATATTATTGGTCGTAAAGCCCAATAACATGCCGAACTGAAACAACTGATACATGCTGTGATACAAACGCATGCGTTTGCTATCAACCCGCCCGTTGTCCAGTTCGTGCTGCATGTAGGGTCGCGAAAAAATGGTGGTGGTCATCCCGACAAAAGCGGTCAATGCCACCAGAAATACATTATAGGCATCCAGATGAAACCAGCCGCCCATCGCATCGACCGCATCATGACCCACCACCTGCATGGACAGCATAACGCTAAATACAAACGTCGCGATGCCGGTCAGGATATTGAGCCTGGCCGCCAGTTCAGTATGACGAATAAAAGCCAGCAACAGGCCGCCAAGCAAAGGCGAAAGCAGGGTGGCGATAAACATATTCATGCCTCGTCATCCTTATGAATGAGTGAATCATGCATGGCATCAACATCCAGCGAATCGAAGGTGTTGCGAATCTCGAAGAAAAACACGCCGAAAATCAGCGCGGCGATTAATACGTCAAATGCAATGCCGATTTCCACAATCAACGGCATGCCGTTGGTGGCGCCAATGGCGGCAAAAAACAGCGAATTTTCCACAGCCAGAAAGCCGACCACCTGCGTAATGGCTTTTTTGCGGGTGATCATCATCAACATAGCCAGAAAAACACAGGCTGTGGCAATGGACATCGAATTGCGCGTCATCAGCTCTGAAATCTGCTCAATGGGATGAATCACGTGGAATGAGAACAGCGTAATCACCAGCGCCAGCAGCATGGTCACGGCTACATTCATCAACGGCTCGACTTCACGGTGGACATGCAGTTGGCGAATCACCCGCCACAGCAGCCACGGCAATAGCATTCCCTTGAGCAGCAAGGTCATCACGGCAGATGCATAGAGCTCATCATGCCCACTGGACCAGGCCACGATGGCAGCAGTAATAGAAAGTAGCATCCCCTGCGCTGCAAACCAGTGCAGTACGGATAACATGCGGTGTTGTGCCAGCAAGGCAAAGGAAACCAGCAACATCAATGCCGCCAGCCCGTCTATCAACTGCTGCGCCAGTGAGATCATGCCGCCACCTCCAGCATGTAGTGTGTGATCAGGCCGAGGAAGGCCAGTACAAAGGCAGCACTGAGATATTCCGGCACCTCGAACAGGCGCAACTTGGCCATGC
>JBHHTY010000159.1:0-3766 GCA_046753565.1 Mariprofundus sp.
ATCAGTCATAGCGGCAATCAACAAACATTGCATTTTGCTCAGGAACACGCAGAGTGCGCCCCTCCTGAAGAGGATTTGTCTTTCTCTTCGTCTGACCGGACAATCACTGATGTCCGGCGATTCGGAAACTAAAAACAGCATTCAACATCTCGGTGAGTCTTGTTCGCAAACAGACCATGTTCGGATGCAATGGAATTAACAATAATGAAATTCGATCAACTCGGCTTATCAGCCGAACTCCTTCGTGCGGTCAACGATCAGGGCTATACGACCCCGACGCCTGTACAGGAAAAATCCATTCCGGTGGTGCTCGAAGGGCACGATATTCTGGCCGGCGCACAAACCGGTACGGGCAAAACAGCCGGCTTCACGCTGCCCATGCTGCAACTGATGCAGAAAGAACATACGGAACGACAGCGGCAACGTCCGGTTCGGGCGCTGGTGTTGACCCCGACGCGGGAACTGGCTGCCCAAGTTGGCGAAAGCATTGCCACCTATGGCAAATATCTGCCGATCCGATCCACTGTAGTATTCGGTGGTGTCGGCATCAACCCGCAGATCGAGAAATTACGTCGCGGCGTGGACGTTCTGGTGGCGACACCGGGACGTTTGCTGGATCTGGCCAACCAGCGTAAGGTGGATTTATCGAATATCGAATTTTTTGTGCTCGATGAGGCCGACCGTATGCTCGATATGGGGTTTATTCACGATATCCGTCGTGTACTGAAACTGCTTCCCAATCAGCGTCAGAATCTACTGTTTTCAGCTACATTCTCCAACGAAATCAAGCAACTGGCCAATGGATTTCTGAAATCTCCGGTCTATGTCGAAGTGGCGCGCAACGAGGCGACCCATCAGGTGACACAGGTGGTGCATCCGGTCAGCAAGTCGAAAAAGAGGGCGTTGTTGTCGCATCTTGTTTCAGAGGGTGGCTGGCAACAGGTGCTGGTATTCACCAAAACCAAACATGGTGCCAACCGCCTGACCAAGCAGCTGGAATCCGATGGCATTCATGCTGCAGCCATCCATGGCAACAAGAGCCAGACAGCGAGAACCAGAGCGCTGGCCGACTTCAAGAAAGGCAGTATCCGGGTGCTGGTGGCCACGGATATTGCTGCCCGCGGGCTGGATATTGATCAGTTGCCGCATGTGGTCAATTTTGAATTGCCGCATGTTGCCGAAGATTATATTCACCGGATCGGTCGTACCGGCCGGGCAGGGCGCACCGGTGAGGCGTTGTCTCTGGTTTGTGGTGAGGAAGATAAACTGCTCCGGGGCATCGAGCGTTTGATGAAAAAGAGCATCCCGAGTGTTGTGATTGCAGGCTTTGAACCTCAGCCTGGCGATGATAAGGAAGCTGCTGAGCAGCGCGGCAAACCGGAACACCGTCGGCATAATCCGCATTCTCCACGCAAACCGCGCAGTGCCCGTGGGCGTCGCCCCGGCAGACGTGAACGGGAAGCCAGAAAAGTCGCATGAGCAGACCGACTGTGGTTGCTATCTGCCATGGTCCGCGTTGCAGGGATTACGGAGGCCGGGCTCTGGCAAAGCAGCTGGAATGTCAGGGTGTGACGATTGATGTGCTGGATTGTCAGAGTCTGTGTGCGTATTCTCCCGTTGTGCGTATGCATGATCGTGTGATCCATCGCGCGACAGAGGAGCGGGTGCATACATATGCTTCGGAAGCGCTGCTTGCCTGATTGCCTTGCCGGGTTAGACTTTCCAAATGTCGACAATCAGCCAGATGATGGAAAACAACCGGCAGTGGTCTGAACGCATCAGAAAAGAGAACCCGGGTTATCTCGAGACCATTGCACATATTCAAAAGCCTGAAATCCTGTGGATCGGGTGTTCGGATGCCCGGGTGGGGCCCGATCAGTTGATCGGCCTGCCGATGGGCTCTGTTTTTGTGCATCGCAATGTAGCCAATGTGTTTGCGACCAACGATCTGAATTGTCTGGCGGTATTGGAATATGCCATTGATGAGTTAAAGGTTCCCAATATCGTGGTTTGCGGCCACTACGGTTGCGGTGGTGTCAATGCGGCACTCGAACACAGAGGCATCAATCCGGTTGACCTGTGGCTGGACCAGGTGCGTTTCGTTTATAACCGTTATGCCGAAGAGTTGAATCATCTGGGTCGTGTCGAACGCGCCAAGCGTCTGGCCGAACTCAATGTCGAGGCTCAGGTGCATAATATCTGTCGCAATACGATCATCCGTGAGGCCTGGAAGCGTGGCCAGAAGGTGAATGTCATCGGTGTGATCTATGATATTCACGACGGGTTGCTTAAACAGCTTGGTGTCGAGTTTCGCAGTCAGGAAGCATGGGAAGCATGCTACGGGGAATCTTTTTCCAATTGATGTTTCCCCGGGGGCAAGCAGCAATTTTAGTTCGCGACTTTCGGGTCGGATGATAGCCTGTTCGGAATATGTCCGGCACGTTGCATTACCGTGTTGATTTCTTCGATTATACGGGCTTCACACTGCTCGATACCATTATGCTTGGCCTGCATGAGAATATAAGGTCGGATGATCCAGCGGATGGGCAGGCAAAGCGCAAAACTGCCGATGAATGTCCCGATCAGGATCGGAAGGATGATGTTCGTATTGAAGGGCTCAGCTGGGTTCACCAATGCAATCGTCAGGCTGATCAGACTGATCACCATGCCCACCATCAGATACATGGCATTCCAGTCCAGATTCCGGCCCATGGAAATATGAAACATCCTTTTGTTGTTCGATTGGGACACTTCCAGAGAAATCTGAAATTTCCAGAAATGTCCCCGTGTCAGATAAATGTCCCATTTTGCGGCAAATGGACTGGATCTGGCACGGATAACACGGTGAACCGCATAGCCTTCATTTTCGGGGTATCGGTCTGTTAGATTGCTGAAAAGTTGTGCACCGACCATTTCAAGCATGGCTTTCGGTTCGTCTTTTTTGTATCCGCTCATATCCAGATGGAAGATGGGTTTCATTTTCATGTGCCTGCACCTTTGATGAACATGTTGAATGCGTGCGTCCATGCACATTTTAGTCATATATGAAGAAACCGTATGCATTTCATCAGGGTACGTATGTTACGTTTCTTTACATCACTTGTCCTTCATTCAAATAAGCCGCGAATATAATTCCGGGATATTTTCCTGATGTTTGAAGCATTCGATTATCCCCGGTGATTATCCACTGTCGATGGAATAAGAGCACCAGAGGCTTGCATGTCCATGGCCTCGGGGTGTGAGCGGTAGTGATGACGAACCACTGCGGCCAGTTTTTCCTTGACGCCCGTATCCAGCAGCACCGGAGATGTGCCAGGGAGAACGTCGACCAGTGCCTCGAGTAGTTGATCCTGCGGGGGTTGCATATGATCTGTCCACGAAGTAAGCAGATCGGAATCCACGCAGGCAGGCAACGAACCCATGATGCCGACATCGTTTTGATCATGTACCAGCAGCCCTGTCGTCGTTCCCCGATCCAGTGTCAGAACCTGGAAAAAATAGAGCGTGTGGTAGGCGAGCTGGGCCTGGCGCTGGGCATCAGTTGGTGCTGCGGAATGTTGCAGGGCATCGGTCAGAATAGCGAGATAGGTATCGATGGCTGCTTTGCCAATGCGGCAGGCCAGCGCCTGATCTGCATCAGGATCATCCGAGTGATGGTTTTCCAGATAAAAGTGGGCAACGCCACGATGGCGACCCAGTGCCGGAATATAAAAATAGCGATCGCCCTGCGCTTTGGCCTCGTCAAATTGCTCCGGAGCTGCTGCTT
>JBHHTY010000160.1:0-3760 GCA_046753565.1 Mariprofundus sp.
AGTCTGATAACTCTTCAATGCCAGCTGAATCTGAATATCGCCAAGATTTTCAAGAATAACAGGATCACCGGGCCTTTTATGAAGAAATGTTTTCAATTCCCTGGCGGCAGCTTCCGGCTCCCCCAATGCATTGTAGATTACGGCAAGATTGCCATGAGGTTCGGCAAGTTTCGGTTGTAAAGCGGACACCTGATGAAACATCTCGATTGCCTTTGTATATTTTTCCTGCTGCGCATACAATATTCCCAACAGGAAAAATGCTTCATGATTGGTCGCATGCTTGCGCACCCATGGTTCCAGCAAGAAAACTGCCTGATCATCATTACCTTCTTGCATATATTGGCGGGCATCACTGACAACATCGGCCAAAACCAAATGAACACCACCGGTTATCCCCCAAACAAGCAACGTGGACATTAGCAGGAATCGAAGCAAAGCAAGAAAACAGTGGCCTTGCACGACTGGGCTCCACACGGAATGGCGGGATTCATTCATAAGTCAATCGCCCCTATAGCCGCCAGACTCTGAATCCAGCCTGGGCCAGAGCATTTCTGTCAAATACTGACTTCACATCCATAAACGGAATATCCCCTCCCACCTTCTTCGACAGTTCAGTTAAGGAAATGGCTTGTATCTCCTTATGCGGCACAGCAACCACCACAGCATCTGCCAATGTTATCTGCTCATAGGTAATCAAATCCACATCATATTCGGATTTTGCCTCTTCAATCCCGATGATCGGATCATACACCTGCACCACTACACCGTAAGCATGAAGTTCCGAAATGATATCTACAACCCTGGAGTTTCGTAAATCCCGACAATCCTCCTTAAAGCTCAACCCCATGACAATCACCTTGCTGCCGTTGATAAGCCTGTTGGCAGCAATCATCTGCTTAACAGTCTGTTCAGCCACATATTTTCCCATCCCATTATTAATACTGCGGCCTGCCATAATAACATTCGGTCGATAACCAAGTGTTTTTGCTTTATGAACCAGATAGTACGGGTCAACTCCGATACAATGGCCTCCGACCAAACCAGGCCTGAATGGTAAAAAATTCCATTTTGTCCCGGCAGCTTCTAACACATCGAGTGTATCAACACCCATTTTTTTGAAGGCAACGGCAAACTCATTCATCAGGGCAATATTTAAATCACGCTGTGTATTTTCGACCGCCTTGGCTGCTTCGGCAACCTCGATTGATGGTGCTCTGTGTACACCCGCATCAATGATTTCGCTATACAGTTCAGCTATTTTATCAAGGGTTTCGGCATCCTGCCCGGCAACAATCTTTATAATCGTGGTCAATGTGTGTTCTTTGTCACCGGGGTTAATTCTTTCGGGTGAATATCCCACCTTGAAATCTTCCCCACATACCATGCCGGATACTTTTTCCATGATGGGGATACAGATATCCTCTGTAACGCCGGGAAATACGGTTGACTCAAACACCACGATCGCACCGCGCTTCATATATCGCCCTACTGTTTCTGCAGCACGTTTCAGCAACCCCAGATTAGGTCGGTGCACATTATCAACAGGTGTCGGAACAGCTACGACAACAAAATCCGCTTCAGAAATGCGACCGGCATCCATTGTGCATGTCAGATGTGTTGCCTTCTGGAACATCTCGTCAGACATCTCACCGGCTGGATCATGACCGTTGGAATAGGCACTGATTTTATACTCAGAGGTATCGACCCCGATCGTGGGCATGATTCGTCCGAATTCCAGAGCAAGAGGCAATCCAACATAGCCCAGCCCCACAACAACAACAGATACATTGTTCATGCAGCCCCCCCTGCTTCAAAACATATCGCAATCTGTTCGCATATGCCAACGAATAAATATCTGGCAATTCTTATAAAAGCACTGATTCATTCGGTGTTTCCGTGCTGACCATAAACGGCCTGCCCAAATCAAGCACCTAAATGTTTGATCTACAGGTGATGGTAAAAACCATCATTTTGTCTTGCTAAAGAAGAATAAGCTGCTGTAAAAAGAACTCTGGAAAGCGGAGGCTTCCGCAGGCTGGAAAACGAAAGCGAATCTCGAACAAACCAACAGAAATAATGCCGGCAACGCCCTGCCAGTGTTGTTTGTTTCATATCATATAAAGTCAGAGGATAATTGACACATACCTGCCCGCTTTCTAACGTCACGGTATTTTTCACAACAAGGATAGTTCATGTCAGACATTACCCGTTCACAAAACGACTTCGATCAGGCCAGAAAGCTGTTGCCGGGCGGCGTCAATTCGCCGGTGCGCGCCTTCAAATCAGTCGGCGGCACGCCCCGCTTTTTTGATCACGCATCCGGCGCCTATGTCTGGGATGTGGATAACAACCGCTATATCGATTATGTCGGTTCATGGGGGCCGATGATTCTCGGCCATGCCCACTCGGCCGTCGTCAAAGGCGTGCAGGAAACTGCTGAGCAGGGCATGAGCTTTGGCGCGCCCTGTGAGCTGGAAATCGATCTGGCCAGACTGGTGGTTGATATGGTGCCATCAATTGATGTGGTGCGTTTTGTCAACTCCGGTTCGGAAGCCACCATGAGTGCCCTGCGACTGGCACGAGGCTTTACCGGGCGCGACAAATTTATCAAATTCGATGGCGGCTATCATGGTCATGCCGACGGTTTTCTGGTCAAGGCAGGCAGTGGTGCTGCCACTTTCGGCGAACCCGATTCGGCCGGCGTGCCGGCCGACTACGCCAAACTGACCCTGACCGCTCCGTTCAACGATATTGATGCCGTGCAACGCCTGTTTTCTGAAAACAAGGGCGAAATCGCCTGCATCATTGTGGAGCCGGTACCTGGCAATACCGGAGTCATGCTGCTCAACGATAATGGATTCCTGCAACAGCTGCGCGATATCTGCGATGCCGAAGGTGCCCTGTTGATTTTCGATGAGGTGATGTGCGGATTCCGTGTCGGTCCCGGCGGTGCCCAGGAGCGTTTCGGCATCATGCCCGATTTGACCTGTCTGGGTAAAATTATCGGTGGTGGCCTGCCTGTCGGCGCTTACGGTGGCCGCGAAGAAATCATGCGTAAAATTTCACCGGATGGCCCTGTTTATCAGGCCGGCACCCTGTCCGGTAATCCGCTGGCCATGCGTGCAGGGCTGGAAACCCTGTCCCGCCTGCGTGAACCGGGTTTCTACGAAGTGCTGGAAAACAAAACCACGCGTCTGGTCGAAGGGCTGCTGGACGGCTGCAAACAGGCCGGTGTACCTGCTGTGGCCAATCAGGTCGGTGCCATGTTCACGGTCTTTTTCACCGAACTCGATGCCGTGACATGCTGTTCGGATGTCAGCAACCACTGCGATCTGGGTTTCTTCGGCCGTTACTTCAACGCCATGCTGGATGAAGGTGTCTATCTAGCGCCCTCACAATACGAAGCGGCATTCATGTCGGCAGCGCACAGCGATGAAGATGTGGAAAACACCATTGCCGCTGCATCCCGTGCACTGGCCAGTTTGACATCATGATTTTTTCACCGCAAAGGACGCAAAGGGACGCAAAGGAAAAACAATTTTCCGGTTGCATGTCCGTATGAACTTGTTGGAATCAATCAAATTCAATGCGGCTGGTCTGGTGCCTGCCATTGCACAGGATGCGGTAACAGGCCGCGTGCTGATGATGGCCTGGATGAATGCCGAGGCTTTTGAACAGACACAGGCCACCGGTTTTGCCCATTACTATTCCCGCTCGCGCCGGCAACAGTGGAAAAAGGGAGAATCATCCGGCCATGTGC
>JBHHTY010000161.1:0-3712 GCA_046753565.1 Mariprofundus sp.
TTCATCGTCTCCGGTAACACCGTCATAAATCGCACCGCCCACCTTGAACGGCACCTTGACCACTTCGATACCGACATCGACAGCAGTGCCAACGGCTGCCCCAACCAGACAACCGTTCAATGCAAACATCAGAACAAATAACAATATGATTCTTTTCATGAAAACCTCATTGGTACCGGGATGATCAAACGCTTGCCTGTCGCCACCAACTCCTGCTATGCGAAGCCTGACACAAAACATTCGACCCGACACCTCAAAAACTCCACTCGACTTCAGTGTAAACCCGGTCATTGGCAGCAAACTGCCCG
Source organism: Mariprofundus sp. (assembly GCA_046753565.1). Lineage (GTDB taxonomy): Bacteria > Pseudomonadota > Zetaproteobacteria > Mariprofundales > Mariprofundaceae > Mariprofundus. The sequence goes on from JBHHTY010000161.1 coordinate 309, forward strand.
AAAAAACCACCGCTGCCGGCAATAATATCCCCACCCGCAATACCTATAAGGCTATCACTGAATTCGTAACTGACTTTGGGGCGTGCCAGCAAGCCGCCATCATCAAGATCTGCCAGCAGCAGAATCTCCGGCTTCAGTTTTTCATTCATATAATCCGTAGCAATACGCAAACTGGCAAAGTTGGGTGTTGTGCCGAGCGCTGCATCAACTGACGGTTCGTTAAGAATCTGACGCCCGAACAACTGCACACCCACTGTCCAGTTCAATTTGGTGTAATCCACTGCAATGGCCGCGTTGAGGGTTGTTCGCCGCACAACGGACTGGTTCCATTGTAACGATGTGGTGTTGATCCCCTCGCCAACATTCACCGCCACTTCACCTCGCACCACAAAGGCACCGAACGCATTGGAAAATGAGCCACCTGCCGTATGCATACGCAAATGCCTGAGCTGCGTAGTCAGTATAGTGCCGCGCAGTTGCCGAAAAAGATTCGGCCTATCATTCCAGCCATAAAAATAATTCAGCGACAAATCCCAGCCACCGAGATTGGCACGCCAGGCAAATCCCAGCTCGGTGTTTTTCAACGACCAGTTGGGCTGTTCAGTAGCCAGGTTAACAATCGCAATACCCGGCGGCATTGCCGGCAGCGAAAATCCCCAGCGTGAACCTGATGGCGCAAATTCAGCCGGTCTGGCATCAGGAATGGCAACAAGCTCGAATTCATGCTCGGAACCGCCGATATCAGCGTAATAGTTCAACCGCGCCGACCACAGACCGATACGCGAATCAAGGAAGTCATCAAGAATAAATTCGCGTAAGTCCAGCGGGTTGATGATATCCAGCATGCGGATGCCATCGGTCTTGCCCCAGACAATCTGCTGCTGTCCGATGCGAAAATCATACTCATCCGCACCATAAAGCAGATAGGCTTCCTTGCTTTCGATGCGGGTGCGATAGTGCTGCTTGATGCCTGCAGTCAAATCGGTGTTATTGGTTGCATTCACATCCATGGCCGTGTCATACCAGGCCAGCACCCTGCCCCGAAACTCCCAGCCGGAATCCATCACCGCTTCCGGTTTCAGGTCAAGTCGGTTCTGGATTTTATCGAATCGCTTGTCGCCGCTGATAAAATACGCAGTCTCGTTTTTCACCGCCCCGTGCAATATCCATTCAACAGCTTGAGCCTGATCAAGCCACAAATTTTCACTGCAAAGAACACAGAGGGTGTAGAATAAAAACCTTTTAATCATTTGCCTTCGAGCGCAGCAACACCGGAAACAGATAACAGCTGGCCAGATAACAGATGGCCATGGAACCGGCCACCAGCACACCCAGTTTCACCTGCGGGTAAAGATGCGCTGTCAACAGCACCAGAAAACCGCCGATCACCACCAACGCATTAAAAAGCAATGCCCGCCCGGTATCCTCGTTGGATGCGGTCACAATCGCGTCATGCCCGAGTCCCCTCTTCTGATAATACCGGTAGCGATAAAGGTAGTGAATGGCGAAATCCACACCGATACCGAGCGCCATCGCTCCGGTGACCGCTGTTCCGATTTCCAGCGGCAGCCCTATCAGCCCCATAATACCGTAGATGACAGCCACCGAAATCGATACCGGCAACAGGGCCAGCGCGGCATCTCCCAAACGCCGGAACATGGCCAGACAAAGCAGAAAGATAAAGCCCAGCGCCAGCAGCAACGACTGGATCTGCCCCTTGATAATCAGATCGGAAAAACGAAACGTGGTATAGGCCGTGCCGGCAAATTCCATCGTTGCATCGGGAAACCACTCGCTTTGGTGCTGTTCAAGCAAATGCACCAGGTGTTCGGCATCGGCACTGCTGTCACTTTTCAACTGGATGCGCACATGGGCTTGACTGTAGTCCGAGGTGATGAACGAATCGAAATCATCCGGTGCTCCGGAGAATGAATACAGCAGCAGATATTGCGCTGCCAGATCGGAACTGTCCGGAGTCACACGATACGCCTGTTGACCCTCGTGCATCACCTTGTTCATTTCAGCCAGAAACTCGGCAATTGATGAGGAATCCCCCACCACCGCTTCGCGTTCAGCCAGCAGCTGAAGTTTACGCATGCCGCTCAAGAATGACGGATCAAGCACACCGTCCTGCACGCCGGTATCGAGCATGATATCCAGACTGTTGGTGCCGGAAAAATGGGCATTAAGCGCGGTGTCGGCCAGCCTGATCGGATCGGACGGACGAAATTCCGACACCAGTGATGAATTCACCTGCAGTTGTGACAAACCATAAGCGGAGCCCAACAACAACAGTGTAAATATCGCCATGATGCGTCGAGGATGATGCAAAACAATGCGACTCATCCAGTCCAGATAGCCGCCGAAGGCGAGCTTTTTCAATGCCTGCTCCCGATGTGGAAGAATCGACTCGACTGCGGGAATAAACAGAATCGTAATGATGAAGGCGTAAATAATCCCGACTGCGGCAAACAAACCGAAATAACGCATGGGCAATAACTCGGAACTCAGCATGGCCAGAAAACCGGCCGCTGTTGTCAGTGTTGTCATCAGAATCGGCGACCACATACCAGCCATACCGGCAATAATCGCATGCTGTTTGCTTTCCGCCGCGCCGCGACCTGCTTCAATACGGATATGAGTCAACAAATGTACCGAATCGGCAATACCGACAGCCAGAATCAGAATCGGCAACAGCGTGGTCACAGTATAAATCGGAATACCGACTGCCGCCATTGTACCGAGCATCCACAGCTCGGAAAGAACCACCACCGCCAGAGGAATCAGCACACCACGCACGTTGCGAAAGGCGAAAAACAGCAGCAGCGCCAGCAATGCCAGAATTATCGGCTGCATTTGCTGCATATCCTGCGGCATATAGGCACCGAACACGCCCTCAATAATCGGGCGACCGGTAATCAGAATCTTCTCCGGCCCGCTACGCGCTTCAATTTCGGCCACCTTGTCCCTGATCAGCTGATAAATCTCGTGGTAATGACCGACATAGGAGGAATTCGGCCGCACGACAATCAGGGTACCCTTGCCATCCTCGCTGACGATGGAACCCATATATATACCGTTATCCTTCAAGCGCTGGCGCATATGGACAATGTCCCCGGCTGCGCTAAAAGGCTTGTCCATAAAATGCCCGACTTCCATACCGTCGGCCGTACCGCGAATATCCTTGATGGTGGACAAACTCATCAAATCGGATAACGCCAGCGTACGGAATTCCTTATGCATCTGTAGCCAGCCAGTGAGTTCATCAACCAGTTTCAGTGTGTGCGGGTTGTAGATGCCGTCCTGATCCTGATCATTGGTAATACCGATGACCACCATGTCGGCAGAGGAGAAGATTTTTTCGAGTTTCTTCTTGTTGGTATAGGCATCCATGCTGTGGGGCA
>JBHHTY010000162.1:0-3699 GCA_046753565.1 Mariprofundus sp.
AAACGGGCATACTCCGCCTGTGTGACCAGATATTTATCTATTTTGTAAACCGACATACGCACTTTGTGTGCAGGCCTGTTCTGCTCGCCGGTACGCGGATCATCACTTCCCATCGTAAACACACCGGCCGGAATGGTGATCATCCAGGCCAAATCGCGCCACTGTTCATCCGAAAGCAGTTCGGCAGCCTCGCTTTCTGTATAGCCACCTGTATCCCCGCCAGTATCCTCATGTTTGGTCTGCAAGTGCACTTCTTCACCGGCAGCACGAACATGCTGATGCATATCAGCCACATCGTATGAAGCCTTGGCCTGCATCTCTTCCATACGCATCGAGCCAAGTTTCATCACATGCAGAGAGCCGCCTATCATGGCCAGTGTAATACAGGTAATCAGGGTCGCCATCAGCAAACCTTTGCGACGGCGTTTTTCCTGTGCTGAAATGACAGGGCGTTTGAAACCCTGAGTTGGTCGTGACCTTGAGTGTTTCATCAACTGATTATTCAGGAATCTCTTTCGTCAGGCAGACGTTCAGAATCAGAAGATTTGGCATATTGCGATGTCCAGCCGGAACGCCGGCGCATCAATAACTCACCCAGAAACCCGCCAACCGCGCAGAATTCCATCTGCAGAATAATAAATACGGTCATCAAGCCGATGGGCAACAAATGCATGCCGGCAGGTTCGGACATCTGCATGCTCTGATAGTAGCTGATAATCAATACAGCTGCAGGCGGAAAGTGGGCCAGATATTTACCGCCATAACCATAAATAACGCCAATCAGAATACCTGTACCGACCGGCAGAACGGTCATGGCCAACACCCAGGCTACATTAAAACTCGCAATCCCGGAAAACCATTCCAGATGCACATCCAGCACCTGAAAACCGGTCTGCATGACAGCACCACCGACCGCAAATGCCATTGCACCCCTGAGCCATGCCGGCGCCCACTTCTGGTGGACAATATCCATAGCCGCTTCCGGATCGTGCGCACTGTTAGCTGTGTGTTGTTGTTCCATTATTTCCCCGTTAACTTTTTTTGTTCCGCCTTGCGCGTTTCATCCAGATACCAGTCTCTGACCTTCAAGCTGGAAAAATACGCTGCCAGCAAACGCCTATCCTGTTCGGAAAGGCTGGCGTAGGAAGGCATTTTGAACTTGGCCTTCAATCGTGTCGGCAACATGGATTGCGGATTCTCGGCTGAAAAATACTGATACAGCCATTCTTCACTACGCAGGGAGCCGATACCATCCAGACTCGGCGCCGGAACAGTTTCGTACAGGTTTTTGACAGCCCATATCTTGTGGCAGCTGCGACATTGAAGGCGCTTGTACAGCTCCGTGCCGGAACGGGACAATGCCGCATCAGCCGTTGTATAATAAGGTAGTCCGCGCTCGGATGTATCAGGGACGGAAGGATGCAAAATCGACTGCACCACTGCGAAAACAAACACGCAGACCAATAGCAGGATGGCCGTATTGATAACGGTCAGCCAGGAAAAATTTTTAAACATCCCAAGACCCTCTAGTTGTGCGATCTGGCCTCGTCTTCACGTTGCGCCAGCAACTCTTTGCGCCGTGCTTCCTGACTGGCGTTCACCTGTTGCGATTTCCTGAACTCTTCAGAATCCATTTTGTCTTTGTCATCTTCATCAAAAACCAGATATTTAATATCTTCATCAAATTGCTCATTATTGGCAGCCCAGCGAATACCAAAGACAACACCAACCAGGATAGCTGCCCCACTGATAAGCCAGATATAAATGGTCCAGCCGTCCTGCAATTCTATTCCAAACATGTGTACCTCCGGATTCACATCAAACAAAAAAGCAGATGAAGATTATCGCGCTATGGAAAAATATTATTCCACCATACGAAATAGCTACATCTGCAACAGTCCGGCATTGTCCATTCAGAACAGGAAACCGTCAAGCAGTTGCGCAGCTGCAAAAAGAATTGCAACGAATACCCCAAGCACAATCATACCCAGCAATACCTTCTCACCGGTTTTTATCGAAGCACCTTCACTGTGTTTCCAGAATGCTCCGAGAATAAACAGAAAGACAACAATTGAAATCAGTAAAAAAATAAAAATGCCAACACTATAGCCATGGCTGCGCATACTCTCGATGCCCAGATCATAAACCTGCCCGCCATTTTCAGCTGCCACCACCTGATTTACGGGCAACATCAGTAATAAAAACATTCCGGCGTGTAAAACACTGCTCATGTAAAAACTCCATTTCAGTAGTACAAATACAAAATGTGGCAACTATATCGCCATCATTGAACCGAATAAAAGATACCCATAAAAAAGCGCCGCCCGTTGGGCAGCGCTTTTATCACAACCTGAACGGCCAAGCCGTGTCAGAATGTATTCTTGCGTGGATCAGGTGTGCCCTTTTTGTGCTTATCAACAAACAGGCCATAGATCACAGGCACCAGAAAGGCGATAGCTACAACCAGTCCGACAGCAAATTGTGGGTTGTCCATATTAATCATGTGCTTATCTCCTTAATGTGCAATTGTGTGGTCTGGCCGCCATGTGAAATGCGGCAGCCGCTTGACAGTGATAATGGTACCAAGACAGAAGATAATGAACCACCAGACCGCAATAGTATAACCTTTATCCCACCAGGGCTGTTTGGCCACGATCGTTCCATCGTCTTGGATATTAAAGAAGTTTGCTTTCACAACTTCTGGACCAATTACAGTATATTCTTCCAGATCCACACCCGCATGTTGCAGTTCAACAATCTGCGGAGCAATCACACGCAACTGATCCAGATCAATCGGATGCTGTGCGCGCTGGAATGTATACGGCGAATCAAAGTGTGCCAGCGAATCTTCAATCATCGCCATCGCTTTGGTTTTCGCTGCATTATGGGTGATGGATTTATCATTCATCACTTCCTGCACCATGGTTGAATTCATCAACGACACATAATCCGCATAAATGGCTGCTGTCGGGCGCTGACCATAGAGCGGGAATGTAATACACATTGCCGTAAAATAGGTCAGCAACAGCAGGCCGATAACCGGACGCGGCAGCGGATTATTATTCTCCGCAATACCACCCAGGCTTTCATGTTCCCATGTATGCTGTGCCTCTTTATTCTGATCCTCTGACGTTAACGTATGCAGAGGCCTTGAAAATGTCCATGCCATATTAATGTCCCTCCCTTATTTCAGATTGAGCACGAAGTCGATCAACATACGTGCTTCACTATCAGCTGCAGGAATCGGAACTTCCGGTGGATAAACCTGTCCACCAACTGCGTATTCCATGAATTCCTTATCCCAGGCCTTCAGATCAATCGGGTTACCCTCAACATCCTTGTCACCCCACAGATAATCATAACGTGGCATGATGGAATGCGGCTGTACCAGACGCGGATTGAAGAAATGCATGGTCATCCATTCACGTGAAGAGTTACGCGAACCCACATGCAGCAGATCAGGCGCCTTACGGTCAGAACCGAAGGTGGTTGGAGACTCACCATTAAAGTCACCCACCAGCGGCGGACGACCAAATGTCTGCCAGTCCTGAGTCTCCTCAGGCAACAGCGTATGACACCACCAGCAACCTTCACGTACGAACATGGTTTTGCCGGAACCGGCAAGGAGCTGCTGATCGGCAGTCTTCAGTACCGCATCAACGGTCCAGCCACGAGTAGCAGTGGCATATTCAATATATG
>JBHHTY010000163.1:0-3559 GCA_046753565.1 Mariprofundus sp.
TCATAAACATTCACGCCGCCGGCAATTGCCGGAGCGGAGAATGCAAACATGGCGATAGCAGCGATTGTTTTAATAGTTGCTTTCAATGTCATCTCCTCTTTCAAGTCCCATTTTTGGGTTGCGGCGAACCATAGGGCGGGTTTGTGACATGAATATGACATACAGGCAGGTGATGGGTTTTGTCATATGGGTGACACATTGAACAACATGATAGGCACCAGACCAAATCGAAGAGAGGAGAGAGTAATGTATATCAATCATGCCACGCAGACAGGCCTTGCCGAAGCCTATGCTGCAACGCGAACGGCCAACCCCCTGTTTAACCGGTTTTGCGAATTGTCGGTCTGCCAGCAAATGCAGATTGATGAGAGTATGCAGTTATTCAGTTGCCTGGATGTGGCAACGTATGAATCCGGCACTGTGATTTACGAAGCTGGAAGTGTGACAGACAGAACCATGCGTCTGATTGTGAAGGGCAGCGCTACTGCTTCCACGCCATCATTCGGCCATTATACCCGGATGAAGGCAGGCGATGTGTTCGGACTGTTTTCATTTCTGGATGAAGAACGCCCGCATTCGGCAACAGTCAGGGCGGACAGTGATCTGACCCTGTTGTGCATCAATCGGGATTATTTCAACCTGATCACTGTAGAGGATGCAGGACTGGGCAATCTGTTACTGCGTTTTATGTTCCGTCTGTTGTCGCAGATGTCCCTGAAACAGGAAAATGAATATGCCGCCATCCATAGTTATGTTACCGGCAGTCACGGCTGATGCTTGAGGTGAAGCATGGAAGCTTTCAGTATCGGGATCTGATGACTCAATATACTGATTATTCACAGGCAGATGTTCTGATTATTGAAGATGAGGTTCCGATTGCCCGCCTGATGGAACTGCATTTGCGCAGTGCCGGATTTTCGACATATATATGTAGCGATGGCGATTCGGCACTGGCGGCGCTGCGCGACAGCGACTGGCGGCTGGTGGTGCTGGATCGGATGTTGCCCGGTGCCAGCGGTATGAAGATTTTGCGCTGGATCAAGTCCTCTTCCTCCAAAGGGCACACGCCTGTTTTGATGGTGACTGCTCTGGGAATGCCTGCAGAACGGGTGCATGGTCTCAATGAAGGTGCTGATGATTATCTTTCCAAGCCCTTTGAACCGGATGAACTGGTGGCTCGCGCCAGGGCATTGTTGCGTCGCAGTCGGGTGCTGGAGAAAGGTGGAACGGTCAGCAGCAGGATCCAACTGGATCCGGATGTACCGGTTGTGTTCGAGGGTGGTGCCCGGGTTGAAGTGCGGCCGCTGGAATACAAACTGTTGAAAATCCTTATGGATAAACCGGGCAAAACCAGAAGCAGGGATTATTTGCTCGATCATGTCTGGGGGCACGATGTTTATGTTGAGCCGCGTACCGTGGATGTGACCATCAAACGGTTGCGTAAAGCCCTGAAAAAAATCGGGCGCAAGGATTGCGTCGAGACCGTTCGCGGTATGGGCTATCGCTTTGTGATGCCTGCTGAATGAATAACATTGGTCTGCTGGTGGCGGGAGTTGCCGCTGTCGTTTGTGTTTATGCTACAGCTCGTTTGCGCAGGCGGTTGTCGGAATATCAGGCCAAAATTGCGCGATTGAAAGAAGAAATGGATATTTTGCAGCAGCAAATGGATAGCTATGATCGTCTTGATACGCTGTTGGCCGATGTCAATGAGGCTGTGTTGCGGATCAATGATAGGGGGATGGTGGTGGCGGCCAATCCGTGTGCTCGTGATGTTTTTGCGGGGGGGGAATCCACATTGCCGCAGCCCATGTTACAGTTTTATCGCGATGCTGAATGGAATGATATGCTGATGAAAGCTGTTGCTGCATTGCCGGAAAAAACCAAATTGCCGCAAATTAAATTGTCGGATTGTGTGCTCGAGCCGAGGCTGGCCCAGCTGGACAACGGGGAATCATTGCTGCTGTGTCTGGATGTTACCATGCGCCACAAGCTGGAGTTACAGCGGCAGACTTTTCTATCAAATTTGATGCATGATCTGAAAACACCGCTGACCTCACTTCTCGGCTATGCGCGCAGCATGGAAAGTTTCGGGGATCAGGAGGATTTCAGAAAAGAAGCGGCGGCAGTGATTGCCAACGAAGCCAAGCATGTGAACCATCTGCTGGATGTACTGCTGACACTGGATCAGATGGGGTTCGAAAGAAAAGACAGGAATGCACAATGTGACGGTCTGGAAGTGATCCGGCGTTCCTGCGACATGCTTGCACCGCAATGCAGGGAAAAAGAGATTACATTGACACTTGATCATGGTGAGGAGGGGCCGCATCAGTTTGCTGCATCCTTTGATGATGTGGATCGGATCGTGACCAATCTGCTGGTCAATGCCATCAATCATTCTCCACAGCATGGTAAGATCAGTGTCCGTATTGGCAGGCTGGAGAATCGGTGTACGGTGACCATCGAAGATGAAGGCTCCGGTATTCCGGAAAAACATTTACCTCGTGTGACCGAACGGTTTTACCGGGTGGATAAATCCCGAAGCAGACAAATGAAAAGTCACGGACTGGGCTTGTCGATTGTGAAGGAACTGGTGGATGCCAATAATGGAACACTTCAGCTTTCCAATCGTGACCCGCATGGTTTGCGTGCTGAATTCAGCTTGCCGGTGAGAGAAAATGCCATGGAGTCAGGTTCATAATACCTGATTCGGCGGATATTCATCATCCAGTCTGCACGAATTGCTGTTTTTTTTCAGCGTACCGAAAATATTCCTGCATTTATGCTGATCGAACAGGCTGTTTTGGCGGAAGATTCACAAAAAAGCCGCCTCCCCAAGGAGACGGCTTTGATTGCAGGTTTGAGGCTGTGTCAGTTTATGTGATTATTTAATCTCGGATAAAAGATCCGTGTTTTTCACAAGGTTTCTTACACCGTGGCCATGATCTTCCTTGAACGTATTTTTCTCACACCATTTTCCAACGGTTGCGATATTCACCTTGGCAACATGAGGGCGAACACTCCAGGTGACCTGGAAAGGCGAACCCTTTTCATTATAGCCGGGGCCGGTTGTAGAACCTGCATACTGAACAGGTGTGCCGGTGTTGGACGGGATGCCTGTAGCCTGATAACGACCGTCTTTTGTCTTGTCGAATTTGGTCAGGTCCTTGAAGCTGGGTGCATGCTTGTCATTCACCAGCACATAAACCTGTGTTTCCACACGCAGCTGCGGGTTGTTGATGGCTTTGCTCAGGCAGGACCCCAGCGTCGGGCCGGGTGTAACCTGGGCAGTGGAATAGACATAGTGAACTTCAATCGTGTCACCGGGTTTCAGGGTGCTGTGTGAGCTGTGGCAGACTTTGTGGCTGGTTGGCGCCAGTTCAGCCTTGGTCAGTGATGATGTGTCGTAGCGATAACCGCTCTGGTAACCCTCGCCATTGCCATTGCCTGCATAGACAGAAAAATCTTTTGCTTTGTGTTCGGCATTTTTATGGAAATGGATATTGCACAGATTCATCTTTGTGGAAGCAGGCGCTTCACTGACTAACCGTTTATTCTTGCC
>JBHHTY010000164.1:0-3557 GCA_046753565.1 Mariprofundus sp.
CCGGTGTCGGAAAGAAATCATTCAGCGGATCTTCGGCATTGATACGGAATTCCACAGCATGGCCGCGAATACTCATATCCTTCTGGGTAAACGGCAGTTCATTGCCCGCCGCCACCGAGATTTGTTCAGCCACGATATCAACACCGGTAATCGCTTCAGTAATCGTGTGTTCAACCTGCAGGCGGGTGTTCATTTCCATGAAATAGTAGTCGTGATTTTTATCGACCAGAAATTCAACCGTGCCGGCATTGACATAGCCGACCGCTTTGGCGGCCTGCACGGCGGTTTCACCCATGCGCCTGCGCATATCATCATCGATATAGTTGGACGGGGCGATCTCGATCAGTTTTTGGTTGCGCCGCTGGATAGAACAGTCACGCTCAAATAAATGCACACAGTGGCCATGCGTATCGGCGATAATCTGGAATTCAATATGGCGCGGTTCGACAATGCATTTTTCCATGAACAGCTCGCCATTGCCAAATGCCGCCGTTGCCTCGCGCGTGGTCAGTTCGTAATTCTCCACTACCTCGGCATCGGAATCACAGCGCCTGATGCCACGGCCACCACCACCGGCTGCCGCTTTAAGCATAATCGGATAACCCATTTCACGGGCTGTTTCCACAGCTTCCTCAACGTTCTGCAATGATGCTTCAGTGCCGGGGATGCACGGAATGCCAGCCGCAAGCATGGCCGTGCGTGCATTGGTTTTGCTACCCATATTCTCAATGGCATCGGCAGAAGGGCCGATATAGGTGATGCCTGCCTCCTGGATGGCGCGAGCAAAATCGGCATTTTCTGAGAGAAAACCATAACCCGGATGAATGGCATCGCATTTGGTTTTGATGGCGATATCGATAATCCGGTGAATGTTCAGATAACTTTTGACCGGATCAGGTCCGATCAAAATCGCCTGATCGGCTTTTTTCACATGCAGGGCATGGCTATCCGGTTCAGAATAGATAGCCACCGATTCAATGCCAAGTTCATTGCAGGCACGAATAATGCGAATGGCGCATTCGCCACGGTTTGCAATCAAGATGCGTTCAAACAACAGACATCCTCCTTATCGGAACGGCATCTTAGCGAGATCTGTTCTGTTCGACCATCATTAATGCATCCACACATTCAATGTGCAGAAGACAAAATGCGACAGGGCTCCAAACAGGTGTGGATGCTTTCAAAGCGGTGTGCCCCCATGGCTACACGAATATACTGATAAAGGATTTATGGCACAAAAAAAGCACCCCGCCTGAGAACAGACGGGGTGCTGATTAAGCCATGGTCGATTAAGCTTCTGTGACGTTGCGAGCCTGTGGGCCTTTCTGACCGTCTTCGATCTCGAATTCCACTTTCTGACCTTCAGCCAGTGACTTGAAGCCCTCTGTCTGAATAGCTGAAAAGTGAACGAATACATCGTCACCACCATCGTCCTGAGCAATAAAGCCAAAACCCTTGGTGTCATTGAACCATTTAACTGTACCTGTTGCCATTTTTACATTCCTCGATTTGTTACTATTTGTTATTGCATGCATGTTTATGAAGATTGTTACTGGGAAAATCGAGAAGAAACTTCCGAATCGGCCAAAAAACTCTTTCAACAACCATGTCGTGCTGGCCGCACTTTATGGCACTGATGCGCATAATGCCAGCAAAACAATTCCATCAGTGTGCCATATCGCCCACTTTATGTGTTATCGACCAGCTTTTTTTCAATATGATCAATCCGTATCGGTGCCGGTGGATGCGAATCATGCCAGGTGGAATAAAGGGCATCCGGCGTAAGTGTGCTGGCATTGTCCTCATACATTTTCACCAGCGCCGAAGCCAGGGCCTCGCCGTTGCTGTGTCTGACCGCATAGGCATCGGCTTCAAACTCGTTTTTGCGGGAGAAATAACTTGTCAGCGGATCCATCACAAAGGTAAATACCGGCAACACCAGCATAAACAGCACCAGCGCCGCATGATTCGACGGATGAATCACGCCGAGTCCCTGATAAAACCAGGCCTGCTGCATCAACCAGCCAAGCAGTGCAAAACCGCCCAGTGACATCACAATCATCACCACCAGCCTCTTTTTGACATGCCCGTGATGAAAGTGCCCCAGTTCATGGGCCAGTACAGCCTCGGTCTCCACAGGTTCCAATTGTTTGAGCAGGGTATCAAAAAAAACAATGCGCTTGGCATTACCGAGACCGGTGAAATAAGCATTGCCATGGCTGGAACGGCGCGAACCATCCATTACAAAAAGACCATTGCTTCTGAATCCGCAGCGGTTGAGCAAGGCCTCAATGCGCGCTTTCATTTCACCTTCCGGCAATGGCTGGAATTTGTTGAACAGCGGGGCAATGAAAGCCGGGTATGCCCAGATCATGAACAGCATAAATGCTGTCCACACCATCCATGCATACAGCCACCACCATGTTCCGGCTCCATCCATCAGGATGAGCATCACCCAGGCAAGCGGAGCTCCGATTACCATCATCAGCACAAGCTGCTTGAACATATCACTGAGATACAGGCCGAGAGTCATGTTATTGAAACCGAATTTCGCCTCGATGTTAAAGGTGGTGTACATATCCAGAGGCAGCTCCAGCAGATGACCGATCAGGAAAAACAGTAACAGGAACACAACACCTGTCCAAACCCCGGAAAAACCGAACGAAGCCGTCACGCCATCCAGCCATGCAAGGCCGCCACCGACAGTCCAGGCCAGCAGCAGCAACAGGGTGTACATTTGTCCAAAATTGGCCGGTGACAGTTTGGCAACGGTATAATCCGCCGCTTTCTGATGCGCGGCAAGGGATATTTTATCAGCAAAGCGGACAGGCACCTGATTCCTGTGCGCCAGGACATGCACTTTCTGCCTTTCTGACAAATAGAGTCCAATGGCTGTCGCCAACGATGCAAAACCCAAAACGATCCATGTCCATGATGTCATGGCAAATGCTGTTGTCATGTGTTGCCTTCCTGTCTTTTAAAGATATTGAATGGAATAACTGGTGAATTCAGAGGTGCGATGTCTGCATCTCAATACTGGCCAGTCCACGCTGCAGACTAATGGCTGATTGCAATACCGGCACGATTAAAGTGGCGACCTTGCCTTCGCCAATGCTGTGTTTCAATTCTATCAGGGGTTCCAGGCCCATTTCTTCCAGCACTTCGCGGTGCCCGGCATCATCACTTACACAGCTTGCCAGCATCCAGCCGGCAATACGCACATCCCAGGCAATCGCTGCCAGTGCAGCCGTTGTAGAGACGAGTCCGTCGAGCAGAACCGGTACACCCTGTAACGCTGCACCGCGATAAAATCCGGCCATGGCAGCCATTTCCAGACCACCAAGCTCCCTGAGCAGATCATGAGACGGTGTGCCGGCAGCGCGGAACCTGGCTTTTTCCGTGGCCATCAACTCGCGCGCATAGATTTCGGGGGTTGTGTCGGCATAGGAAGTCAGTGCCTGCTCCGAAGGCAGACCGAGAAGTTCTGAAATAATTGCCGCCGTGGAGATACGGTTTCCCGCCGAAATGGCGCCGGCAATCAGCAAATTGGCACCGGC
>JBHHTY010000165.1:0-3506 GCA_046753565.1 Mariprofundus sp.
CTTGCCTCGCCGCCGACCAATGATGCCTCATTGACGGGCGTTCACGAGATACAAGCTTTGACATTTCAACATTTTGATTTCATTCATGATCTTATCCAGCCGCTCTTGCAACAAATCATCCGTTTTGATCCTTTTGCGCAATCTTGCGCCAGCTTGACTCAAAGATGAAATTCCACATTGAAGCTCTTCAGCCAGTGCGGTCAAAGTTCTTTCGGGGGTATCCTGAATAATCATGGATACTATCGCCCTTACTTCAGATTGCGGACGACGTTTTGTTGCAATGCGAAGGCTCGCTGAATCAATATCATACCTAGATCCTGCAATCCTCTATTGCCCTGGGGACACGATATAAAACTATTGACAACCGGTTATGAATTGCTCAATTTTGGAGTATGGCTCGAATGGCAAGAGTGGTTATCCCGACAATTCCTCATCATATAACGTGAACATAGGGGCCTTGTTTCGCGGATTATTGGAGAGAAGAAACCTTTTGCGCTACCGGCCAACCTGGCCGTTTCTTGACGGCACTTGTTTGTCGTATTCGAGGCGGATTTTTCCCAGCCGTTTGCGGTTGATGCCCAGATCGGAATGACCCACACGCGATGCGGAGCGGATATGAATCATATGATTTCTGGGATCCAGTCTGGCCTCGAAATCATCCACAAAGCGAAACAGGAACGACGTGAATGTCGCATGCAAATAGGTATCGCTATGCTGCTGGATGGATCCGCCACAGGCTTTCACCGCATCCATCAGCCTGGTCCAGGCAATGTGATCATCTGTCCCGGCAGTGGATAATGGCCGGATGCTGTGTTGCGTATCCGCCTTGTCAGTCTCACTGCACACGCAGTTGGGTTTGTCGGAGCAGGGGCTGAGTTTGCCATGGACAAGCCCGAGTTCAGGTGGTCTGTGCGAATATATCCCCACTGCAAACATCCCGATTATCATCAGGCCGAACAATACCAGTATCGTGATCATCAGCTTTTTCACCATATCTCCATCAGTTCAATGCCCAAACTAATCTGAATGTTAGCCCGTGCAAAAGAAGTGTGATCCACATCATACCCGCCAAAACAAAATCACGCAGTATTGCTGAGCTATTTTCAGTGCGAAGTAGAAGGAGTCTGCAATGTCATCAATCTCAATGCGCGCCAAACTGTTCATATTATCTCTGCTTTTCGGTCTGCTGACTGTCCCGACTGCCGAAGCCGCCAGCAAGGCCGAAATAAATGCCAAGGTGAGGGCGACATTGACCACATTTTATTCGCATGTGAAATCAGGTCGGGAACTGGCCAACAAGGCCTCTGCCATCCTCGTATTCCCGGAAGTATTAAAAGCCGGTTTTGGCATTGGTGGCGAATATGGTGAAGGCGCCATGTTGGAGCACGGTAAAATCACAGGCTACTACAATACGGCTGCAGCCTCGATCGGTTTTCAGATAGGCGCTCAGATGAAATCCCAGATTATCATGTTTATGACCCGTGATGCGCTCAAAGGTTTTAAATCCAGCGATGGCTGGAAAGCCGGCGTGGATGGCAGCGTGGCACTAGTCACAGTCGGTGTTGGCGGTGACATTGATACCAATACACTGAAAGATCCGATCATCGGATTCATCTTCTCCAACAAGGGATTAATGTACAATCTCACGTTTGAAGGTTCAAAAATTACAAGACTAAACAAATAAACCCGTTCATTCATGATACCTGGGTAAAAAAATATTCACATTGTAGATAAACCGGAACAAATGTTGCCACTACCGGGCCATATGTCTGGGTGAATAATTATGACGAATCCAGGTCTGCGCCAAGGAGATGCTGATTTCTTGCCATCCTGGTAAAATCAGTTTACTCAGGCAAGAGCGCGGTTTTGCCATCGCTTACACTGATTTAATCAGCGTTTCCCTAATGAGCGCAGCGTAATAACCCTGACAACTTTATACTCATTCGCGATCGTTTGGATTATAGTACGTTCTCCGCACAAACTTTTTTATAACTGTGAGCGTGAACCCATGACATCCAAGACATCGACTTCAAAAAAATACATGACAGGCAATCTGGACCTGACCCAGCATGATATCGGCACCGGTGCGCATCGCATGCAGAAGCCGGTGTATATGGATTTCCTGCCACCGTGTAACCATGCATGCCCTGCCGGTGAGGATATTCAGGGCTGGCTGGATCTGGCCCAGAATGGCGAATATGAGGCCGCCTGGCAGAAACTGCTGGAGAATAATCCGTTTCCGGCCATCCATGGCCGCGTCTGTTACCACCCTTGTGAAACGGCCTGCAATCGCGCCTATACCGATCAGGAAGTCAGCATTCATGCGGTTGAGCGGTTCCTCGGTGATCTGGCCATGGAAAAAGGCTGGAAGCCGGAATTCACGCCGAAACCGGGCGGCAAACGTGTGCTGATAGTCGGCGCCGGGCCCAGCGGCCTGTCAGCCGCCTATCATTTAATCCGGCTCGGCCATGAAGTGGAAATTCTCGAAGCCGGGCCTGTCGCCGGCGGCATGATTCATTTCGGCATTCCGGCCTATCGCATGCCGCGCAAGGAACTCGGTGATGAAATTCAGCGTGTGATTGATATGGGTGCCAAAATCACGCTGGATTATCGCGTGGAAGATGTGGAAAAAGAAAAAACCGAAGGCAACTTCGATGCCGTATTCATCGCGGTCGGCGCTCACCTGAGCAAGAATATCGATATTCCCAGCCGTGATGCACGGAAAATGCTCGATGCCGTCAGTTTTCTGAAAAGCGTGGAAAATGGCGAAGATCTTCAACTGGGCCGCCGGGTGGCCATTTATGGCGGCGGCAATACCGCCATGGATGCGGCGCGTACCGCCAAACGACTAGGCGCGGAAGAAGCGGTGATCATCTACCGCCGTGATCGTAAAAGCATGCCGGCACACGATTTTGAAGCCGATGAAGCCATTGAAGAGGGCGTGAAAATCAACTGGCTGCGCACCATCAAGGAAATCGACTGTACCACCATGACGGTCGAAGTGATGGAACTCGATGAACACGGGAGACCGCAGCCAACGGGAAAAACAGAAACACTGGAAACCGATGCGCTGATCATGGCGGTGGGCCAGGACACCGATACCGGCTTTTTGAAAAATGTCGAGGGCATCGAATTCAACCGTGATGGCACGGTGATTGTCGGCCCCAATATGATGACCGGTGCCGAGGGTATTTTTGCCGGCGGCGATATGGTGCCCAGCGAACGCTCAGTGACCATTGCAACAGGTCACGGTAAAAAGGCGGCGCGTTATATTGATGCATGGTTGCGGGGCGACACCTACCAGCCACCGGCCAAACATCCGATTGTGGAACACGATAAACTGCAGCTGTGGTACAGCACTGAAGCCCCGAAACGCAAACAGGGCGAGATTGCTCCCGAACAACGACTCGGCGGTTTTGAAGAAATCCTTCAGGGCTACAGCGAGCAGGAAGCGCTGTTTGAGGCCAAACGCTGTCTCTCCTGCGGCAACTGTTTCGAGTGCGACG
>JBHHTY010000166.1:0-3373 GCA_046753565.1 Mariprofundus sp.
GCGGTTCGGGATATTGTGGTCGGTCGCATTGGTACTGCTTATGACCTGTTGCAGTACAGTGTGGACAACCGCTTGCAAAAAGCGCCTACACGCCCGTTCTCAAATCTGCTTGGTGACCTCAGCTGGAGTCCTGTGGCGGGGATCAGTTTTTCTGCTGCCGGCCAATATGAAACGGCCAGGCATTTTCTGGCGAAGATGAGAGCTTCGATGAGCCTGGCATCGTCAGGGAACCGTTTGTCTGTCGGTTATACTTTCACCGATAAACGTTATGCAGCTGCTGCGAAGTTGTTGGATATAAATGGCGCCTATAGTCTGAATTCGCGCTGGAGTACAACCGGCCGATGGCAATACGATATGTTACGCAAGCTTTCCCAACAAACAGCTGTCGGGTTGCAATATAATCACGCCTGCTGGCGACTGGGTGTGGAAGGCTATCGCATCAATCGGCGCAGTGGCACCACCACAACATCCAATATTGGCTTCCATCTGTTGCTCGAGTTTAAGGGGCTGGGTAGCGTTGGTTCCTGATCGCGGCCCGGTATTCCATACCTCGATACCTGCGTTTATAAGTAATACCTGAATCACTGCCTCTGGAGGCTGCATGCACACGTTTATTTTTTTGGTTGGATTACTGTTGGTAACCCTTCCTGTTCAGGCTGAACCGCTCGATAGCATTGCCGCTACCGTTAACAATGAGGCCATTACCTGTTACGAAGTGCAGCAGGATACGCGTGATCTGATGAATCAGCTGCGCCAGTCCGGATCAACCTCAGTGCCTCCTGTTGAAGTGCTCAATCATCGTTCACTGGATAGTCGTATAGTGAAAACACTTCAGATGCAGCAGGCTCGAAAACTGGAATTGAAAGTCAGCCCGGAAGAGCTGGACAGTGCGATAGCCAATGTGGAATCACGTAATGGTATGCTGCCGGGCCAACTGGAAGAAGCCGTGAAACAGCAGGGTGGTGATTTTGAACAGTTCAAGGAAAAGCTGCATGACCAGATTCTGATCAGTAAACTGATCGATATTGATGTGCGCAGCAAATTGCAAATTTCCGAAGAGTCTATCCGTGAATATTACAGAAAATATATCGCTGACCCGAAAGCCCGCAGAGAGGTACAGTTGGGGCAGATATTCCTTGCACTTCCCAGTGAGCCTTCGCCTGAATTGTTAACCGAGGTGCGCAACAGGGCGCGCAGCATTCATCAGGAATTGATTCAGGGCAAGGATTTTGCACAACTGGTTGCAGCATATTCAGAATCTCCAGACCGCGAACAGCAGGGGGTTATGGGCTGGTTCGGTGAAGGCTCCATTGCACAGCGTTTTGCCCCGGCATTGGAACTGCCGGTGAATCAGATAACCGATCCGATTCGGTCGCCGGCAGGTTTTCATATCCTGAAGGTATTGAATGAACGCTGGCAGGAACCGGAAATCACAGGGGAGAGCTATGATGAAGTGCATGCGCGCCATATTTTGCTGCAAATCCCTACGCTCGCCGATGAAAAAGACCGAGCCAGAATCCTCAAACAGGCTGAAGATATCGCCAGTGACATGAAAGATGCCAGTGATGAGGTATTCAGTACCAGAGCAAAGGAAATCTCACAGGGGCCGAGTGCAAGCAGAGGTGGGGATCTTGGGTGGTTCAGGCGGGGAGCAATGGTGCCGGAATTTGAGAATGTGGTGTTTTCCATGCAGGCAGGTGAAACCAGTGGTGTTGTCAAAACCCAGTTTGGCCTGCACATTATTCGTGTTGTTGCCAGGCGTCATATCGATCCCAATTCCCTGCAGGCAAATCGTGAAAAAATTACGCAGATTTTATCCACTGTGAAAATGCAGGAGCAGCTGCCTCGCTGGATTGCCAGCCTGCGGGCAGAAGCCGATATCAAATACCAGCCCTGTCCGGATGTGACCGGAACAGAAGCCGCACAATAACCGGCAATCAACATGCTCCCGCTTCTCGTCACTGTCGGTGAACCGGCAGGCATCGGACCGGACTGTGTAATTCGTGCCTGGCTGAATCAGAATCAGGCATTTGCACACACAGTTATCGTCGCCCCCGCTATCTGGTTGCAGGAGCGGCTTGAGTTGATTCATGTCGATATTCCGGTCAGGGAGTATGAGCATCTGGATGAAGCACATCGGAACAGATCCTCGGATGCAACTGACGGGCTGGTATGCTGGAATCCGTTATCTGCACAGGAGTATGCCTCTGTCACCGCCGGGATGCCTTCTCAGCATACTGCCGATGCTGTGGTGCATTGCATCAGGGAAGCGGCCAATGCATGCCTGCAGAACAGGGCGGTCGCGCTGGTGACCGGGCCGATTGAAAAAGCTGTTCTGCGCCGCGCCGGTTTTGCATTTCCGGGTCATACTGAATTTCTTGCCCATATATCAGCCGGATTCATGCAACAGCCCGACAGGCAATCGGATTTTGTGATGATGCTCGCTTCCGATCAGCTTCGTGTGGCCCTGTTGACAACGCATATGGCACTGCGGGATGTGCCGGATGCATTAAGTCTGGATACAACGCTGAAGTGTTTGCAAATCACAGATCATGATCTGCGCTGCCGATTTGGCATAGAAAACCCGCGGCTGGCTTTGTGCGCCCTGAATCCGCATGCAGGGGAACAGGGTCATTTCGGTCGTGAAGAAATAGATATTCTGGCCCCTGCCGCAGAACTGGCACGTGATCATAGCCTGTCGGTCAGTAATCCGCTGCCTGCCGATACAGTATTCTCAGCCGTCATGAGGCAGTCCTATGATGCGGTGATCTGCTGCTATCATGATCAGGCGCTTATTCCATTAAAAACCTTGAGCTTTGGTGAGGCCGTCAATGTCACCATGGGCTTGCCGTTTATCCGAACCAGCGTGGACCACGGCACTGCGCTTGACCGGGTAGGCTCTTCAGATGTATCCTGTACTAGTTTGCTTGCTGCCATACAGATGGCACGGCAAATGAGTATCAACAGCAAGCTGGCGTAGTTTATCAGCAACAGCTGATTCAGGAGGTTCGGGTGCAAATCAATCATCTTGCCGGTCAGATACTGCTTGCAGATCCTGCCCTGAATGATCCCAATTTCAAGGATGCTGTCGTGCTTGTATGTCACCATGATGCTGAAGGTTGTATGGGGTTGATTATTAATCGCCCGAGACAAATTGATGTATTTGATGTGCTGAAGGATATTGGTATCTGTATACCGGATACCGCATGTAAAGCAGAGACCCGGCTGGCCAGGGTTTTTGAAGGTGGACCCATGGATGATTTCAGGGGTTTTGTGCTTCACGATGGCTGGCATGTTTATGAATCAACCATACAGATCTCGCCGGAGTTGCATCTGACGGCATCGCGGGATGTGCTTGAAGACTTGGGTGGTG
>JBHHTY010000167.1:0-3333 GCA_046753565.1 Mariprofundus sp.
CGCACTTGACTGGGGGTCAAGTGGTCGGAGGTTCGAATCCTCTCGTCCCGACCATTTTCTATAACTGTAACGTTTGGTTTTTCTGCGCGGGATGCTTCAATGCAAACAACAGGAAATCCCATGCGACTGTCGGGGAGCACCAAGTGTGAAAAATCATCTGATGCATGAGCATACGAAGCCTTCATTCGATCGTCCCCGGCAACGCATGGTAAATGAGCAAATTCTGGCCAGAGGTATTGACGATAAGCGGGTGCTGGCAGCGATGCTATCGGTTCCGAGACATCTGTTCGTTGATTCGGCGCTTGCATCCCGTGCTTATCAGGACTGCGCCTTGCCGATTGGCTGTGGTCAGACTATTTCCCAGCCCTATATGGTAGCACGCATGACACAGTTGCTCGAATTGAAAGGGGATGAGCGCGTACTGGAAATCGGTACCGGTTGCGGATACCAAACGGCGGTACTCTCGCGTCTGTGCCGCAGGGTTTACAGTATTGAGCGTATCGAAGCATTGCATCGCCGGGCAAGGCAGAATCTGCGAATGGCACGGCATGCCAATGTTATGCTGAAGTGTGGTGACGGACTCGAAGGCTGGGAAGAATATGCCCCATTCGATGCAATTATTGTAACTGCCGGCGGCTTTGCTTCTGATTTATGGTTACAGCAACTGAAACCCGGCGGTGTGCTGCTATTGCCCGAAGGAAAGGCAGGAACACACAGGCTGGTTCGCCGTCAAAAACAGGCACACATCATTACGGAGGAATATTTTGATGCATGCACGTTTGTTCCGTTATTGAATGGGGTTCATCATCACTGAGCCGGGCAACCCATCGTCTCCCTTATCCTGGTTAAGGCAATTATATCACTGGACGCTGTCATGGGCAGATCATCCGAATGCCGGCCGGGCGCTGTTTGCCATTGCTGTGATTGAAGCCAGTGTCTTTCCGATTCCACCGGATATTCTGCTTATCGCGCTGGCGCTTGGGCGGCCTGATGCCGCTTTTCGCTTTGCCGCTTTGTCCACTGCCGGCACGGTGATCGGGGCAGCCATCGGTTATGCCATCGGGATGTTTCTGTTTACGGCTGTTGCCTTGCCGCTGATGGAATTCTATAACGCCATGGACACTTTCAATCATGTACAACAGTGGTTTGTTGAATACGGTGTGGCCATGATATTGATCGCGGGATTCTCACCCATACCATTCAAGGTTTTTACCATTGCCGCCGGTGCATTCGGTCTCTCTTTTCCTGCCTTTCTGGTTGCCACGATTGTGTCCAGAGGCGCACGCTTTTATCTGGAGGCTGCCCTGCTGCGCTGGGGTGGTATCCGATTGCGTGCGTGGGTGGAGCAGTATTTTGAATGGCTGACCATGGCAGTGGCAGTCATTGTGGTTGGCGGGTTTGCACTGTTGTGGTTGTAATGTGCCGATTATGCTGTGTCGTTCTGCTGCTGGCTGTTTCAGGCTGTTACACAACCACACTGCCACAGCATGGCTCATCCGTTACTGCACACAGCAACAAACCGGTGATTCGTTATGTCAGAGGCAACGATACCCTGTACAGTATCGGTAAAAAATTCGGCATTGATTACCGAATTATTGCCCGGCGGAATCACATCTCTTACCCTTATCGGATTTATGTCGGGCAGCGATTGTATATCGACCGTCTGGCTCCTGGCCGTTACGACCCTGCAGCATCAAAAATCAGGAGTATCTCACAGCATTCACGCAAAAAGACATCCGGTGCGAACAACAGAAAAAGAAAGGCTTCAAAACCTGCCCACAAATCGAAAGCGAAGGGATATTCAAGCCGTTTGTTGTGGCCTGTCAAAGGAAAGGTGACCAGCAAATTCGGACGCAGGGGAAGCCGGATGCACGATGGCATTGATATCGCTGCTAAAGAAGGTACTCCGGTGCATGCAGCGGCTTCCGGAGAGGTGGTATATGCAGATTCCCGGCTCAGCGGATATGGCAAGCTGATTATCATTCGACACGGGCATAACCTGTTTACTGCCTACGGGCATAATCAACGCATGCTGGTCAAAAAGGGGGCAAAAGTGCGTGCTGGCGACACCATAGGCAGAGTAGGTCACACCGGTAGAGCCAGCGGCCCACACCTGCATTTTGAGGTAAGGCAGGGAAGCACGCCGGTAAATCCACTTGCCTATTTGCCTCATTAAAAAGATAGTTGAACGATGATAGCATGGAAGATTCCGTTACTTGTACAGAAACCGCTTACTTCAGGTGTAGGTGCTGATGAGTAATCGCCAGAGTATGGAGCCGATGGCAATTTATATGCGTGAAATATCACGCTATGATTTGTTGACTGCAGAACAGGAAATTGAACTGTCGAAACGAATCACCGACGGCGATGAAATGGCCCGTCAGTATATGATTCAGGCCAATCTTCGGCTAGTAGTCAAAATTGCCCGCCGTTATCTCGGCCGCAAACTGGCGCTGGCTGATTTGATTGAGGAAGGCAATATAGGGCTCATGCGCGCCGTTGAGAAATTCGATATTGCGCATGGTTGCCGCTTTTCCACTTATGCAACATGGTGGATTCGACAATCCGTGGAACGTGCGATTATGAATCAGTCGCGCACCATTCGTGTGCCTGTCCATGTTGCCAAGGAATTCAATTCGGTACTGAACCATACGGCTCAGTTGAGAATTTCACTTGGCAGGGAACCTACGGAACAGGAAATCGCCACTGCTATGGATATTCCGGTTTCACGGGTACATACATTACTGTTAACATCAATAGGCACAGAAAGTGCCGATGCAATGCTGCATCAGGATGGGGATTTCACCCTGTACGATGTGACGCCTGATGAACAGGTCAGTATCCCGGGCGACAGCCTGGGGGATGATCAGCGTAATAAAATGCTTCAGCAGTGGATGGAAGAGTTGTCAGCCAAGGAGCGTGAAGTTGTACGGTTGCGCTATGGCCTGGGAGAACTTCATGACCCGTGGACACTGGAAAAAATCGGTGAACACATGGGGGTAACCCGGGAACGTATCCGGCAAATTCAGATGACGGCATTGAATAAACTGCGTAAAATGGTCGAAAATGAGAATGTCAGCTTTGAGGAAATTATTTGATGGTAAATACATTGAACTGGTGGCAGGACTATATCCGGGATGTGCCCGACTTTCCCAAACCCGGCATTGTATTCAAGGATATCACGCCGCTGCTGGCCAATGGAGAAGCTTTTTCCGCCGCTGTGTCGGAACTCGCATGTCATGTCGGAAACGATGTTGATGCAATTGTTGGCATTGAATCCCGGGGGTTTATTTTCGGTGCGGCTCTGGCCCAACAGCTCGGTCTGGGTCTGAT
>JBHHTY010000168.1:0-3302 GCA_046753565.1 Mariprofundus sp.
AACGGTTCCGCCAGGCCTGCGACCGGTTCTTCGATCAGCACCGCAAACAGCACCGGACGGGCCACTTCCTTGGATGCCTCGGTGATACGCAAGCCGATGCCGTGGTCACCTGGCGGCGTTTTTTCCAGATGTTTGAAGATATTTTCCACCATGACCACGGAACCATCGACCATCATGCCGATAGCAATGGCCAGACCGCCAAGGCTCATCAGGTTGGCCGATATGCCGTAATGCTCCATCACGGCCAGCGCCGAGAGCACCGAAATCGGCACCGACAGCAGTACCAGCGTCGCCGCACGCACATTCATCAGAAACAGAAACAGGATGATGATAATCAGTACAAAGGCTTCCAGTAATGCTTTCTCCACTGTCCAGACTGCTTTATTGATCAGATCGGACTGATCATAAAAGGGCTGAATGGTGACACCCTCGGGCATGGATTTCTGTACAATTTCCAATCGCGATTTCACATCATCAATGGTGTTCTTGGTATTGGCACCGAAGCGTTTGAGCACAATGCCCACCACCACTTCACCTAGTTGTGTAATCTTGCCGTCGGCACCGCGTTCCATCATGGTCACCGCGCCCTGACGAATCTCGCCGCCAAAAGCCACCGTCGCCACATCACGCACGCGCACCGATGTGCCGTTGACCGTTTTGACCGGAATCGCCGCAATGGCAGCCAGCCCGTCCTGACCACCGGGCACCCAGCCGACGCCGCGAATCACCAGCTGTTCATCACCCTGCGGCAAATACCAGCCACCGGCATTACGATTATTGGCCTCAATGGCGCTGACCACATCAGCGACATGCAGATGATAGGACAGCAGGAGTTCAGGATTGAGATGCACCTGATACTGACGCACTTCGCCGCCGTAGGAGAGGATTTCGGTTACCCCTTCCACGGGCATCAGCATCAATTTCACCACCCAGTCGTTCAGAGCCCTGAGGGTCAGCGCATCAAAACCGGCTGCCGGATCGGACTTGATGATATACTGGAACACCTGACCGAGACCGGAGGTGTTCGGCCCGACCTTCGGCGTGCCGGCCCAGGCCGGCACCGTCTGGCTGGCATCCTGCAGTTTCTGGAACACCAGTTGTCTGGCAAAATAGATATCGGTTCCTTCCCTGAATACCACGGTAATCACCGACAGGCCGGTTTTGGAAATTGAACGCACTTCTTCCACATCGGGCAGGGCATACATCACCGCTTCAATCGGATAGGTGATCAACTGCTCCACCTCTTCCGAAGCCAGACCCTGCGCCTCGGTATTGATTTGTACCTGCACATTGGTGACATCGGGGAAGGCGTCCAGATTCAGCTTCGGCACGACAAACGCCGCATAAGCCATCGAGCCGACCAGCAGCATCAGTATCAGCAGGCGGTTATTGACCGCCACATCAATGAATTTACTAAACATGGCAACGGCCTCAGTGATTGTGCACTTCAAAACCGGCTTTGGCCAGCTCCGAAGCAAGTACAAATGCGCCCTTCACCACCACAAGTTCGCCGGCTTTGACACCACCAAG
Source organism: Mariprofundus sp. (assembly GCA_046753565.1). Classification (GTDB taxonomy): domain Bacteria; phylum Pseudomonadota; class Zetaproteobacteria; order Mariprofundales; family Mariprofundaceae; genus Mariprofundus. Next base: position 1,531 of record JBHHTY010000168.1, read on the forward strand.
AACAGGCAACAGGCCCATATTGATTTTACCGACAGTGACTTCACGGCGTTCAAAATGGCCCGATTCTTCCTCAACGAAGACAATCAACTCGCTGCCCTGACGCTGGACTGCCTGCTCCGGTAACAGCAACGCTTTCTCATCCGTACCGATGGCAATCTCCGCGTTCACAAACATGCCGGGGTGCAACAGATCATCCCTGTTCTCTATACTCAGGCGCACACCGGCAGTCCGTGTGACAGCATCAAGCTGGTGATGGATATTAATCACCGTACCCGAATAATGCTCTCTGGCACCTTTCGGCGTGACCGAGGCGGTTTGACCAACTCGAACTTCAGACAACACTGACTCAGGAATTTTGACTTCTACCCATACACGCGACTCATCCGCCACCTGCATCAATCGACTGCCTGCAGCCACATGCTGACCAAGGCGAAAATCATCAGCCACAACAGTACCTGCGTGCGGAGCCCGCAATGTCAGCAAGCCATAGGCCTCCTGCTTCAATAATGCGGAGATATCATGTTGATTCATACCGTAGGAAAACAGCGTCGCCTTTGCCGCTGCAAGGTTGGCACGCATGGTTCGATAGGTGCTGTCCGCCTGCTGCAAACGGGCTTGTGAAATAATTTTCTGTTGCGCCAGTTTTTTCAGGCGCGCCAGTTCCTGGCTACTTCTGCTGTGTTCAGCCCGGGCTCTGAGATACGAAGCCTGAACCTGTGCAAGTGAGGTGCTGTTCAGGGTCACCAGTTTCTGATCTTTTTTCACCCGGTCACCCAGATGCACGTGCCTGGCATCAACCACGGCATCCACCTGAGTGGTAATATCCGCCAGTGCATAGGCATTGAAAGCCACCGCACCGGGAGCACTGACCGCCTGCATTTTCGGGCGAGGCTGCAATATTTCGACTGCAATACCGGCCTGTTGGATCTGTGCCGGTGTCAGTTTAATCGCACCGCCTTCTTCATGCCCTGCATGGCCACCCTCTTCATGGGCTGTATGCCCATCACCTTCATCGTGTCCATGCTCTGCTGCCAGCACGGGAGCCCCCATCAACAGAGCGAGCATGGATATACCTATAACAACTGTCTTCATGATTGAATTCCTTCGAGAATATATTCGGGATGACCGAGCACTTCGGCCAGTCGGATTCGGGCCAGCCAGCCCTGTTTGATGATTTCCAGCGCAGTCACGCGTGCATCCAGCCCCTGCCGGATATGCAGCACCAGTTCTTCCAGATCCAGTTCACCTGCATCATAGGCTTTGCGAGCAAGTGTGATGGTGTCAGCAGCGCTCTGCTGCATGCCGCTTTTTATCATGCCGGACAAAGCCAGCATGGCATGGCTGTGATTATCGAGTGCAGATTGCACGGCATAACGCAGCTGCTGTTTTGTCCAGGCTAGGCCGGTACTGACCCGCTCCTTCTCAGCCAGCGCCGCACGGTATGCACCCTGATGACTGTTCAATACCGGAAACGGAATTGTAATGCCCATCTTGACCAGATTTTCGCCGGCTTCACGTCCGGTCATTGCGCTAATCGTGATATCAGGAATCCGGGCTGCACCGGCCAGCTCAGCCCGGGCACCGGATTGCGCCAGTTTTGAACGCAATGCCGAAAGATCGGGACGTGACTCCAGTGCCAACCGGTATGCATCAACCGGCGGCTGCCAGAATGCATTCAGCCCGGGCAATTCCGGCTTGGACATACCGGCTGCTGACTGCGCCTTACCCAATGCAACAAGGTAACGCTGCCGACTTTGGGTCATGGTCTGCCG
>JBHHTY010000169.1:0-3223 GCA_046753565.1 Mariprofundus sp.
GGTCATGGCACAGGATGCGCTGTCCGAAGTCAGCGATCATCAACGTGATGCTGCAGCAAGCCTCGGCATGGGGTGGAGTGCATCTCTGTGGCGCGTCTTGCTGCCGCAGGCGTGGCCGGGCATCCGCTCCGGTATTCTGCTCGCGCTGGGGCGGGCACTGGGTGAAACCATGGCAGTGATGCTCGTGGTCGGCTCCATGGATCGTATTCCCGACCCGTGGTACAACCTTCTGGCTCCGGCCCAGACACTGACATCCCGCATTGGCCGGGAAATCGGGGAGTCAGCATTCGGATCAATGCATTTCTCAGCCCTGATGGCATGCGGCCTGCTGCTGGCCCTGATCACTATCACCATCAGCCTGATGGCTCATATGCGTACAGGCCGCGTACGGATCTCCTGAATTGACTACCCGTTTCGCAAGAACACTTACCATTCTGCTGGCATTGCCTGCGTTATTGCTGCCTGTTTCCTGCCTGCTGTATATTCTGTTCAAAGGTATACCGGCGCTGGACTGGGCCATGCTGGCCGGCAGCAACCAGGCCGGTGGATTCGGCAGCACCACAGCATTATGGCCCCAAATTTCCGGTTCCCTGATGCTGATGCTGGGTGCATGTATGCTGGCCGCTCCCGTGGCGCTCGGCGGCGCACTTTTTTATGCTCTTTCCGCCAGTCCCCGTCAGCGACAGGTATTACTGGGGATGATGCATCTGCTGATCGGAGTCCCTCCTGTTGTCTATGGACTGTGCGGTCTGGTATTGCTGGTTCATATGCTGCACTGGGGCATCAGCCTGCTGGCTGGCATGGTGATTCTGGCTATGATCATTCTGCCTCTGCTGTTACTGAACACGGTCAATGCCATTACACGTATTCCGACCGAAAAAACCGAAGCAGCCCGATCTTTGGGGTTGAGCAGCGGTCAACTGATCCGGCGCGTCTGGCTACCTGCTGCATGGCCGGCATTATTAACCGGACTGTTGCTGGGTATGGCACGGGCTCTGTCTGAAACCGCACCCGTTTTGTTTACGGCAACAGTATTTTCCGGCGTGGCATGGCCGGATTCGCTGTTTTCGCCTGTCACCAGCCTGCAAACGCATATTTTTTATCTGGCACAGGAAGGTGCCAATGCCGAGGCTGTAGACATTGCCTGGGCATCGGCCGTGATTCTGGTCGTACTGGTAACCGCCCTCAGTTTCAGTGCATCAGCCCTGCGCAATATGAACATGAGAAAAACTGTACAGATCAGGATGAATGGATGAAAATACTGAAAAAAACAGCTCCGGCTCCGAATATCCAAACTCCGCTAATCGCACCGGACAATAACACATACAGTCTGCAAATTTCAGAACTGAGCCTTGCCATTGATGGTGTATCCATTCTTCGTGACATATCCCTGTCACTGCCTGATCACGGTATGAATACCCTCATTGGCCCGTCCGGAGCAGGCAAAAGCACACTGCTGCGCTGCCTGAATATGCTGCATACACAATGGCAGGGCAGCGTGCGTATCATGAACCGGGATGTGCATGCATGGCCGGGCGGCGCAGATGCATTACGCCGCACCGTTGGGCTCATTGCCCAGAAGCCCTCGTTGTTTCCCTGCTCTATCATCGAAAATGTTGTCTTCGGACTGAATCGAAAAATACGCAAGCAAGTGTCTGCTGAAACGATCGAACAGGTATTGCGGCTAGCCGCTTTATGGGATGAAGTCAAAGATCGCCTGCAGGATGCAGCATCCACACTCTCTGTAGGCCAGCAGCAACGGCTGTGCATTGCACGGGCACTGACGCTGAAACCCGATATACTGCTGCTTGATGAACCAACCGCATCACTGGATCCGCGCTCCAAACAATGTATTGAAGCATCTCTGCTTGAGCTGGCGAAAACCATGCCGGTATTGGCTGTCACCCACGATATCGAACAGGCAAAACGACTGGGCGGGCAGATTATTTTCCTGTGTGACGGGCGTCTGATCGAGTCGGGCCAAAGTGAATTATTCTTCGAGCGACCAAACCGGATTGAAAGCCGCGAATTTCTGCGCTGGTCCGTCTGCGATTGCAGTTAACATGATACAACAACGCGCCTGCATGATTTCTTTCCATCCTGTCAGACTGTTTCATATCACGGGGTGGAAAAAGTCCATGCGCGTTAGCCCTGTTCACAGCTGAAGGCTGTACCCGGAACTCTCCCTACTCCTTTTCTCCGGGCAGTCCATTCGGCACCGTGACCATGACTGAGCAAGGGGCATGTGCAACAACCCGCTCGACAAACGAACCCATCAGCATATGTGCAAACGTACTTGTTTCAGCATGGCGGGCAATCACGATCAGGTCAGCAGGCAGCGATTCTGCAAACTGGCAAATACTGCGCGCCGGGTCACCGGCAGACTCTTTCATATGCACAACCACCTTGAAATCAAACGATGCAACCTGAGCCTTGATACGCCGGAACACATCCCTTTGCACGGTGTTTTCAACCTCATCCATGGGCGGCACGGAAACCATATCCATTTCAAAATACATGGAAGGTTTCATCACATATAGCAAATGCACTTCCGATCCGAATTTTTCTGCCATGACACCGGCACGCCGTATCGCTTCAGTGGACTGATCCGAACCATCCGTTGGAACCAGTATTTTGTTATGCTTTATCATATGCATCTCCCGATCACGCCGTCATCTTCGCAACCCTGACTCTCAGGCAAAGCGCACAAGGTTCCGGCGACAAGCTTCAGCATCCTCTTCAGCCATCAGGCTGACGGCTTGATCCTCGCAATGATATTGTGCCCCTGCCGCTGATGCATTATCACCGCCAGAATATGAATCGCCAGCAACGCTTCCAGGCCACCCACCACCAGCTCATGGGTGGAAGCAACCAGTTCAATCAACTCAGTCTGCGGTGCCGTGGTGCTCCAGCCGAAAAATAATATGGTGCCGGTGATACCCATAATGGTTCCCGCCAGCAGGATCAAACCGTGAACACAGCGGGCAACTGCCTCGCCATCTTCAGGCGGTGCCAGCCTGCCCTGTTTCCAGCCTGCCATTTGCGCTTGAATTTCAGTCCCCAGTTGTTTGCGACCTTCGGCAGATGCCCACGGCATCAGTTCACGCCAGCCAGCACCGGGAATCGATGTCATGGCCAGCATGATGCGAATCAGAATCAGCGCAGCGATGGTCAGGCCCAGAATTTCATGCACTTCAAAACCCAGCGTTTCCTCCACCGGTGT
>JBHHTY010000170.1:0-3217 GCA_046753565.1 Mariprofundus sp.
CCCCTCAAAGCCGCGACGATAACCGCCCCAGGGGTCTTTGCCGGTACCGATCTGGATCACATTGATCGCGATCTGCTTGCTCACGCCATGCAATGTCAGTGTCCCCTTTACGATACCATGCGTCTCATCGACTGCTTCATATGAACTGCTGTTAAAGGTCGCCTTGGGAAAGTTGGCCACATCGAAGAAGTCGGCGCTACGCAGATGCTTGTTGCGCTCGGCGTGATTGGTATCGAGGCTGGCCGTATCGATCGTAACCTCCACGCTGTTGTTTGCCGGATGCCCGGCATCATAGGTGAAGTGGCCGTCAAAGGTGCGGAACGAACCGAGTAGCCAGCTATAGCCCAGATGCTTGATCTTGAACTGGATAAAGGCGTGTTGCCCCTTGATATCGAAGTTGTACTGCTCAGCTGCCTGTGCCGGCGTGGCCAGAACGAGCATCAGCAGCACCGATGCGATCCACGTTTTAAGTTTCATATTAAATACCTCCTCTGGTGTGTGAATGGACTCCAAGCATGCGCTTGAGTGTGATATCCCGATCGATGAAATGGTGTTTCAAGGCGGCCGCTGCATGCAATCCGGCCAGCCCCATCATAGCCCAGGCGGCAATGAGATGGAGCTGCCCGATCAGATCGGCCTGCTGTTTATCAAAGGTGAATGTGGCCGGGACGGTCAATAGCCCGAACAGATCAATGCCAACCCCTTCCGCGGTCGGAATCAGATAACCGGAGAGCAGCACGGCAAACATCAGCAGATAATGCATGCGATGCACCAATAATGCCACGACCTGCTCCCAGCCTGACCCCATCAGCACGGGGCGTGGGTTGATCCAGCGCCAGACCAGACGCACGATCAGCAACAGCAACAGCAGCACGCCGATCCCCTTGTGAAGCTCGGGTGCATCGTGATACCAGCGATCGTAGTAGCTCAGCGTTGTCATCCATAAACCGAGCGCGAACATGCCGAAGATCGCCACGGCCATCAGCCAGTGAAGAGCTATCGATAGCAATCCATATGATGTAGTGGTGTTGCGTAGCATGCGCGCTCCTGTCAGGGCCAGTAACCATAAGGCAACCAAAGCGGCTGCATCTGCCATTTTTCACGCTGTGATACGGTTGCCTGTCACCGGATGAAAAAAGTCCATATGTGCTGGGTGACCGCACTCTCCACCGCAAGATGATCAAATAAAAGCCACAATTTTTGATAGACTTGATTAAGTAATTAAATCATTTACAGTGCGCTTGATGACACTTGAACAGCTACGCGCCTTCTGTGCAGTGGTCGAGCATGGCGGTTTCCACGCTGCGGCGGAGCAACTGTTTCGCAGTCAATCGGCCATCAGCATCGCGGTGCGCAATCTGGAGCAGGAGCTGAAACTCACCCTGTTCGACCGCAACGGCTACCGCCCCGTGCTGACCAGTCAGGGTGAGCTGCTCTATAGCAAAGCCAGACGCATGCTGGCCCACTGCAACGCATTGGCCGATACCGCCCGTCACCTCGCTGAAGGCGAGGAGACCGAGGTATCACTGGCGCTGAGTGCGATCGCTCCGGTCGAACAGGTGCTGGATGTGATTAAGCAGGTGTCAAGCACAGCACCTGCCACGCGCATGCGCCTGCAGATCGAGAATATGGGCGGCACACTGGAGCGATTGCTGGAGCGCGATGTCGATTTTGCCATTGCCGAACGTTTTATGCCGAGCGACCAGTTTGAAGAGGTGCGGCTGACCACGACCGAGATGCTCAGCGTGATTGCAACCTCCTTTCCTCTGGCCGATCGATACCCCGATATCAGCATTACCGATCTGGAATCGCATGTGCAGGTGGTCGTACGCGATACCAGCCGCAATCAGCCAGCCCGGAGCGCCGGCGTGCTGGAGGGAGCGCAACAGTGGCTGGTTAACGATTTCGATATGAAAAAACGGATGATTCTCTCCGGCTCCGCCTGGGGCCGCATGCCGCGCCACCGTATCGCCGATGAGCTGGCCGATGGCAGACTGCTGCCGCTAGCCGGCGCTGGCCTGGAGCCGATCCGGGTGGAAATGTATCTGTTCCGCCGCGTCAATGAGACGATGGGCCCGATCGGCGACCAGCTATGGCAGTTGCTGCAGCAATGTCAGTATTAGAAAGCTTTTTACCATGATCCACAGGTTTGCCCGGTTCAGGTAGTGCTTCCGCGACTTCGTATCCGCATACATGATTATACAGAAACCAGCACAGCGGAATAATCACAAGCAGACAGGCGACAATAAGATACGTATGACCTGGTGCCCCCCCAAACATGTCGGGTCCTGCAGGAATAATGCCCACTTTTTCCAGACCAATGACCAGGCCTGCCATGAGCAGTGCCAGGACGGACACTGCAATCAGACAGATCCGGGTCACTCTGGTCGCTTTCAGGTGCGCCTGACAATGCGGGCAGGGCAGGTCCAATTGGTTGCGTTATGCAGCCATTGGCCAAAATTGATGGTGTTTCTATGGCAATGCGGACAGATCACAGACGACCCTCATCGTCTGTCTTTTTCGGTAATGCTTTGTGAATCATGCCTGCTTTTGTCAGCACCGGATCCACACAAAAACAGACCAGGTAGCTGATAGCAGGCATGGCGACCAGCGCAATGAACCCGGACCACCATGGCAGGATGTGTCCCATAAAAGCAATGATCACCAGCGGCAATGAGGCGAGATAAAAGCCTGTATGCCAATGAACCATAGCGCCCATCATATCACTGTTTGTAAATTCACAGTTCCGGCAGTAGATCATGATATTGCCCATCAGCAATACTGCTGAAATACCGGTTAGCACCCACTCGGTCAGATAATTCATCAATGGTCAGATTTCCAACAAGGCATCTGCATCACCCCATGAGGCACAGGAAATACCCTGTTAATTTCCCATATACATCGGATTGCCATCGGCCAATGCCAACCAGCCTTTGGCAATGCGGTAGATCACCCAGATCGCCACCCCGATCAGGATGAAATAGCCAATGCCCAGAAAGAACAAAATGGCGCCAAAACCGGACCACAGCAGGGCGAACCAGAATGTACGAATCTGCCAGCGAAAATGCGAGGCCAGCCATGTGCCCTCCACATCATCCTTTTTCACATAATTGACAATCACGGCGGCAATAAATGTTACCGTCAGCAGAAATGAAACGGCCTGCAGGGCATAGACCATGGTAGCAATTTTTCTGGCGGCTTCAGCTTTCTGCTGATC
>JBHHTY010000171.1:0-3201 GCA_046753565.1 Mariprofundus sp.
GGCATCGCGCGGTTCGGTGATTCCCCTGTTCCATGATCAGATCGCTCACGGCGGTCCGGTTACTGTAACCGTGCCCGAAATGACCCGTTTTCTGCTCACCCTGGATCAGGCTGTGGATACCGTGTTTGCGGCGCTGCAAACTGCTCAGGCCGGTGAAACGCTGGTGCCGGATGCGCCTGCAGCCACTGTGATCAATATTGCCAGAGCGCTGATCGGGCAGCGGGATATTGAGGTTAAGATTACCGGGATTCGGCCCGGCGAAAAGATGCACGAGATCATGGTGTCGGAAGAAGAATGTTATCACACCGTGCGCCGCGGCAATTATTATGCCATTCGACCGATGTTACCCGAGTTGGCACAGGGTGATGAACCGACAGCCTTGAGCAAGGAGTTCAGTTCCGAGGATACCGTGCTGGATCTGGATGGAACACGTGAACTGCTGCGAAGAAACAACCTGTTGCCGGGTGCGGTAAAACTGGCTGAAGGCGGAGAATTGCTGGCATGATCAAGGTGATGACGATTGTGGGAACCCGCCCTGAACTGATCAAACTTTCCCGGGTTCTGGCTGAACTGGATCGTTGTTTTGATCATGTTCTGGTGCATACCGGCCAGAATTACGATGATGAACTGAACCGGGTGTTTTTCGATGATCTGGAAATCAGGCAGCCTGATCACTATCTCGATGCGGCAGGCGATACAGCTGCCGAAACGATTGCTCAGGTCATTGCCAAATCCGACGCGGTGCTGGCATCAGAACAGCCTGATGCCGTATTGCTGTATGGCGATACCAATAGCTGTATGGCAGCGATTGTAGCCAAGCGCAGAAAGATTCCGGTGTTCCATATGGAGGCTGGCAACCGCTGTTTTGATGATCGGGTTCCCGAAGAGATCAACCGCCGCATTGTTGATCATATCAGCGATATCAATATGCCGTTGACCGAACATGCGCGTCAGTATTTGCTGGCAGAAGGCATCAGGGCGGAGACGGTGATCAAAACCGGTTCATGCATGCAGGAGGTACTGGGTTATTATGCCTCAAAAATCGATGCCTCCGATGTGCTTGAACGCTTGCAACTCCAAGCGGGGAAATATCTTCTGGTCAGTGCACACAGGGAAGAGAATGTCGATTCTCCCGAACGGCTTACAGCATTGCTCGATTCACTGCATGCACTGGTTCAGCGCTATGATATGCCGGTAATTTTTTCTGTGCATCCACGTACCCGGAATCGACTGGAACAATTGGGGCATGGCAAGATGGATTCCAGAGTGCGCTTGATGAAGGCCATGGGGTTTCTCGATTATGTTCAATTGCAGAAACAGGCCCGTTGCGTGATATCGGATAGTGGCACGATTGCTGAGGAGAGTTCTTTGCTCGGGTTCCCTGCTGTGACGATCAGACAGGCCCATGAACGCCCCGAAGGGATGGATCAGGGTACGCTGATTATGTCGGATATTGTACCGGATCGTTTGCTGAGTGCGATCAACATCGTGGTGGAGCAATTTGAACGTGGTGAAGCGGTCAATGTTGTGCCCGATTATCAGGGAGGAAAGGTATCGGTCCAGGTCTCACGTATTATCCAGAGTTATACCGACTATATCCGGCGGACCGTCTGGCGCGAGATCTGATTTGAAGTCCGTGCTGGTAACTGGAGCGACAGGATTTATTGGTCAACGTCTTTGTGATGCATTGGAGAAAACAGATTCAGCTGTTCGCATTCTGGGGCGAACGAAACCTGCGGGTGTCGAAGACTTTTATCATTGGGATTTGAGCCAGCCTTTACCCGACGAAGCATTGGATGGCATTGATACGGTGTTTCACCTGGCCGGGAAGGCTCATGTGTTAAGCTCGGACTATCACGATGAAGCCGAGTATTTTCCCATCAATCTTTCAGCTACGCGTAAACTGCTGGAAGCGGCAAAATCTGCCGGAACACGTCGCTTTGTTTATTTTAGCAGTGTCAAGGCTATCGGATATAATACAGGGACTTGTGCTGATGAGACTTGTGAGAGTCTGCCGGACAGTATGTACGGGCGTAGTAAACGTATGGCAGAGCAGCTGGTGTTGCATGGCGGGTTTGTGCCTGAACCTGTAGTGATCCGGCCTGTTATGGTTTATGGTAATACAGAAAAGGGGAACTTGCCGAAAATGATTCGGGCTATTCGAAACGGGCGGTTTCCCCCGCTTTCCGACACTCGAAACAAGCGATCCATGGTGCATGTTGATGATATTGTACAAGCTGCATTACTGGCAGCCAGGCATCCTGCCGCTGCAGGCAATATCTATATCGTCACTGACGGGCAAGCTTATTCGACGCGTCAGATGTATATATGGATTTGCGAGGCGCTGCAAAAACCGGTTCCTGGCTGGCAGCTGTCATTTACGGTGTTGAAAGTGCTGGCGATGGCGGGGGATGTGATTGGAAAAATACGTGGTCGCAGATTTGTGTTTGATACCGATGCAATGGAAAAGCTAACAGGGTCGGAATATTATAGTTCGAATAAAATCGAGTCTGAACTGGGGTTTCAAGCACAATATCACCTGAAAGAAACACTACCTGAAATTGTTCGTTATTTGGAACTGGACAGGTAAATGAAGCGGTTATTTGATTTTTTTCTGTCTCTCGTGGTATTGATGGTTGCAATGCTGCCGATGTTGATCATCGCTGTATTGGTGAAGGCGACATCCAAAGGGCCTGTGTTGTATTGGTCTGACAGGGTCGGGCGCTACAATAAAATATTCCGTATGCCGAAGTTTCGCAGCATGAAGGTGGATACACCTGCGGTTGCCACGCATCTTTTACAGGATCCAAAGGCGGCATTGACCCCGATTGGTGACTTTTTGCGCAAGTCCAGTCTGGATGAGTTACCCCAGTTATGGTGCGTATTAATAGGCAGGATGAGTTTTGTCGGGCCGCGTCCGGCGTTGTATAATCAGGATGACTTGATTGCCTTGCGTACTGAAAAGGGTGTGCATGTGTTGCCGGTAGGATTAACCGGCTGGGCCCAGGTGAACGGGCGTGATGAGTTGCCGATTCCGCAAAAAGTTGATCTGGATGTGGAATATTTGCGGCGGCAGTCTTTTGGTTTTGACATATATATATTGTGGCTGACCTTTATCAGGGTGATACGAAGAGATGGGGTTTCACATTGAAGTTATTTTTATTTCTCCTGAAAGGTCAGGCAGGATTGGTTGATGATACT
>JBHHTY010000172.1:0-3174 GCA_046753565.1 Mariprofundus sp.
GACAATATTGAGGTAAACTGTAAAAGTATCATGGGTATCATGATGCTGGCGGCCTGCAAGGGAACGACATTAATACTTTCCGCCGAAGGTGATGATGCCGATGCCGCACTTGCAGCCATCGTGGCCTTGGTGGAAAATCGTTTCGGAGAGGCGGAATGACAGGCCATTGCCGGACCGGGGCACGCATGGGGCCGCGCAGAGCAGGGCATCCGGTTGCATCCAGTTCCGGTGTCGTGATTGGTCAGGTGAAAAAACTGCTGCATGGTCGGAAGCCGGTATTGGAGCGCAGCATTGATCCCCATATGGTTGAAAGTGAGGTGGCCCGTTTGCTCGCGGCGATTGAAGCTGCCGGACAAGCCATTGATGTTGAACGCAATCATCTGATCGGCGCAGGCATCAAGGATCTGTTGATGATTCTGGATATGCACCATATGCTGGTAGCAGATCCTGAATTGTTAGCAAAATCTTCAGCCCGCATTCGCAATGATTGTATCAATGCCGAATGGGCACTGCGGCAGGAACTGGATGCGATTCAGGTGATATTCGAACAGATCGAAGATGAATACCTGCGCAATCGCAGCGATGATATTGAACATGTGGGTCGACGTATTCTTGATCATTTGACAGATGCTTCCGCACGGCACGGGCAATCTACGGAGACTTCATATTCAGGCCAGGATGGAGAAGAAAAACCGGTGATTTATGTCGGCGATGATTTTTCTGTTGCCGATGTTGTCAGTATGTGGCGTTGCGGTGTGGCCGGTATCGCGACAGAGCTCGGTGGTGCGGATGCGCATAATATTATTGTTGCCCGCGGTATCGGTTTGCCGGCCATGGTCGGGGCTGTGGGAATTCTGGATGATATTGAAGACGGCAATACCCTGATTCTGGATGCCGAACAGGATGTGTGGATCCTGAATCCGACATCGGATGAAGAGACTGCCTATGTGAAATTCAGGGAGGCTGTATCCAGCAGTAAGAAAGAGCTGCAGGCGTTTGCGGGTAAACCGTCGTTGAGTACCGATGGTCATGAATTGAAATTGATGGCCAATATCGAGTTCCCGGAGGAACTGGGTCTGGCAGAAGATACCGGAATCGATGGTATCGGCCTGTATCGCAGCGAATTTCTGTTTATTGATGAATCCACCATGCCGGATGAACAATATCAATATGAGCAATATGTCAGCCTTGTTCGCCGCATGCATGGCAAGCCGGTCACCATGCGGTTGCTTGATATCGGCGGTGACAGGCCATGGCTGTACAGTGATCTGGCCGGGCATGACTATGGCGGTGCCAATCCTGCACTGGGTTTGCGCGGTGTGCGTCTGTTGCTGCGTAATCCGGAAATCCTGAAAACCCAGCTGTGCGCCATGATTCGTGCAGCCGATGAAGGGCCTGTGAGAATACTTGCTCCCATGGTGACCAATACCGAGGAAATGGAGAGGATTCGCGATATGGCCGAACAGTGCCGGGTTCGGCTGGGTGTAACGGAGTCTATCCCGCTGGGAGCCATGATAGAGGTGCCGGCTACTGCTTTGATCGCCGCAGACATGGCAAGGGTCAGCGATTTCTTTTCAATCGGCAGCAATGATCTGATGCAGTATGCACTGGCGGTGGATCGCAACGATGAAGAAGTTGCAGAGCTTTATCAGCCGGATCATTGTGCCGTACTGGAGCTGATCAAACTGACAGCAATGGCGGCAAAAAAAGCCGGTATTCCGGTTTCGATATGCGGTGAACTGGCAACCAATCCGGAATGGACCGCCACCTTTCTCAATCTGGACATGGAATACCTGTCCATGAGTTCAAGCAATATTCTTGCGATTCGACGCTGTCTCAGCCGCCAGACATACAAGCCCATGTTGCAATAATATTTCTGCCTTTTGCCGAATCAGGCAAAGCCGTTTACCCTTCACCGCCGAACAGTTTACAGGGCAAGGAGAAAACCATGCGTTATGATTGGACAGTCAAGGAAATCGAGGCGTTATTTGAATTGCCATTCAATGATATGATGTTTCGGGCCCAGCAGGCGCATCGGGCCCATTTTGATGCCAACGAAGTGCAGCTGTCCACGCTGTTGTCGATCAAGACCGGCGGCTGTCCGGAAGATTGCAAATATTGTCCGCAGAGTTCGCGTTACAATACCGATGTCGAATCCGAACTGTTGATGAAGAAAGATCAGGTCCTTGCCGCAGCCAAAATCGCTAAAGAAAAAGGCGCTTCCCGTTTTTGTATCGGTGCCGCCTGGCGGGAACCCAAAGGGCGAGCCTTTGAACTGGTCTGCGATATGATTTCCGAGATCAAGGATATGGATATGGAAACCTGCGCCACCCTCGGCATGCTTACAGAAGAACAGGCGGAGCAGCTGAAGGGCGTGGGGCTGGACTACTACAACCACAACCTTGATTCCGATCCGGAATACTACAAAGAAATCATTTCCACGCGCACCTATGAAGAACGGCTGGATACCCTGAAACATGTGCGAGCCAATGGTATGAGCATTTGTTGTGGTGGTATTGTCGGCATGGGCGAATCACGCCGCCATCGTGCCGGTCTGGTGGCGCAGCTGGCCCGCATGAATCCGCATCCGGAATCCGTGCCCATCAACATGCTGGTGAAAGTGGAAGGCACCCCGGTGGCTGAGGATGAACAATTTGCCGATACACTGGATAACTTCGAATTCATTCGCACCATTGCTGTTTCCCGCATTACCATGCCGGGTTCGCATGTGCGTCTTTCCGCCGGTCGCGAAGCCATGTCCGAAGAAATGCAGTCCCTGTGTTTTCTGGCCGGCGCCAATTCGATTTTCTATGGCGAAAAATTACTCACCACCGGCAATCAGGATGCCGAGAATGATCAGAAGCTGTTTGCCAAGCTCGGTCTGCGTCCGATGGAAAATCCGGTGCCATCCAGTCGTCGTATGGTGAATGCCTGAACTCCGACAGGCTCAACATTCCGGTTTTTCAACGATCAGGACTTTGAAGGGCCAAAGCGGAACGCCGATCAGGGAATTCAACACGATTTTTCCGCCAGCTTCTTTCAGGGCAGGCAGCACATCAACGGCCCGGCAGCCCATGGCGAGGGTTGGTATTTTCCAGGCAATATCTTCTACCCTGTCAGCCAGCCATTTGAGTACAGGGCTGGTTGGTTCGCTGGAATGGGCGATGCCGATCA
>JBHHTY010000173.1:0-3119 GCA_046753565.1 Mariprofundus sp.
AATGCGGTGCTCAGTCCAGTGATGCACCGGACGTATCCTCAGACTGCTTTTCAGCGTGCGCCATGCCTGTTCAACCCGCATCAGTTGCTTGTAGCCCAGGGCCATGTCTTCGGCTGACAGGGTGTCGTCGTTGCTATGCACCACAAATCTGCCATCCAGCTTTTCCACCTCCCTGATTGCAGCCCGGTTGATACGCAGCTTGCCCGTTTTGGTCTGGCGCAGGTAGCGGCGGTAGCGTGGCCTGGAGATCAGTTGGCATATGCGTTTGCTGTGGCTGCCTTCCTGTTTCAAACAGGCCAGTTCGGCCTCCAGTTCCTGTATCACCTGTTCCCGATGCTGGCGCTGACGCTTCTCTTCATCCGGGTTATGGCAAACCACATAGCGTCTGCGGCGCTCGCCATCGCCAATAGTCACCTCCTTGACCAGCATGTTATCAGCCACGGTGTGATAACGGCCCGGACGGGTCAGCACTTCCCTGGCCACTTCGCTGCCGCGATGGGCGGGCATCGAGGTGATATAATGACCGCCGCCCAGCGCGAGGTGGCGCAGGTTCTCCGCTGAAACCATGCCTGCGTCACCGACAAACATGCAGCGCCCCAAGCGCCATCCGCGCAGATCCTCCTTGACCTGCCTGACGGTGGTGACATCCACCGTGTTGCAGGGAAATATCCAGTGCCGCACCGGCAGGCCGTCTCGCGTGACAGCCATGCCAATGACAATCTGCGGTGCATCAGACCGCCCATTCTTGGAATGACCGCGCTTACGTAAGCCGGCATCCTCCTCATCGGTTTCAAAATGCAGCGAGGTGGTATCATAAAAGATGAGATCAACATCAAGGTTAAGCAGATCGGTCACCTGAAAGTATGTCTGCTCTTCAATCTCATCCTTGCGGGCAAGCAGCACATCCATGGCCCGATAAAGGTGGTGCAGCGAGAGTGCGCTGATGCCTTCAATGTATATGTCTTCCTGGAGCCACTGCTCAAAGCAATACAGCTTGGAAGCCGGCGCCAGCACGCGATTGGCCACCATGGCGAATACGGCTCTCTCCAGATCGAAAGCGAGCTTCAGCGGCGCGGCCTGCCTGCGGATGATCTTGTCGATGCCTAACTTGCTCCAGAGCTGCTCCAGCACATGGATGCCGCCATATTCCGTGGCATCGACCACCGTCCAGTCCGGATGGTCGGCGGGAATTTCATCCGGTGAGGTAAGGCGAATAATGCTTCTGGCCAGCTTGCGTAGCTCATCAACCCGCTTCTCATCATCGGCGCGGCCAAAGTTATAGAGAATATTGACGCGGGACTGTCTTTTTTCCCGGTTCCATACGCTTTCCGCCAGTTGATAGTGCGCAATGGTTTTGCCGCTCGTGAGTTTCTGTTTCGTTACTCGCAGGTACATGTACCGAATGCTAGACGATAATCACATATTGAATCATTGTGGATTGGATAATCCATGTACTAGGAGTTTTTCGCCCCCGAAATCCATAACTGATTGTTTTTATTGCCTTCTATCCCCAGAAATGCCCCGAAATGTACTCGCAAGTGTCAAACTCGGGTATAACCCAAGCCTCCTGACCTGCCCATGCGAAGCTGGTATCTGACAGGGAAAAATAAAGCTACAAAGGTAAAAGGGTAGCCCGTCCGTTTGGATGCAAATAAAGATGTCTGAAGAGTGAGGAGCAGCCTGCTCGAATTTATGCCGAGTCGCGCGCCCGGTGTTTGGCTGCAATGAACTCCTGATTGTCGATGCCGAGCAGCCCGGAAATGCGGCGTACCAGATATTCTTCATGCTTGTCCAGTTGGCCATCGGCATAAGCAATCTGCCAGAGGTGTTCGACAATTGTGGCTTTTTCCTGCATTGAACAGCCTTTATTTATCAACGAGGTAAATTGATAGTAGTCGGAAGGGCCTTTTTCTTCCTGTCCGGCGAGCCGGACTAACTCAGCTGTTTCATCCGGTGCCAGATCAAACCGGGACTGCAACACCTCGGCAATAACTCGCCATTCATCAACATGTTCATCTCTATCCATGCGCATCATTTCGATCATGAGTGCCGCCTAATTAGTGAAAAAATTGAGCGTGCCAGAAAGAATTTTAAGCGGCCATGATCAGGGTAAAAAAACCACGCCCTATGCCCTGACTACAATGCCTGTGGAATTTGAAAATTTGGCAAAGCGGGCGAAAGCATCTAGCGTCCGCTCTATGCGTTATCTGGCATTGATTGCTGTCTTTTCTCTGCAAATGGGCATGTTTGTCTGCGGCGCGGGCATGGATGTGTGTCATGCAACGGACGCCCCTGCCCATTTTGAATCATCGCAGCCAAATTCTGATCATGGTGACGCCCTAATTGATCATGCATGCGTTGCACACGCCGCGCATGTCTTTCTCGGGCAGCCCGGCCAGGACCAGGGCGAACCGGAGACGCATATCGAAAGAGCCGGAACGCTGGCCTCATTGAATCTCCCAGAGATTCTCCACTTAATCGAACAACCTCCCAAGTTTTTGCACAGCTGATTTTTTAAGCTGGATGGTGATCGGCCTGGTCTTCTAACAATCTCAGGCAGTCATTGAACAATTCAGTTCTGAGAAATCAGCTTCCCCGGCACTTATTTATTCTATTCACAGGGGGAAACTGTGCGCACACTTTTATTTATGATCGGAATGCTGTTATGCATTCACCCGTTCAACGCCTATGCCGACACCTTGCAGAAGGCTATGGATACCGCAACCGAGCAACATCCGATGTTGCAAATGGCTGAGCAGGATATTGCCGCTGCCAGAGCCAATCTTACTGAACAGGGCGCTTACGCCTACAATCCGGAATTGTCACTGGAACCGCAACGCCGCTACTTAAATGGCGGAGGAATTGCCAATGATTATTATATTACCCTGTCTCAGGGCATTGAAACCGGTAGCAAGCAAAAATTCAGGAAGCAATCAGCTCAGGCCGCGTTGAATGTGGCTGGCCAAACCCGTCAAAGCACACGCCAGCAACTGATGATTGGGGCGGCAAGGGCATATGTAACTCTCTACTTTGCCAATCAGACCTTTGAACTGCGACGTCAACAGAGCGAAATGTTGAAAAAAGTCAGCGATGCCGTGGCCCTGCAACTGAAGCTGGGG
>JBHHTY010000174.1:0-3113 GCA_046753565.1 Mariprofundus sp.
GCATGGTCATTTCACAGGCTACAATGCGGATGCCGAGTGCATGAGCTGCATCAATCAGTTCAGGCAGGGATGCGACATTGTGTTTTTTCATCATACCTGTCATCAGTTTGGAACTGGCACCGAAAAAATTCAGCCGGGAGAGTGGCAGGTTATTCAATCCGCCCATCAGGAAATTGAATGCGCGAGCCATGATACTGTTGCCCATCGCCACACGGCTCTTTTTCTTTTTCAGGGTATTTAAACCCCAGAAGGTGAAAAACATGGTTACTTCACGATTGGTGGCTGCCGCACCGGTAGCGATTGTAAAGGCGGCGATCATTTTATCGAAATCGCCGGAGAAGCAGACGATGGAGATGTTTTTCTTGTTCGCAGGTAGATTCATGGCTACACCTCTATGTATTCTTAAAAAGGTGGCGCAAGCTAATGGCCGCTGTTAAAAGGCAATCGTGAGTTGTCTAATACTGATATCCGGATATAGGCTGCTTTGCGTTCCTGAGTATCGGTCGTGTGAATGAATTGCAATAGAAGGAGGAATGAATGCGTGATGTAACGGCAAACAATACAGATATCATCAATCAGCTGGGGCCGCTGGCGGCACTGGCAGGAATCTGGGAAGGCGATGAAGGGGTTGATATTGCGCCGGGCCAGAGTGGGGCAGTGGAAACAGCTTATCGGGAACGGTTAATATTCGAACCGCTAGGTCCTGTGGAGAATGGTCCGCAAATATTATACGGTCTGCGTTATTCGACTACGGCATGGCCGCTGGGTGCAGATGAGCCGTTTCATGAAGAAACCGGTTACTGGCTATGGGATGCAAAAGCAGGGCAGGTGATGCGTTGCTTTATGGTGCCACGCGCAGTGACCATACTGGCCGGCGGTGATGCAAAGATTGATAGCAACAGTTTCAGTATGGCGGCAGATGCAGGTTCGGAAACGTTTGGCGTGTTATCCAGTCCGTTTCTCGATCAGGCTTTCAAAACAGTACGTTATGAATTACAGGTGGATATTCATGCTGATGGTCGTTTCAGTTATGCCGAGGATACGCAATTACTGATTCAGGGGCAGGACGGGATATTTCACCATACCGATGCCAATACGTTGACTAGAGTGGCCTGATGTTACAGGGATGGCCGAAATGAATCCTTGGGACAGTGCTCTGTGGATATGGTTGTCCGGCCTTGTGTTTGCGGTAAGTCATAGCCTGCTGGCATCGCAGAGCTGTAAACAGTGGGTATATGATCATGGTCTACGTGAACCACGCTACCGGTTACTCTACTCGGTTGTTGCCGTGCTGGCGACGGCAGCATGGGTTTTGTATGTGCATCAGTTGCCGGATACGGGATTGTATCAGACAGACGGCTTACTATGGTGGCTACTGGTTTCGGTGCAAATACTGGGACTGATCGTGGCGCTGGCGGCATTTCAACCGATTGATGGCCTGGTTTTTCTCGGCCTGCGAAAAGCAAAAACTTCCAGTGATCCGTTCATTGAAGGCGGGATATATCGCTGGCTGCGCCACCCCATGTATATCGGAGCGATGCTCGTGTTGCTGGCCATGCCTGAGCAGAGCTGGAACGGCTTGCATTTTGCGCTGGTCATATGTGTTTATTTCATCATTGGCGCCCGATTTGAAGAACGACGCATGATTGCCCAGCATCCGGATTACCTTGCTTATCAGAAACGTGTCGGTGCTTTTATTCCACGTTTTTAGCTGCAAGTTCAATTTGATTGCGCTTCCAGTCTCTGTGCCTGCGCATAATATCGACAACCTGTTCCACATCATCGGTGACGGTAACCAGATCAAGATCACCGGCTGAAATCATGCCAGTGTCCAGAAGGGTGCTGCGTGACCAGTCCAGCAGGCCCTGCCAGAACCCGGTGCCGAACAATACCAGGGGCAGGGGATGGATTTTATGGGTTTGCATCAGGGTAAGGGCTTCAAAAAATTCATCCAGTGTACCAAAACCGCCCGGCATGCAGACGTAGCCCATGGATTGTTTACAAACATGACCTTGCGTACAAAAAAGTAGCGGAATTGCAGGGAAACATCCTGATAGGTATTGGGGTGCTGTTCCCGAGGTAAATCGATATTCAGGCCGATGGAGTGTGATTTCCCCTCGGATGCACCACGGTTGGCGGCTTCCATGATGCCGGGGCCGCCGCCGGTAATAATATTGAAATCATCTTCGGCCAGCTTTTTGGCAAGTTGTCTGGCTGTTTCGTAGTAGGGATCGCTGGGTTGCAGTCGGGCTGAACCGAAAATGGTAATAGCAAAGTCCATGGGTGATAATTTGTCGATACCTTCAGTGAATTCACTGATGATGCGAAATATACGCCAAGCTTCGGGGCCTTTCAGGTCTTCAATCATGGTACATCCTCCCATTGACCGGTTTGCTCTTCGAGCATATTCCTTGATGTTAGATGCAGGCAGCTGCGGATCAAGGCAACAATGCATCCCGATCAAATTATAGCCTAGCATTGGAGTATTCAAGATTCCACTTGAAGTTCATTACGCTATCATCCTTATTCATATACATTATTTTCAGGTAATATCCGATGTTGTGGTCCGTACCTTTGCGGAGACGGGGTGAAGCCAGTAGTGTGTGCCTATCCGGTGTATCAGCAGTTATTCTGCCTCTGAATCATCCGATTCCCTAGTGCATACAGGAGTTCCTTCATGACATCCGCAAACGATCAATCCCTGATTATCGCATCAATCAGGAAAACACAGGAGAATATCGCGGTGGTTATCGGTGTTGTATTTGCACTGACGATGTGTGTTTATTTTTTCACTTATGCCATGCTTGTGGATAAGGGGCTTTCAGGAGCACTGTGGATCATGGGAATTTCAAGCATTATCATGTTGTTAACGCTCATCAAACTGAAACCTGTTTCATTCTTTCTGGCAAAGCTGTGGCTTGGCCGGAAACCGGACTACAGGGAGGCATTCTCAATGATTGCTGCGGCGGATAAGAGACAGATGATTGCAGGAGGAAAGATATGAAAAATTCAGCGAACAGAAGCCTGAAAATCACATTGTCGATTGCTGCCATGCTCTTTGGTGGTCAGATGTTGTCGATGCAGGCTGTTGCCTGTGATGCCGCTGGACCGAA
>JBHHTY010000175.1:0-3106 GCA_046753565.1 Mariprofundus sp.
GAATTCGCTCAATACCACTGGAGGGGCATCGGTTCCTTTCAGGTACAGTTTGATTTGTCCGTCACGCAGTGTGAGTGATGTCGCTGCCTGCCATATCTGTTGCAGTGGACGTTCCTCTTGCCATGCGTTGTGGTCATCTGTTCGAATAACAGCACTAACCCCGGCAATGTTTACGCTGCCGATACGAGGTGTGCTGCCGGTCAGTAGTTTTGGATTGGCCCGGACAAAAATGTGTTTGATCAGAATCTGGTTCTGTCCACGTTCAACTCGGATATTCTGTAGAATAAGCCCGTTACGCAGCAGGTGATAGCGGACGTTTTCGATCTGCACGCCGGCTTGCTTTCCCCATGACTGGATCAGTGATTTCGCCTGTTTTTGTGCATTGGCCTGAATGGATAACTGCATGGCGATGCACAGCAGGGAGAGGATCGCAATGGCAGCCAGATACCAGCGGGCGGCAGAGGGGAATATGCCGACCGGATGATGGAAGATATGTTTGCGTTTCAGATGAGCTCCGGACTATTCAATGGCCAGCACGGTTTATTGCGGTGGCCGTTCGGGCTGTTGCAGCTGTTGCACCACCGACTGGTCTTCCAGCGTGGAGGTATCGGAGGTGATATCTCGACCGGCGGCAATATCCCTGAGCAGGCGGCGCATGATTTTTCCGGAGCGGGTTTTCGGCAGGCTGTTGGCAAAACGGATATCATCCGGCTTGGCAATAGCGCCGATCTCTTTGCTGACATGGGCACGAAGTTCATCAGCCAGTGATGTCCGGTATTCGGATTTGAGTACCACGAAAGCGCAGACTGCTTCACCCTTGATCTCATCGGGGCGACCGACAACTGCGGCTTCGGCAACACTGTCATGGGATACCAGAGCCGACTCGATTTCCATGGTGCCAAGCCGGTGGCCGGATACATTCAGCACATCGTCCACCCGCCCCATGATCCAGAAGTATCCGTTGTTATCGCGGCGGGCGCCATCGCCGGCGAAATAATATCTGTTGTTGAATTTCTTCCAGTAGGTATCGACATAACGCGATTCATCACCCCAGATGCCGCGCAGCATCGATGGCCAGGGTTGACGAATGACCAGCATCCCGCCGCCTTCGCTGACAGGTTTTCCCTGTTCATCTACCACGGCGGCATCAATACCGGGCAAGGGCAGCGTGGCTGAACCCGGGGTGGTGGGGGTGGCGAACGGGAGGGGTGAAATCATGTGCCCGCCGGTTTCTGTTTGCCACCATGTATCAACGATCGGGCAGCGCTCTTTACCGATGACCTTGTGATACCACATCCACGCTTCCGGATTGATCGGCTCCCCGACCGTGCCCAGCAGGCGCAGGCGCGATAAATCATGTTTCTCCGGCCATTCATCGCCAGCCTTGATCAGGGCGCGAATGGCCGTGGGCGCTGTATAAAATACCGTGACACCATGATCGGCACAGATCTTCCATAAGCGCCCGGGATCCGGATAGGTCGGTACGCCTTCATACATCAGCGTGGTGCCCCCGCAGGCCAGCGGCCCGTACACCGAATAGGTGTGGCCGGTAATCCAGCCGACATCCGCCGTACACCAGAACACATCGGATTCGGGTTGAAAATCGAATACCCAGTGCATGGTTAATCTGGCCCACAGCAGATAGCCCGCCGTACTGTGTAATACGCCTTTCGGTTTGCCTGTGGAGCCCGAGGTGTAAAGAATAAACAGCGGGTGCTCTGAGCTTACAGACAGTGGTTCACATACATCAGGCTGTACTTTCAGGGCAGCATGCCAGTTGATATCCCTGCCATTTTCCCAGTCGATTTCATTGCCGGCATGGCGCACAACCATGACATGGCGTATGCTGGAACAGCTATTGGCCAGAGCCTCATCCACCTTTGGTTTTAAGGCGTGAATGCCGCCTTTGCGGCCACCGCCATCGGCAGTAATCACCAGTTTTGCTTCGGCATCCTGAATTCTGTCGCGCAACGCCGTGGCCGAAAAAGCACCGAATACGACCGAGTGGATAGCCCCGATTCGTGTGCAGGCCAGCATGGCGATAGCCGCTTCGGGAACCATCGGCATGTAGATCACTACCCTGTCTCCCGATTCGATGCCGAGTTCTTTCATGGCGTTGGCCGCCCGACAGACATCCGCGAGCAGATCCGCATAACTGATGCGGCGCACAGAACCGGGCTCACTTTCCCAAATAATTGCGGTACGTTCGCCCAATCCGGCCCATACATGCCGGTCGAGACAGTTTTCGGACAGATTCATCCGGCCATCTTCAAACCAGCGAAAGAAGGGAGCCTTTTCCCGATTCAGGACACGGGAAAACGGTTGTTGCCAGTGCAGGTGTGCTCTGGCCTGATCCCGCCATGTGGCATCAAAGTCTGTCGAGAACTGTTCGCGCAAGGCATGGTAATCATCCAGCGAGGCAATATTCGCTTTTTGATTCTGCTGAGGTTCAAAAATGCGTGTTTCTTCAAGTATGCTGGTAATCGATGCTGACATGGTTTTCCCCCAGACTTATTTCTAGCAGGCATCCAATAGAGGTACAACCGTTGCTGCCATCACGGCTGTTTTACAGGCGGGGTCCTCAAAGGCTTCCGATTGAAAACAAACACGCTACCATGCCGCATGCAGAAAATTTGTTTGATTCAAACCGCCGTGGCTTCACCGGGTGAAGCGAAAGCCATGGCAACCGGCCTGATGGATGTTGGGATGGCTGGCTGTGTGCAGATAAGCGCTGCCGGTTTTTCCACCTATCGGTGGAAAGGTCGGCTGGAGCGTGCAGAGGAGTATTACATCAGTATCAAAACAACATCTGCCTGCAGGGAGTCTGTGATCGGCTGGTTGCAACAGCATCACCCCTATGAATTGCCGGAAATCATCTGGTCGGAAGTCGATGCTACAGAAGATTACGCCAACTGGATTCATCATAGCGTAATCTATACAGAACCAGCGTAAGCGCATGCCGGTTTATCAGACCAAAGCATGCGGAACTCAGGGCGTAAACAGAATACCCCTCCGCAAAACAGATACTGTGAATTGGAGACAATATGATTGAAGTTACATTTGCCGGTGCATTGATTGCAGGATTGCTGTCGTTTTTGTCGCCTTG
>JBHHTY010000176.1:0-3097 GCA_046753565.1 Mariprofundus sp.
CACAGATCACCAGGGCGGGGCCTGCGAAGGCAAGGCCGGTCAGGAAAATTATCGGCAAGGCCAGCAGTGCTGTGTCCCACTGTTGGATGCCGCCAAGCAGGCCGGCAACAATAAAAATCGCCGTGCCGCTGATCAGGCTTTTGGTGGCCGCCCACATCTGTTCTCCGGCTATGATCTCACTGATGCGAATCGGCGTGGTCAGCATGCTCTCCCATGTGCCCTGCTGGTTCATGCGCGTGAAGGCTGAATAGAGGCTCTCAAAAGTGGCAGTGTTCATGGCACTTGAGCAGAGGATGCCGCTGGCCAGAAATGCCATGTAGGGGATGCCGTTCATATCACCGATATAGAAGCCAAGGCCGTAACCCAGGCCAAGCAGGTAGAGAAACGGATCGCCAAAATTGCCGAGCATAGAGGCGGCGGCAAGTTTCCTCCAAACCAGAAAGTTTCGCTGCCAGACGGCCAGCACATGGGCAGGAATCAGCCTGAACTGACTCATGTGCGTATTCCGACGCATCCCGGCCACCCGTACCGATTGATCCCGGCCACCCATACCGACGGATGTCGGCCACCCTGTAGGTGGTTTTTTATGTAGCCCTGCTGGACAATAAACCAAGGCATTATCCTCGCGCCAAAAGCACACAGGAGGAGACATGCCGACAAGGAGATTGTCCATGCGAAATATCAAAGAAATACTACGCCTGAAATGGTTAAACGGGACGAGCGCCCGAAGCATAGCCAAAAGCTGCGGCATACCGCGCAGCACCGTTGGCGATTGCATCCAAAGAGCCAACGAGGCAGGCCTTTCGTGGCCGTTGCCGGAAGGGATGAATGACGCCCGGCTTGAACAGTTGCTGTACCCGCCATCTGAACCATCGCCAGGCCAACGCCCGCTTCCCGACCCGGCCTATGTGCATCAGGAACTCAAACGCAAAGGCGTCACGCTGTTCCTGCTGTGGCAAGAGTATAAGGCAGAGCACCCCGATGGCTTCCAGTACAGCCGTTTCTGTGATCTGCACCGGGAGTTTACAGGGCAGTTGAACCTGTCTATGCGCCAGACGCATCTGGCTGGAGAGAAGCTGTTTGTCGATTATGCCGGTCAAACCATTCCCATCGTGGATCGTACAACAGGCGAGGAGCACCCCGCCCAGGTGTTTGTGGCTGTGATGGGAGCCTCCAACTACACCTTTGCTGAAGCAACCTTGACACAGGGTCTGGAAGACTGGACAGGCTCCCATGTGCGGGCATTTGAATTTATGGGCGGCGCACCTGAGATCGTTGTGCCTGACAATCTGAAATCCGGCGTCAGCAAAGCATGCCGGTATGATCCGGACATCAACCCCAGCTATGCCGATCTGGCCCGGCATTACGGTGTTGCCGTTATCCCCACCCGCGTACGCAAACCCAAAGACAAGGCCAAGGTGGAAGGCGGCGTGCTGGTGGTTGAGCGCTGGATTATGGCGGCGCTGCGCAACAGGACATTCTTCTCTCTGGCTGAAGTCAATGCGGCCATTGCAGCATTATTGGTCAAGCTCAATGAACGCCCGTTCAGGAAGCTATCCGGTTGTCGACGCAGCCAGTTTGAAGCGCTGGATAAACCCGTCCTGAAAGCGTTGCCAGCTACGCCTTATGAATATGCCAGTTGGAAACAGGTCGGCATCGGTATTGATTACCATGTGGAAGTGCATGATCATTATTACTCTGTGCCATATCAACTGACCAAACAGCGACTGGATATCCGCATTGCACGCAACACGGTGGAGTGTTTCCATAAGGGGAAGAAAGTCGCTTCGCATATACGCAGCGATGGTTATGGGTTCAGTACGATTCCGGAACACATGCCCAAATCACATCGGGAATATGCCCAGTGGACGCCTGAACGATTCACCCGCTGGGGCCGCAGTATTGGCGAGCATACGGCCATCGCAACCAACATCATCATGTCCACACGCCGCCATCCGCAGCAAGGCTTTCGCGCTTGTATGGGGGTCATGAGCATGAGCAGGAAATATGGCGCTGACAGATTAGAGGCGGCATGCAACCGGGCCATCGTAAGCAACTGCGTCTCCTACAAGAGCATCAAATCCATCCTCTCGACAGGGCTGGATCAACAGCCATTACCAGCGTTGCAAACATCAGATGAAATACCGGAGCACGGCAATATACGCGGCCCGGAATACTTCCATTAAAGATAAGGAGAAAAATCATGTTAACACACCCGATACTGGATCAAATCACCACGCTGAAGCTGACCGGCATGCACAAAGCACTGAGCGAACAGATCAACATGGATGCAGTGGAATCCATGGACTTTATGACTCGCCTCGGCCTGATGGTCGATAGAGAAATCACCGAACGCGCCAATCGTCGCCTGCAAACCCGCTTGAAAAAAGCCAAACTGCGCCAGCAGGTATGCTTTGAGGATATCGACTTGCGCACCCCGCGCGGTATGGATAAACAGTTAATTCTCTCGCTGGCATCCTGTGACTGGATTAAAAAGGCGAACAATATCCTGATCACCGGAGCCACTGGCACGGGCAAGAGCTATCTTGCCTGCGCTCTGGCTCACAAAGCTTGTCTGGAAGGCCACACAGTACGTTACATGCGACTGCCCCGCCTGATGGAGGATATCGCCACATCCCGCGCCGATGGCAGTTATGGCAAGCTCATGCTGGATCTGTCCCGCACCGATCTGATCATTCTGGATGACTGGGGATTAGCTGCCATGAGCAAACCGCAGCGGCACGATCTGCTGGAAATACTGGAGGACCGAAACGGCATCAGGTCGACCATTGTCACCAGCCAGTTGCCGGTCGAATCATGGCATGAATACATCGGCGATCCGACCCTGGCTGACGCCATCCTCGACCGCCTTGTTCACTGTGCTTACAAAATCAATCTGAAAGGAGAATCCATGCGAAAAAAGAATGCATTATTGACCGCTAAAAAACAGTCCGCAGAGTAGCCCAAATCCAGCCGCGCTACGCACACCTACAGGGTGGCCGGGATCGACTGGTTTGGGTGGCCGGGATCGTCGGAATACGCAAGCAGGAGATCATTCTGGAAAACAAGGCATCTTCACATGCCAATTTTCAAACGC
>JBHHTY010000177.1:0-3069 GCA_046753565.1 Mariprofundus sp.
TGGGACGTAGCCAAGCGGTAAGGCAGCGGGTTTTGATCCCGTCATGCGCAGGTTCGAATCCTGCCG
Source organism: Mariprofundus sp. (assembly GCA_046753565.1). GTDB lineage: Bacteria > Pseudomonadota > Zetaproteobacteria > Mariprofundales > Mariprofundaceae > Mariprofundus. Next base: position 67 of record JBHHTY010000177.1, read on the forward strand.
TCCCAGCCAGTTATGCCTACCTGCGGGTAAACGGCGTAGAGTGAACCGGATGTATACACTGCATCCACAGGAGGGAACTGATCATGTTCCATCAAAAAATGCGTCTGTTTTCAGGCACATCCAACCCTGTTCTGGCGCAATCAATTTGCGACCACATTGGACACCCCATGGGCGATCTGTATTTCCAGCGTTTCTCCGATGGCGAAATTTTTCTTCAGATCAGGGAAACCATCCGCGGCCAGGATGCATTCTTTATCCAAAGCACCAGCAAACCGGCCAATGCCAACCTGATGGAGCTGTTGATTTTTATTGATGCTGCCAAACGCGCTTCAACACGCAATATCTGTGCTGTTATCCCCTACTTCGGCTACGCCAGACAGGATCGAAAAAGCGCCGGCCGCACCCCGATTTCAGCCAAACTCGTAGCTGATCTAATTACCCGAGCCGGTGCAACCCGTGTGCTTACGCTTGATCTGCATGCTACCCAGATTCAGGGATTTTTTGATATTCCCGTGGATAATATTTTTGCCATACCCCTGTTCTCCAAAGACATTGAGGAACGCAATCATATGGATGATATCATGATTGTCTCACCCGATGTCGGTGGTGTGGTACGCGCACGCGCACTGGCCAACCGCCTGCATGTGGATATGGCCATTGTCGATAAACGTCGCCCGGCTCCGAATGTTGCCAAGGTGATGAATATCATCGGTGAAGTTGAGGGCAAACACTGTATTCTGATTGATGATATGGTCGATACGGCAGGCACATTGTGCGGAGCGGCTGAAGCCTTGCTTGAACACGGCGCAACCAAGGTCAGTGCCTATGCATCGCACGGTGTCCTGTCAGGACCGGCCGGTAAACGCCTGAAAAAATCCTGTCTGCATGAACTGGTCATCACCGACAGCATCCCGCAACCGGACAAGGTAATGAAATCCGGTAAGGTGCGCATCATTTCTATCGCTCCTCTGATGGGCGAAGCGATCACACGCATCTACGATGCCCGCTCCATCTCCAGCCTGTATGAATAGGCCATAGCCTGATGGCGCAGCACTGCTGCCCGAAAAAACTGCATGCTTTATGATGAATAACGAGCACCGAACATAATAATCCCCATGCCCAACAGGGTCACTGCTGAACCAGCCATATCCCATACCGTCGGACGTATGGCATCAACCAGCCATAACCAGATAATCGCAACAGACACGTAAACACCACCATAAGCCGCATACACGCGCCCTGCAGCAGTCGGGTGCAGCGATAACAGCCATGCAAACAGGGCAAGACTGATAGCAGCAGGCAGCAGCAGCCATATTGATCCATCTTTTTTCAACCACAGGTAAGGAAGATAACACCCCACAATTTCGGCAATAGCTGTCACGGCAAACAGGGAAAATGTCTTCAACATGGGCAGAGGTTAGCCATATATTGGACTTTTTTCATGGTCTGCCTAGAGTGCGCGCCCGCGTCGAAAAGCAACCACACAGGACGCACACTGTGACGGGACAACCCGACAGTGCATTTTTAAGGAGAATTCAAATGACTGATTACATTATCGAAGCTGAACTTCGTGAAGAAACCGGGCGCAGCGCCACTCGCCGCTTGCGCCGTGCCGGCAAAATGCCGGGCATCATTTATGGCGGTGGCAAGCCGGATCTGGCAATCACCATGGATTACAACACCGTTTCCAAACTGCTCAACGAAGAGCAATTCCATACCTCCATGCTGGAAGTGAAAGTAAAAGGTTCGCGTGGCAAAAATAATGTACTGCTGAAAGACAGTCAGTGGGATCCGGTCATGGACACTGCAACACATCTGGATTTCTTCCGCGTATCCGGCAAGGACACCATCACCATGGATGTACCTGTTGTTGCCATTAACTATGAAAAGGCTCCGGGTGTTGTGAAGGGCGGTCAGATCGACATTATCCGCCATTCACTGGAAATCACCTGTCGAGCCGACTCTATCCCTGATCAAATCGAAGTCGATTGTGCCAACATGGAAATGGGTGACACGGTTCATATTGATGACCTCGAACTGCCCGAGGGCGCTGAAGTACTGCATGATGTCAACTTCACCGTGCTGAACCTGGCCGCACCGAAAACAGGTGCAGATGAAGATGAAGACACGGCTGAAGATACGGATACAGCTGATGAAGCTGCTGAATAAATACAGCCAAATCCTATAATAAGCATGAAACTGCTTGTCGGTCTGGGCAATCCCGGCAACAAGTACAGGGAAACGCGCCATAACATCGGCTTCCGTTTTCTTGATCTGCTGGCAAAATCCGAGGGGCTGCGCTTTGCCGCAGTCCCTCGCTTTCATGCAGAAACAGCAAGCTGGGAGTCAGCCGGAGAACGTATTCTGCTGGTGAAACCACAAACATTCATGAACCACAGCGGTGAAACAGTCGGCGCATTGGCACGCTATTATCATGTCGATGAATGCGATATTCTGGTCGTCTATGATGACCTTGATCTTCCCTGTGGAAAACTGCGCATCAAAAAAGGCGGCGGCCATGGCGGTCACAACGGGCTGCGCTCCATCCATGCCCATCTTCCCACAGCCGATTATGTGCGCGTGAAAATCGGTATTGGTCGACCACCGCATGGTGATATCACAGCATGGGTGCTGGGCAACGCTGATGAAGGCGACCGGGCAGATGAAGCACGAATATTTGCGGCCCTGATGAATGAGATAACCACTCTGCTGGCCGGTCAGACCGATACTGCAGCCAATCGCATTCATCTGGCATTGCAAACAAAATAATTATTTTACCGCAGAGGGTGCAAAGGACGCAAAGGACAGAAAGAACAAAACAAACATCAGGTCGGCGGGAAATATTGTGCCAGGTCTCATGCTGTAGATTCTTTTGGTTTTACCTCTGCGTCCTCTGTGTCCTCTGCGTTGAAGAAACCAGAGGTTATCTATGGCACTGAGTATTGGAATTGTAGGCCTGCCCAATGTGGGCAAATCAACCCTGTTTAATGCCCTCAACGGCGG
>JBHHTY010000178.1:0-3068 GCA_046753565.1 Mariprofundus sp.
TGTTTTTCAGCCAGATAAAATGCCAGCGCCGTATCGGAATCAATACCCGGCACCTCATGCACATTGGCATCTTTATTCCATGACCAACCAAATGGTTTATCCCTGTCATCGCACAACAGGGGATAGATCGACGAGAGGCGAACCAGATCACGCTGCAAGGTGCGCGGAGTCGTTTCAAAACCATCATCCGCCAGCCCTTGCATTAACTCTGTGGTAGAAATCTTTGCAGGCTGGCGCGGAATTAGGCGTAGCATCTGCCATTGGCGCATTAGTGTGTCACTCATGAACAATTCCTTCTTGGATTAAATCGGCATACAAATCAGCATGATCACCACTAAAATTATCCATGCCCAATTTGGTAAGCGTTCCTTTCGGGGGTACGTAGCTCATGATAGCTCTGTTGCACACCCCTTCAAACCAAGAGATATTAAATGCACACAGCTTGGGAAAAAGTACATGCCGGCATGTTCAGGAATATGATCATGAATCCACCAGGCCAGTGGCCTGTAATCACCATGCTTTTCAAAGTAAGTCAGATAGGCTGGAACAACGATGGTTACTGTCGCCCCCAGAAATCCATCCAGACGATAGTCCCAGATATGCCCTGCATAATTACTTTCATTGCTTCCACAGCTATAACCGCTTTTTCCTGCACGTTGCTGTTCGTTACAAAAATTATTCACCGACGGAGAGCGGTAGGCACTACGCACGGTCACACCGCCAAAGGCATTATAGATCGGCTCCAGCACTTTTTCACAAAGATTGCTTCCAGCCTCTATTGCCAGATCCGGGAAATCCGGAATATTTGGCATGCCATGCAGGTTAGCGACTTCGCTATAGAGCATGTCCCGCATAAAGAAGTGTTCTGACAAACGAACACGTCCAAGCGTTGTTAATGCGTTAACTGACTCAGGTTTCTTCACTTAACCCCTCCTTCGATCCTGACGTTTTAGTACCTTACGATCATAATCCTTCGACGATTTTTGCACCTGAGTCGGTGGCGGGCTCTTTTTTCTCACTTTCACATCACCATGTTTAATCGTGCCGACTTTGATAGCTTTCTGATTAGCCACTTTCACCTTCCAACCATTCATTCCATACTTTCAATTCCCATTGAGCGATTGATCCCTCTTTTGATTTTTCTTGGGCTTCATCAACCCAGTCCCTATACTCAACGGCACTATCCGACTTTGTCCATTTACCTGAGACATTTAACTTTTCCAAAACAACGCCATCGAAAGGGCAGTGATGCGGTTCTGGCTGCCACCCAAGGCACCACTGATATTTCAGGTAAAGATTAACCAGCTTCTGTAGCGTTCCGAAACGGAAATGCTGGACACCAGAGGAGAACCCTTTTTCTTTAATCATCGCGTTGATTTGTTTTTGGAGCTTTTCCAGACGCTCAATATACTCGTCGCTTCCAACAGCATCCAATCGTTCAATCTGGGAATCAATAATTTTTTTCAATTCACTTTTGAATTTGCTCTTTTTCTTATCAGTAGGTGCAGAATCTTTCTTATAGACATTGCCCCGCTGAAAAGCAGCCGCAACACTCAAGCTCCATATCTGACTCTTAATAAACTGTTGCTTTTTATTCATTCACTACCTCCAAAGAAATGCTTTTTTTGAATGAGTGCATCAACAATCTTCACCATCGCCAGCGTATCGAGTTTACAATAGGCCAGCAGATGATCGGCAATCGCTTCCCTTTGCTCGGGTTTAGCACTGGCCGCCTGCATCCATGCCAGTTGAGCATCGCCGCCATCCTGAACACCATCAAGGTCAGCATAATTCAGCTCAGGCACCAGTGCAGGCAACACAGCCTTGATTGACCACGATCCTTTCTGAGATGGGTGGTAGTAGGCCTTTCTTGTGATCGGCAGCAGGTCTACAAAACGTTCATTCATATCCAGCAATGATTCGGACAAATCGGGATACAACTCCGCAAGCTCCCGAATCACCCGCTTTTCAAAACCGGCATTGTAGGCAATCAAAATTCCCTCTTTACCAATGTGATTCACCAGCCCCTCAGCACATGCCCTGCGCGGATCATTTCCCGACACATCGAGAAATTCGACATGCTCCATGCGCCCGTCTGCATGGTGAATATGGCATGACCACTGAAATGGCACCTGTGCATACGGGCGCACGCCTTTCCAACGCGGCACCGCCAATCCGATGGTTTCAAAATCCAGATAATATCTCGGCCAGCCCCATGCCTGCAGCGCGCTCAGCTCTGCGATATCGACCTCTTCCTCACCAGCGCAGCTCGCCCGCCAGACACGTTGATGGTTGGGGTTTTGTAACACTCCATCTGGAATATCGCGAACATCGTTGTACCCGGCATCTTTCCACGCCTGCCTGTTCTTCTCGTTATTGCGTGGAAGAATAGACACCGGATATTCCGGCAAATCATCCGGCTGGCAGAAGCTGCAAAAATCACATTCATAGGGTGAGTAGCATTGTGCGCCCATCTCGATATCAGGCATATCGCCAGCCAGCATTTCAATAAAGGCATCTTTCTGTTCAGCTATGCTTTCGATGCGGGAAAACACTGTGTCACTAATATCTTCGGCATGCAGCAATCCGTCATAGTCGCCATCGCCCTGATATACGAACTGATTATTCACATGCATCAGGCGCACCGATGCCAGTTGAAGCCCACAGCCCTGCAACACCCATGCCTGAATCGCCGCATCACCGAGGTAATATTCTTTGACCGATGTGGCGGCCTTCACTTCAGTCAGAATCCAGCCTGCATCGGACCGCTCCAGCAGATCAACTCGCACCAGAATATTATCGAAACTGAAGGTCGCTTCATGGATGCGCTGAACCGATGCATCAGCAACCAGTCGCGATGTTTCCTTGATAGCTGCCGATAAACCCTGATCATATTCCACCATCACACCGGGATAGAGCTTGCAGGCCATCTCGCCAACGGCATAACCATTGAGAATAGGCAGGCTTTCACCACTATCTTCATCTGCACCTTCCGGCATTTCCGGCGGGTGCACCGTCAAGTAAAGACGTTTGGGGCATTGCATGCCAGCCATAAATCGGGATTTGGA
>JBHHTY010000179.1:0-3050 GCA_046753565.1 Mariprofundus sp.
ATCAGGGCCCTGCCGGAACGGTGAAGATCGATCCAACGGTGACACAGAATATCGGTGTGCGTGTGACCCGGGCAACACACAAAAACCTGTCGCGCACCATCACAACAGTTGGCCGCATCACCTTTGATGAAACAAAACTGCTTACCCTGCATCCCAAGGTGGATGGCTGGGTCGACAAGTTGTTTGTTGATAAAACCGGCGAAAGTGTCAGCCAGGATACCATGCTGTTGTCATTTTATTCCCCTCAGCTGGTCGCCACACAGGAGGAGTATCTGCTGGCACTGTCCAACTGGCAGCAATTGAAAGACAGCCCCTATATTGATATCCGTGAAGGATCCAAACGTTTGCTGGATTCCTCGCTCGATCGCTTGCGTTTCTTTGATGTGGCCGAGCATCAAATCCGACAATTACAGAAAACACACAAGGTGCGCAAAAGCATGCATATCCATGCGCCGGCTGCCGGTGTCGTAACAAAAATCGGTGTTCGCGAAGGAGCGCATGTCACTCCGATGTCCGAACTCTACCAGATTGCCGATCTGTCCAGTGTTTGGGTGCTGGCAGACTTATATGAACACGAAATCGGCTGGGTAAAGGAAGGCGATGAAGCAAAACTGAGTATCGCTTCACTGCCGGGCCGGGATTTCACCGGGCATATCACCTACATCTACCCATATCTCGATCCCAAGACCCGCACCAACAAGGTGCGTATCGAGTTTGATAATACCGGAGGCCTGCTCAAACCGGACATGTTCGGCGATGTCGCGATTACAGCCAGCACAGCCAAGCCGGGCCTGTTTGTTCCGAGAGAGGCTGTGTTGATCACCGGCAAAAAAGCACATCTGTTTGTACAGACCGAGCCGGGACGTTTTGAACCGCGCACGATTAAAACAGGCACCCGTACCGATGGGCTGGTGGAAATCCTGGATGGCGTGAAAGATGATGAACTGATCGTCACCAGCGGTCAGTTCCTGATCGATTCCGAATCATCCATACGCGAAGCCGCTGCCAAAATGGTAGCCCCCAAACAGCCAAAACAACCCACTATGAAGGGGATGAATATGTCGGGCATGGATATGGATGGTATACAAATGGATATAGCCCCGAAGTCGATGCATGGCATGCAGATCGACCATTCGGCAGGACAACCGAAGGGTGAGGACAGGGATGCCCCGGATCACATGAAGATGAAGGAGGCACAATAATGGGTGGCTTTGTAATTCAAGGTGTTACCTTTCCTCTGCGTTTTTGGATTCAGGCCTATCGCGTACCGGGAGCACTGGCACTTACTTCTGCGGTAAAGGGTTTTGACTCATGATCGCTAAAATCATTGATGCGAGTCTACGCAACAAGTTGATCGTCCTGATATTCACCGGCCTGCTGGTGGTGGCGGGCGGTTTTGCTGTGAAGAACATCTCACTCGATGCCATCCCTGACCTGTCCGATGTGCAGGTGATTGTATTCACCAAATATGCCGGCCAGGCACCGCAGGTGGTGGAAGATCAGGTGACCTATCCGCTGACCACTTCCATGCTGGCTGTGCCCCATGCCAAGGTGGTACGCGGCTATTCCTTTTTCGGATTCTCGGTGGTCTACATTATTTTTGAGGATGGCACCGACATGTACTGGGCCCGCTCGCGGGTGCTGGAATATCTGAATTATGTGGCCGGCCGGCTGCCTGCAGGTGTAACACCGTCACTGGGGCCTGATGCAACCGGTGTGGGCTGGGTGTATGAATATGCGCTGGTCGATAAAACCGGCCAGCATGATCTGGCTGAACTGCGTTCGATTCAGGACTGGTATATGCGCTACGCCCTGCAGACGGTAAATGGCGTATCCGAAGTCGCCTCCATCGGTGGCTTTGTGAAGCAGTACCAGGTGGAAGTGGATCCCAACGCGATGGCGGAATTCGGCATACCGTTAGCCAAGGTGAAACATGCTATCAAACGTTCGAACAATGATGTCGGTGGCAGGCTTGTTGAAATGGGTGAAACCGAATTCATGGTGCGCGGCAAGGGCTACCTCAAGGGCATTGCCGATCTGGAATCCATCCCTGTTGGCGTGGATACACATGGTACGCCGATTCTGTTGCGCAATGTGGCCCATATTCATCTTGGCCCGGAACTCAGGCGCGGACTGGCCGAGCTCAACGGTGAGGGCGAAGTCGCCGGCGGCGTGATCATTATGCGTTTTGGCGAGAATGCGCTCAAAACCATTGAAGCCGTTCGAGAAAAATTGGAAGAATTGAAAGGCGGTCTGCCCGAAGGCGTTGAAATTGTACCCACCTATGACCGGGGCGGACTGATCGAACGAGCGGTGGAAAATCTCAAAGACAAACTGTTTGAGGAGTTTCTCGTCATCTCACTGGTTTGCATGCTGTTTCTGATGCATGCCCGTTCGGCACTGGTGGCCATCATCACACTGCCGCTGGGCGTACTGATCGCATTCATGCTGATGCAATGGCAGGGACTGGCAGCCAATATCATGTCACTCGGCGGTATTGCGATTACGCTCGGAGCCATGGTTGATGGTGCGATTGTACTGATTGAGAATGCGCATAAACATCTGGAGCAGGCGCTGGATGAAAAGAAGAGTCAAAATCATAATCAAAAACATTTCACCACGGAGGGTACAGAGGAAAGTCAAAACCATTTATTAGAAATGGAAAACAGCCGGGAAAGTGGCAATGAAGATGCTGATGTCGAGCTAACTGCTGCTGAGCGGTGGGGAGCCGTGGGCAGGGCATCGCGTGAAGTCGGGCCGGCGCTGTTTTTCTCGCTGCTGATTATCACCGTATCGTATATGGCAATTTTCACGCTGGAAGCGCAGGAAGGACGTCTGTTCAAACCACTGGCCTTTACCGCCACCTATGCCATGCTCGGATCCGCCGTGCTGGCGGTAACTCTGGTGCCGCTGCTGATGGGCTGGTTTATCCGCGGCAAGGTCATGCCGGAGGAAAAAAATCCGGTCAACAGGGCCCTGCAATGGGCCCATGGGCCAATGCTGGCAAGTGCCCTGAAACATCGCTGGATCACCCTGTTGATTGCAATCGG
>JBHHTY010000180.1:0-2997 GCA_046753565.1 Mariprofundus sp.
GCTTTCATTGGCACGCTAACCTGCATGCGTCGTTGACAGGGGAAGCCATATCAGCTCTATGTCTATAGCATGGATATCAACAGTGAGGGAACGTCTCGGCAATCGCTTGGATAGCGAACATGAACAGGCTGCTTACCGCCTCGTGATTAGCTCTGCTTTTCTGGTTTATTTAATCGTTTCCGGCCCTGAGCTTGCTGTGTATCTTAATGCAGCTTATCTGATTTATTCACTGGGCATGATTGTCTGGATAATCATTTCGCCCAGCATCAACCCCCTGCGCAGAGTCTTGGGAATTACCAGCGATACAGCCGTTATTTCCGGGGGAATTGTTCTGGTGAACAGTGAATCAGCACTGGTATTTGTCGCTGTTTATCTCTGGATAATCACCGGCAACGGATTTCGTTACGGCGTAAAATACCTGCTTTATGCAGTCATACTAGCGCTAACATTATTTGCCTGCATCGTTATTTTTATGCCTTTCTGGCATGGACACATCGCGATGGTTATCAGTATAATCATTATCATTTCAGTTGTGCCGTTGTTTATGGTCAGCCTGATTAAAAAGTTGAATCGGGCGGTTGAGTCAGCAGAGGCCGCCAATCAGGCCAAATCCCGGTTTATTGCCAATATGAGTCACGAACTGCGCACACCGCTTAACGGGATTATCGGCATGAATGACCTGTTATTAAGCACCCGGCTGACTACAGAACAAAATCATTTTTCCTTTGTCATCAAAGAATCGGCGTATCATTTGCTGAGTCTGATCGAACGCATTCTTGATATGGCAAAAATAGATGCAGGAAAATTTGAACTGACCAGAGAGCCTTTTGATCTGCACCAGTTAATGCAAAGCCTGATCGCAATGTTTGAAAGCCACGCCATTGAAAAAGGCATCTCGGTTGATCTCCATATCGATCCGGAAGTACCTTTTGCTCTGGTCGGAGATCCCAAACACCTGAAACAGATTCTGCTCAATATTATTGGAAATGCAGTGAAATTTACCGAACATGGAGGTGTCAATGTCCATATCAGCATGGCAGAACATGGTTCGGACATTCGGATTCTTTTCGAGGTGGCTGATACAGGCATTGGCATGTCCGAAGAGGCCCAGGACAAAATATTTGAGCATTTCACTCAAGCTGACAACACCATCACACGCCGCTTTGGCGGCACCGGGCTTGGCACCACCATTGCAAAAAACCTGACGGAAATGATGGGGGGTAACATCGGTTTTTCCAGCACGGAAGGAAAGGGAAGTACATTCACCATTGCCATACCCTTCGCACAACAGGCAGACACATCGTCCGCACAAGACCTGTCCAGACTCACAATACTGGTACTCGGGGGAGAATGTTCAAGCAACGCAATGGGTGCCATGCTTGATCGTTGGGGAGCATCTTACAAAGATATTGAAGATGAAAGATTTCTTTTATCCAACCTGCTGGATGCCTGGTCGACAGGACAGCCATACGATGTGCTCCTTCTCCATCGCGACTCGCTACAATGTGCTCCTGAACTGATTGCCCGCGCCATCCGGGATAAAGCTGTCCTGAAAAATCTGGATATGATCCTGATTGAATCGGATAAAAACCGGTCAGTCGATTCTGCCATGTTAGAGGCGGGCTTCTCTTCCGTGCTTCATCTTCCGATACAGGAACCATTGCTGTTCAACGCCCTGCATGCATCCAGTGTTGTCCACCACTCAACCGATGTGATTTCTTTCAACGATGTCTTGAAGCGCAAGATGACACAACCGTTAAATATTTTGCTGGCTGAAGATAATCCGGTGAATCAGGAGGTCGTATGCGAAATCCTTCAACGGGCCGGACACAGCGTGGAAACAGCCAATGACGGAGAAGAAGCGCTTGATGCCTTGTCCGGAGACAAAAAATACGATCTTATCCTGCTCGACATGAATATGCCGAAAGTCAGCGGGCTTGATGTTCTTAAACAGTTTCGTTTCATGGATACCAGTGCATCCACCCCTGTACTGATGCTCAGCGCAGATGCGATGGAAAAAACTGTGAATGAATGCATGGATGCAGGAGCCGATGACTATCTGACAAAGCCCTTTCGGGCCACTGATCTGCTGGATAAAATTGCTGAATATTCAGAGCAGAAAAACTCACTGCCCGAAAGTGATGTGAAGGCAACGCAAGTACCGCAGAACAGTGCAGAGGAAGTTCTGGATGAGGTAATTATCAGTGAGTTGTTCAGCCTGATCCGCTCAACAGAGAAGCGGGAAAGCCTGTGTCAGACTTTTGCACGCTCGGGAGGCGAGCATCTGAAAACAATCCGCCTGGCAGCAGAACAAAATAATCTTCGTGACTACATGATAAGCATTCATGGTTTAAAAGGCTCTGCCGCCATGCTGGGTGTAAAGAATGTTGCGCTTTTGTGCAAAGAAATCGAATCCCTGAACGATACAATGAACCATCATAAAATGCTCAGTTATTGCAACAGGCTGGATACCGCCATCCGGAAGGGAAGCGAATCCCTGTATAACTACCTGCAAAAATCAGGTGAAACGGGTTGATTCCATTGCGTGCAGATTATGTGAAGGAGACTCCGGGGCGTTTCCTGCCCCCCCGGAGCACGCTTCTGTTCATTTCAGTTCACCTTTTGTATCTGTTTTTTTGCCAGCCTTTCCATCATTCTGATGTCTTTCGCTGTTAATTCTGCGCAATCCCCGTGGTCGATTCATCGGAAAATCATTGTAGAATCCGGAAAATGGACGATAAACAACATTATGGATATGACAGCTCCGATGCATGGCGCAACGCTGTGATGCAGCGATCATCCGGTATCAGTGATATGGAATCCCGACAACGCAGGGAAATAGCAGCTGCACATAATCTGAAAGAAGGCATACAGGATGCCGATACTCTTGCCGATCAGGAAATGTATATTCTGGGAAAAATGTCTCTTGAGGAATATCAGGACTATCTGCTGTTCAAGCATTCAAAGCGTTAATTCCGGATCACAACACCGTTGCCT
>JBHHTY010000181.1:0-2974 GCA_046753565.1 Mariprofundus sp.
ATAAGTTAGTATTAATGCATTCCAAGCCTATGAAATATTGTCTACACCATTGCGCAACCGATCCAGATAATCAGCCCAGTGCTGCATCATGTTTTTACGCTCATCCAGGTAATCGCCCCGGTTGTATGCAGCCCGGACAGCATTTTGCTCAGCGTGGGCAAGCTGTCGTTCAATAGCATCCGGATTAAAGCCCTGTTCATTCAAACTGGTGCTGAATACCGCACGCCAGCCATGCCCCACCATGTCATCATAGCCCATGGCATGAATAGCAACATTGACAGTATTCTCAGACATGGGTCGACCGCGTCGCATTGAAGGAAAAACATACTTCCCTGAACCGGTAAACTGCTTTAAATCCTTCAGGATGGTCACTGCCTGCGTGCTCAACGGCACCAAATGCACATTGGCAGGGTCAGCCTTTGCTACCTTGGCCAACTTCCTGTGAGCGGCGGGAATCGACCACAGCGCCCCTTCCATATCGAACTCCGACCATTCCGCCGCTCTGAACTCACCAGAACGCACAGCAACAAGCGGCAACAGTTTCAGGGCCTGGCACACTACAAAGCTACCTTCATAGGCATGAATGGCCCGCAACAGCATGCCGATACGCTTACTGTCAGTAATGGCCGGCATCGGCTTTGCTTTGCGCTGGGGAAGCAGGGTTTTCATGTTACCCATCGGGATAGCCTCTATCAGCCCTCTATCACTGGCATATTCCAGCACCTGCCGTGTGATCTGTGCTATCCGTTTGGCAATCTCTACTGTACCGCGTGCAGCAATTGCCGTGAGTACGTCCGCAACCTGTGATTTTGTAAGCTGTGCCACTGGAATTGAACCGATGGCAGGAAACACATGCAGTTCAAAACGCCGCAAAATTGTTTTTGCATGTTTATCAGACCAACCGTTTTCATGGATCGTGTACCACTGACGAGCAATAACCTCAAAAGTACTAGCATCAGCTATAGATTCAAGATTCTGCAATTTAGATGCTTCAATGTTTGCTTGGCGCAGTTCTTTCTTATGCTGATTCGGATCAATTCCTGCACCCAATAAATTTTTTACATCCTGCACCGCAGCCTTTGCTTCTTTCAAGCTAAGGTGTCTATTGCTGCCCGGTGAATAAACACCCAAGGAAGCTTCCTTTCGCTTACCATTGTACTTATAATCATATCGCCAATATTTGCCCGATTGATTAACGATTAAATACAAGCCAGCACCAACTGAAAACTTTGCTTTCTTTTTACCGTCAGGAAGCTGTGTCGATTTCACTTGCATATCATTATTCAGTGCCATTATGCCCCCCAAACACGGGATAAATACAGCAAACTTTATTCTATATCCTTTTATCCCGTGTTTTATCCCGTTACTTTTTCTGGATTTCTTCCGACAATATAGGACAACCTTGGATAGAAGAGCAAGAAAAAAGCCTGCAAACACAAGGCTTGCAAGCTTTTTCGGATGTTGTCAGACATTGATATGGCGGAGCGGACGGGACTCGAACCCGCGACCTCCGGCGTGACAGGCCGGCATTCTAACCAACTGAACTACCGCTCCAGCAGGCGGGCGCAAAGTAATCACTTGTCGCCCTAAAATCAACCCTTGAAGTTGATGCTGTTAAAAAAGGCTCCATATGTATCACACAGAGCCTTGAATGGTGGGCGCTGCAGGGCTCGAACCTGCGACCTACGGCTTGTAAGGCCGTTGCTCTCCCAGCTGAGCTAAGCGCCCGAATAAAAAACAAGGGCCAGTGCCCTTGTTTCTCAGAAAGCGGATTTCTCCGCCCTCAGGGTTTACTTGACTGCGTCTTTCAGAGCCTTGCCGGCTTTGAATTTCGGCGCCCTGGATGCTGCCACCTGAATCGTTTCACCCGTCCGAGGGTTGCGTGCAGTACGTGCCGCACGATCAGCTACTGAAAATGTACCAAACCCAACCAGGCTTACTGAATCACCTGCAGCCAGTGTTGATGTGATTCCGCCGAGTACAGCTTCAACAGCATCAGCTGCTGCTGCCTTGCTCAATCCACCTGCTTCAGCTACATGAGCTACCAATTCTGCTTTATTCATTATTCCTCCCGCTACATTCAATGAGTCGCGAACTATACGCATTCAACCCCATGTCCTGTCAACCGATTTTTTTAGTTATTTTAGACTAGTGTGCCACCGCTGATTTACCATCCAGATAGATATCCGCGACGCCTGCCGGCACAAAGCTTCCGCTGATACTCATATCACCCGGCAAGCGAGTCAAGGCGTGTTTTAACACCTCATCCATGTGTTCCACCGCATGCACTTCAAGGCTTGCCAGAACATCTTCATGGATGTCCTTCAAATCCTTCAGGTTTTCCGCTGGAATGATGGCCTGTGTCAAACCGCCACGATGAGCCGCCAGTAACTTCTCTTTCAGACCGCCAATCGGCAAAGCCTTACCCCGCAAGGTAATTTCACCGGTCATACAGGCATGCCGTTTCACCGGAATACCGGTCAAGGCAGACACAATTGATGTCGCCATGGCCAGACCGGCCGATGGTCCGTCCTTGGGAATAGCGCCTTCAGGCACATGCACATGGATATCGACTTTCTGATGAAAATCAGGTTTCAGACCCAGTTGTTCAGCACGTGAACGCACATAGGTCAGTGCTGCCTGAATCGATTCCTGCATCACATCACCCAGTTGCCCGGTCACCGTCAGCTTACCCTTACCCGGCATCAGGGCGGTTTCGATCTGCAACAGTTCTCCGCCGACTTCCGTCCAGGCAAGGCCGGTCACCACCCCGATCTGATCTTCTTCTTCGGCCAGGCCGAATCTGTATTTGCGCACACCGAGGTATGCCTCAACCTCTGCAGCTTCCACAGTCACCATCCCGGTCTGTCCGGACTGCACCAGCTGACGCGCCACCTTGCGGCACAATTTGGCCAGATCTCGGGATAACCCGCGCACACTGGCCTCACGCGTGTAATAACGGATGATTTCGGTC
>JBHHTY010000182.1:0-2961 GCA_046753565.1 Mariprofundus sp.
CCCCTCAAAGCCGCGACGATAACCGCCCCAGGGGTCTTTGCCGGTACCGATCTGGGTTACATTGATCGCGATCTGCTTGCTCACGCCACGCAACGTCAGTGTCCCCTTTACAACCCCATGCGTCTCATCGACTGCTTCGTACGAATTGCTGTTAAAGGTTGCCTTGGGAAATTTGGCTACATCGAAGAAATCGGCGCTACGTAGATGTTTGTCGCGCTCAGCGTGATTAGAGTCGATGCTGGCGAGATCTATCTCCACCTTCACGCTGTTGTTTTCATTATTGCTCTTGTCGAATGTGAAGCTCCCGTCGAAGGTCTTGAAATTACCAATCAGCCAGCTGTAACCCAGATGTTTTACCTTGAACTGGATAAAGGCGTGCTGGCCTTTAATATCGAAGAGGTATTTTTCTGTCGCCTGAGCTGTGGTGGTAAAACCCAGTGCCAGTATCAGTGATAGTATCAGGGGTTTCAGTTTCATGGTTTCTTTCTCCTTTGTTAGTTCCCGAAATTTCCGAGCATGCGTAATAATGTATTATCTTTATCGATAAAGTGGTGTTTCAAGGCGGCGCCTGCATGCATGCAGGCCAGCCCGATGACGGCCCAGGCGCAGTAGAGATGGATCTGGCCGATCATGTCCGCTTCGGCTTTGGTGAAGGAGAGGCTGGCCGGTACGGTGAACAGGCCGAACACATTGATGCCTGCACCTTCTGCGGTCGGAATCAGATAACCGGTCAGGGTCAGCACAAACAGTAGCAGGTAGTGAAAACGGTGCACCATCAGCGCGATGAGACGCTCCCAAGCAGCTCCCATGATCAGAGGTCGGATGTTGACCAGTCTCCAGACGAAACGGAATACCAGAGTGAACAGCAGCAGCATGCCGACGGCTTTATGGATGTAGGGAGCATCGTGATACCAGCTGTCGTAATACTCCAGATCGACCATCCACAGGCCGAGTCCGAACATGACGAAAATGGCCAGTGCCATCACCCAATGGATGACGATGGCCACCCAACCGTAGGACTGGCTCGTATTCCTCAGCATGAAAGTCCCCGGAAAAGCAGTTCGACAAGACGTGTCAGGTCCACCTGCAAATCCTGCAACGGATTAAATCTCAGATTGACCGGATTGTTGTAGCGGAGGCTCGCCTGATGAATGTCGTAGGCGGTTTGCGCTGCATCCTGTTCACGAAACACGCCCTGTCGAATGCCTCGCCCGATGATATCGGTCAGAGCCTCTATCACCCTGGATTCGAAATCGAGAAGCAAATCCCTGTGCGAAGAATTGATCAGTGCCATCATATCGAACAGATGGCGTGTGCCGGCATATTGCGCATGGCCGATGCGCAGCCTTGTGTGCAGAAAGGCTAACAGGGCATCTACCGCATTCTCCTCGGCTGCGGCCGCCGCGATGCCGGCATCCAGCTTGGCCTGCAGGTTGCGCTGCATGCTCGCCAGCGCGATGCCTTCCTTGTTCTTGAAGTGCCGGTACAGATTACCCACGCTCATACCACAATCGGAGGCGATCTCGGCCATCGTCGTCTTATAGTAGCCGTAGTCGGCAAAACGGCGATCGGCGGCATTGATAATCAGGTCGCAGGGCTGGCTCATTTGCGCAGCATGGCAGAGTGAATAATGAATATCAAGTTTAAATATTCACACACCGCCTGCACCCTTAGATTGGGCAACCAAGAAGGCTTTGCGCTGTACTGGAATAGATGTTTTGCCCCACAGAAGTCGAAAAGCTAGCTTGCCGGATATGCTTCCTAGCGAACGTTTCGATATCTATAAGCGCCTGATGCGTACTGATCGACCGATTGGTACCTTATTGTTGTTATGGCCTACATTGTGGGCCTTGTGGATTGCCGGAGAGGGTCATCCTGATGGCATGGTGCTGTTGATATTTGCTGCCGGCGTATTTCTGATGCGTTCGGCCGGTTGCGTAATCAACGACATTGCCGATCGCAACATCGATCAGTATGTCGACCGCACCAAGGCAAGGCCTCTGGCAGCCGGGGAGATCGGTTCCAAAGAGGCGTTGGGTTTGTTTGTCGTACTCTGTTTGACGGCATTCTGTTTGGTTCTGCTTACCAATCAACTCACTATTCTGCTCTCGTTTGTTGCGGTTGCATTGGCCGCACTCTATCCGTTTATGAAACGCTATACGCACTGGCCGCAGGTGTTTCTGGGGACGGCATTCAGCATGGCCATCCCGATGGCATTTGCGGCGCAAACCGAATCTGTGCCTGCCGCCGCTTGGTTGATTTTTGCCGCCAATGTCTGCTGGGTGGTGGCTTACGATACGATGTATGCGATGGCTGATCGTGATGATGATCTGCTTATTGGCGTGAAATCAACAGCTATTCTTTTTGGAGAGTGGGACCGTCATATCATAGGCCTGTTTCAGCTGGGTTTTATCGGTTTGATGCTGTTTTCCGGCCTCATGATGGATGCTGGTTTGATCTATTATTCTGGTTTGATCGCAGCTGTTGGATTGATGGTTTATCATCAGAAACTGACTTTTCAACGTGAGCGTCAGGACTGTTTCAAAGCTTTTCTCAATAACAACTATGTTGGTGCCATCCTGTTTATCGCCATCTTTTTTGATTATCTGTATCCACTGTAGATTCTGTTCATTGTTCTGATTAAGCCGGCTTCGAAAAAGGAAAGGAGTTCCGAGGACATAACACATAACGCACTCTGACACCAAATAATCAGGTAACATTTCTGTTCGTCTCATATCTGATTACCTCGATGGTAATCATCAGACCGGACAACTTATGTGTTTCTGACAAATATCTGCTTTTGCCTCATCATGTGTGCGACACGAGCGATGATGGACTCTTTCCCTCTTCAGCATGCCAAAGAATCCTTCACAGGCAGCATTGTTACCGTAGTGGCCAACAGCGCTCATACTACTCACCTAGCCGATAAGTACCATTTCAGGGCATAAAGTCGCTTAAGTT
>JBHHTY010000183.1:0-2954 GCA_046753565.1 Mariprofundus sp.
CAGGATGTTGTCGGTGTCGCCACCTTCCTGAATGACTCTGAAGAATCCCACATTATCTTTATTTAAGCGCCATAAATGGACACTGATCATGAAACATTTTCTCGATATCACGCGTGAAACCTGCCCGATGACATTTGTCAAAGTGAAACTGAAGCTGGCGCAGATGGATCAGGGTGAACCTCTGGAAAACGTTCCCCGTTCGTGCGAGGAACAGGCTTATAAAGTGCTATCCAACGAACCAACCGATGACGATAAACACCTGATCCTGATCGAGAAATAAAATAGCGTTAAATCAAGCAATCAGGTTGTCATCACAGTAACGGGACACAATTTTGGCAAACATTATCTGAGCTCTCCATTCAACAAAAAAACGCAGGTCGACTAATGTCGGCCTGCGTTTTTGCTGTTGCCACCATGCGGTGTGATGGCGGGTGCTGGTCCGCCTACTCTTTCCAGTTCAGAGCGTAGCCCGCCGGACGCGGGAATACCGGATAGACGACCTGTGGTGTCTTGCCGGTCAGCGTTTTCAGGAATGCGACAATATCTGCCACATCGCTATCGGACAGTTTCGTGTCCAGTTGTACTTTCGCCATAATACGTACGGCTTCCGAAAGGGTTTTGACCGACCCGTCATGGAAATACGGTGCAGTCATTGCCACATTGCGCCAGGACTGAACGCGGAAGAAATGGTCGTCCTTATCCTTGCCTGTGACCGATTTGCGGCCTTCATCCGTGCCATACATAAACTGCTGATAAGTATTATTGGAAAACAATGGACCGGAGTGGCAACCCGTACAGCCAATCTCAGACACTTTCTGCATGCCACGTTTGGCTGCTTTGCTGATATTACCTTTACCCTGCACATAGAGATCGAACGGGGCATCCGGTGTGAGTAATGTACGCTCGAATGCGCCAATGGCTTTGGCCATATTATCGAATGACAGGCTGTTTTTGCCGAACACTTTATCAAATAACGGTGCATAACCGGCTTCTTTCAGTCGGGACATCAGTTGCTGTTCAGAATCATCCGCCATTTCTACCGGGTTCATCGGTGGCCCCTTGGCCTGATCTTCCAGCAACGGCGCGCGTCCATCCCAGAACTGGGCAGACCAGAAGCCGGAATTGAACGATGTCGGCGCATTACGACCGCCACGTTGCCATTTATGACCGATGGAACGCGCCTGATTATCCACACCCCATGTCCCCAGATTATGGCAGGAATTGCATGAGATATGGCCGCTCTTGGACAGAGCCGGATCAAAATAAAGTTGCTTTCCGAGTTCCGTTTTTGATTTACTCATCGGATTATCAGCCGGAATCGGGACAGTGGTCGGCAACACTCCCATGCCTTCAGGGATATCGGCAGGCCGTTCACCGGCCTGTGCCAAACCACCGCTCAGCAACAACATAGCAACAACACAGGAAAATAATTTCATAACCGCCCCTCTTAGGAATATTTACTATCTAGGAACAATATGGAATAATGTGCGCATGTCAACACAGAATGCTATCCCTGCCATGCTACGATCTCACGGCCTGCGCCTAACACCACAGCGACTGGCACTGGCTGAACTGATACTAAGCAAGCCTACGCATATTACTGCCCGTATGGCCTATGAAACATTAAGGCAATCACATCCGGCTATTTCGATAAATACCATTTACCTGACCCTGCGACAGTTTGAATCATCCGGACTACTCCGGCGCCTTGAGGTCGGTGGTAATACCGTTTTTGACAGCAATACAAGCCCGCACCATCATGCCTTCTGCAAGCGCTGCAAAACAATCATTGACCTGAACGATGAGCAGAAAGAACTGCCACTATTACCGGCAGCGCTCGAGAACTGGCATATCGATCATGAACAACGGATATGGAGTGGACTGTGCCCGGATTGCGTCTGCTAACAAGGTTAAAGTATATGGAATAATTACTCACACTTGTATATGATGAAAAACGCATTGTAATCACACATGTCGCTGGAGGTTAGCTATGAGCGAGCGTCAGAAAATGCGGGACTCAGAGTATGGGGAAGCCTTGCGGGGCATTTATGTCGAACTGGTCAAATGGCAATATTGGATCAAAGGTCAGGGCTTACGAGTTATCATTATCTTTGAAGGACGTGATGCCGCAGGTAAAGGCGGAACCATCAAACGATTGATGGAGCCATTAAATCCGCGAGGCTGCACAGTCGTAGCACTGCCCGCTCCTTCTGATCGTGAAAAAAACCAGTGGTATTTTCAGCGTTATGTGGCCCATTTTCCAGCCGCCGGTGAAATCGCTGTATTTGACCGCAGCTGGTACAATCGGGCAGGCGTTGAGCGTGTCATGGGCTTTTGCGATGATACCGAATACCGCGAATTTCTGCGCTCCTGCCCCGAATTCGAACGCATGTTGGTGCGCTCCGGCATTATTCTGCTCAAATACTGGTTTTCAGTCAGTGATGAGGAGCAGGAACGTCGTTTCCAGAAACGCGCAACCGATACAACCAAACACTGGAAACTCAGCCCTATGGATCTGGAATCACGCAAGCGCTGGGTGGATTACTCTAAAGCCAAGGATGAAATGTTTTTCTACACCGACATCCCCGAAGCACCATGGTACGTGGTCAATGCCGATGATAAAAAACGCGCCCGACTCAATTGTTTAAGCCATATTCTCAGTGCCATCCCCTATCAGGATATCATGCCTCCACCGATCAAACTGCCCAAACGGGAAACATCGGGTGATTACAAAAGACCGGCAATGGAGACACAAACCTTTGTGCCGGAAACATATTAGTATGAAACAAACAACGCGCCTGGATAACTTTTTTCCATCCTGTGATACTGTTTCATATCACGGGGTGGAAAAAACCCATGCGCGTTAGGGGCAGAGCTACAGTCTCCGACTGTACATAACTATGAAATCCCGCCGTAATCATACTCAAGTATGCATTACGGGTGACTCGGCAAGA
>JBHHTY010000184.1:0-2887 GCA_046753565.1 Mariprofundus sp.
TCCTGCGATAATTCCAGAATGGTCTGATTACAGCCCGCCGCCTTTTCACTCAGGGATTGCGACAAATCCAGCACCAGCGACACCGCCACATTGCGACCGTCCGTACGGTGGGACATATTGACACGCGGGTCAGGCTCCGCCCCGCTCCTGAAATCAATCAGTGAACGAATGGCCACATCCAGATCCAGTTCGGAGCCATCTTCCTGATAGCGTATCCGCACACGGTCCTGTGGCTTGAGCATATCCAGAATAGCCTTCAAACGCTTGGCCAGTGCTCTGTTCTTGGCCAGCAGGTTATCAATCACGCTGGCATTACCACTGGGCTGCAGGGCTTCATACACACTGACCCAATCCGGACGATAGTGTTCCGAATTATAATCCCATTCATGATAATGACGTGGAGGCAAGCCTTTCAGTTCTTCCTCATTCTCACGATGATCCAGATGTTCAAACAGGGTGTCTTCATCATCGCCCTGCTCAATATAAATCCACAAATGACGATTATCATCGCGATAATCGACTTCCGTATGATCAAAATAGGTATTCGGCAGAGCATCAGATTGCCTGCGTGTACGGGCAATAAAGGACAACGCGATATCCGCCATGGCCCGACTGCTCGATTCACCCTCGCGCATGACATCATAAAACCGTTCCACAAAACCGCGAATCACATCATTCTCGACATGGTATTCCGGATCGAGCATAGCTCGCGATGCAATGGCCAGACGCAGGTTGATCAATGAAACATCCTGTAGCTCCAAAGCCCTTTCATCGGGAACCGGATGCAAAGCAATGAGTATTTTCCGCAAACCGGGATAACGTTGACAGGCCAGATAATCGATACGTGCATCTTCAAATGTCTCTACCGCAACACGCTGAAACGGGCTCCAGTTATCCACCACCATCTGCTCGGACCAGCGCCGATGGCCGGCCATATGAGCCAGCGCAGCACGATAACGATCAATGCCGGATACACCACGATCATCATCGTACACATCCGGTAAACGGATACCGATATGGTCATAATATGGCATGGGCTTGCGCAACTCATCAAAAATAAGCGAATACGGCACCAGATAATCCGAGTCCTGCCACAGACCCCGCAAATAGGCATCGAGCTTGCGCTCATTATCCACCAGCAGCGTTCCATGCCGTTCCCGTTGCATCACGGCAACTGCATCAGCTGACTGCAGACTGAAATAATCCACCTGCCGTCCCGGGTGTGTATTGTAATATTTGATACCGTAATCCACCCAGTTCGAGAAACCCTCAAGTGACAATTCACTCAATAAACGAGGAGACTGTTTCAGCAAATCCACCAGACCCGGGCTGGGAAATGTGGTGTGATGGCCATGTACCGAAGCCGATGTTTTTTCCATCATGTCACGAACCAGTTCAATATATTGCTTGAACAGATCATAGCTGTGCAAACGCCGCGTGACCGCCGCAATGGTTTGCAGGAAAGGGACCATGGCCTTGAAATTGGTATGGGTGGACATGTAATGGGCAAATTCGCGCATATCCTCCAGCGCCTCTTCACCCACCAGATTCGCCACAATCGGAGCCTCTTCAAGATACACAAGCAAGGGTTCAGGCCCGCGACCCAGTTTACCCAGGAAACGCGCATGATCAATGTAATCCGCAAGCCCCTGCTCGGAAAGCAGGGCTTTCGCCTCGATCATGCACTCGTCGAAAATCTTGTCGGCCTGCGCGAAACTACAGTTCAGGCGCTGCCAGTACATTTCGAGTTCCATATTTCTCGCTAATTTTTCAGGCATAGAAATCACTCTGCTCCGGAGAAATACTCAGACATGGCCGATCAGCCGAAGGTCGCATCAATCGCATGATCCAGCGTATCGCGAATATCCGCATCATCAGTGATCGGGCGTACCAGCGCCATGCGGCAGGCTGCTTTCGCTTCAATACCACCGGAAATCAGTCTGGCGGCATAGGTCAGCAAACGGGTAGAAATACCTTCATCCAGGCCATGCCCTTTCAGGTTGCGCGCTGTTTCAGCAATCTTCACCAGATTAGCCGCCAGCTCTGTATCAACACCGGTTTCTTTTGCAACAATCTCTGTTTCGACAGCAGATGTCGGATAATCGAACTCAAAAGCGGAAAAGCGCTGTTTGGTGGATTGTTTCAGGTCTTTCATCAGGCTCTGGTAACCCGGATTATAGGAAATCACCAACTGGAAATCGGCATGCGCCTCCACCAGTTCACCCTTTTTATCGAGCGGCAATGTGCGCCGATGATCGGTCAGCGGGTGAATCACCACAGTGGTATCCTGTCTGGCTTCCACCACCTCATCGAGATAACAGATCGCGCCAATACGCGCTGCCGTGGTCAACGGGCCATCCAGCCAGCGTGTGCCATTGGCATCCAGCAGGTAGCGACCGACCAGATCGGAAGCCGTCATATCTTCATTACACGCCACAGTAATCAGCGGTTTACCCAGCTTCCAGGCCATGTATTCAACAAATCGGGATTTACCACAACCGGTTGGCCCTTTTACCATCACCGGCAAACGTGCGGCATAAGCTGCCTCATACAGCTCGATCTCATCGCCCTGTGCCTGATAAAACGGCTCTTCGTTAATATGATACTGATTCTGGTCGCTCATGCTTGCCCCCGAAAATTATTCTTGGCGGACATTGTAACGCAGAAGCCTGAAATAGCTAAGTTATAAAAATTATAGAATTGATAAGTTGAACTGATACATATCTTGCCGTAATCATTGCCTGCACTCCTCCCCATGCACAAAAAAGGCCTCCGGTTAAGGAGGCCTTCTTAGACTTCAGTCAATCAGTGTTGCTTATTTATGTGCACCGATTTTTTCACGCCAGTCTTCGCCGTAGATCTTGTCGGCATCGCCCGGGAATGAATC
>JBHHTY010000185.1:0-2886 GCA_046753565.1 Mariprofundus sp.
ATGCGTTGAATTGCGCTTGCTGATCGAACCACTTGGCAAACTTGCGCCAACAAACAATGATGCCTCACTGGTTGGGATGAGCGGATCATCCGCATAAATCCGGTATTTGGTCATCAGCATGGTATCGGCCATGCCATTTGATTCCATGGTATAACCCGAACGTTTGGTCATCATACTCATGGCTGAGTTGAATACCATATCCATACGATTATCCTGATACATGGGCATAATTCCTGCGAAAAAATCATCGCTGAATGAATAACCCATGGCCAGATTAAGCATACTCATGTCCATGTTTTTCTGTACCGCCATATATTTGCCGGTCGGTTTTCCTCCCATCACCGGCATACCAAGCAGACTGTTGCCATCCACATTGGATGCCCCGCTGCGTAATCCCTGCATGCGCATGAACATCGGCTGAATTTTGAAGCGGAATTCGTGTGTTTCCGGAATGCCTCCGCCAAGAATGTTCATCGGCATATTGCCGCCGCACTTGGCACAACAAAGGCCGATATAGGCATCCGCCCTGTCTGGTGACAACAGCACGCACGCCATCACCACCATCGTCAAAGATAGTAATTTTCTGTTCATTCAATCCTCCATTTGAGTTTCCCTGCGCGCAACACATGCACGCGCCAGCGATCCGGCCATGCAGACCGGAAGTTGAAGTTAAATATCGGGGAAAATCAGATGGATCGCGGAGGTGGCGTGGAAAAAGGCAACAGCCGTGCTGTCAATGTGGGTATAGCCATGGATATACTGTTGGCCGAAACAGATGGAACACCCGAAACATCCATGGACAATGCATGTGGCGCCAGTTGATGCGGCATGCCATCCAGATGATGATCGATACGACAACCGCATTCGATATAGCAATCACCCAAGTCGATCAGCGGCATCACCGATTCGACCTGCATACTTTCCACGGCATCGCCCAGGCCGGGCATATCACACGCGGCAGCCGAAACTGCAGGTATGCAGCTGACAAACAGCATCGAAGCAGCCATCATCACGGCCGTGATTTTGCGGATAACTTGCATCACAGACGCATCATTCATGAATCACATGTCCATTGCAAGATTTTTGCAACAGCGGCGACCAAAGCCAAAAATCAGGAGAACCCGATGATTCAATACAGCATAACCCGATGGATAAGCCGGATGAGCATAGCCCTGGCATTCGTTTTAACTGCATGGGGCCCTGCCCATGCTGCTGAATTGCAATGGATCGATCATGCCGGCACACCCCACTCGCTGGCTGAATATAGAGGCAAGGCCGTACTGGTGCATTTCTGGGCCTCCTGGTGCGGTCCCTGCCGCCATGAAATGCCAATGCTGACCAGCTGGCTGAAACAGCATCCGGATGTCACCATTATTCCCATTTCACTGGATGACAGTCTGGAAGATGCGCGGGATTTTTTAACCAGCAATCACTTTGATCTTCCGGCCCAGCTGACAAGTTCATCCCAGGCTGCAGCACTGGGCGCCCGCGGCCTTCCCACCACCCTCGTGGTCAATGCAGATGGTGACATTGCTGCACGCCAGATCGGGGCACTGCCATGGGAAGACAAGGAATTCTCGGATACCGTGCTGGGCTTCCTGAATCCACAACAGGATCAGAGCGCGTCCGCCACAAATATGTAGCCGATCACACTTTCTGCCCGACTCTCACTGTAATTTTCCTCTTCACAGTACCGTAAGCTGCAAGCATGATACGCGACATCTTTTCATCAGGAGTTTCCATGCGTTCATTATTACTCGTTTTTTTCATGTTCATCGCCACAACTGCCTTTGCTCATGACGGTCATGACCACGAAAACAAAGCCGATATCGAATCCATCCGCGCCCATGCTACCCCCATATTACGTGATGGCCGTGTGGATGCGGTACAACCATCCCCCATCCCCGGCCTGTACGAAGTACGCAGCGGCAGAAATATTTTTTATTCCGATGCCGATGGCCAGCATTTCATCATGGGTGGCCAGCTTATCGACACCATCGAAAAGAAAAATCTGACTCAGGCACGCATGGAAGAACTCAATCGTATCGACTGGAGCATCCTGCCACTGGATAAGGCCGTTGTTTCCGGCGACAAGCACGCCAAACTGAAACTGGCTATTTTTACTGATCCCGAATGCCCGTATTGCCGGAAATTTGAAAAGGAACTGGCCAAGCTCAAAGGTGTGACGATCTACAGCTTTCTCTACCCGCTCAGTTTCCACAAACATGCCAAACGCTGGTCCACCGCTATCTGGTGCAGCAAGGATCGTCATAAAATGCTGACCGATATCATGGTTCACAATGCAGACCCGAAAGCTGGCAGCTGCGATACCCCGATTGACGAAATCAATGCCCTCGCCAAAAAACTGGACATTCACGGCACTCCGACACTGATTTCCGGTGATGGTCGTCTGGCTTCCGGGGGCAAACCGGTCGCACAGTTAAAAGCCTGGTTACAAGAAAAATAACAACATCAGTGTTTCAACACCGGGGATTCTCAGCTTTGCCCGGAATCTTGAACCACAGAAATCAGCTACTGTTTACCGCTTGTTTACAAATAGCATCTTTACCGATGCGGCTCAGAAACCACCCAAAAAGGATTCAATATGCGTGAAGACAGACAGGAAAATGAACTTCGCCCCATCAGCATTGATACCGCATTCAACCGTTATGCCGAAGGCTCGGCTCTGATTTCGTTTGGGCATACGCGCGTATTATGTACCGCCAGTGTCGAAGACAGACAGCCTCCGTTTCTGCGTGGTACCGAGCAGGGCTGGGTCACCGCCGAATACGGCATGCTGCCACGAGCAACCCATACACGCGGCGGTCGCGAAGCTGCCCGTGGAAAACAGACCGGACGCACCGTTGAAATTCAACGCCTGATCGG
>JBHHTY010000186.1:0-2860 GCA_046753565.1 Mariprofundus sp.
CCGAGTTGCAGGCGATGATGTATGGCGACAAGCCGGTGCCTGAAGCCCTTAAAGGCCTTTTATCACACGAGTGAAGCGGATGTTGTTGACTTCTATGCTGCGACGACACCTGAATGACGACTGTTTTGATCCGAAATGGGGTAAAAAACAGGTGTAATTTCGAGGGGGGGGGCTATAATTCCGCCAGTTTTTTAAAGGGGATTCCTATGGCAAACGTATTAACTGTTGCAGAACTGTTGAAATCAAAGCGGGATGAAATCCTGGAAACCTGGCTGGAAGTGATCGACAGGGAGTCCGGCCTCGGTAGTAGTAGTAGTAGTACGCGCTCCACCGATAAGCTGATGAGCAAGGATGCCTTGCGCAGCGAGGCCAGGGGGTTGGCCGATGCGCTGACGCTGGCCTTTGCATCGGAAGATTACGATGATCTGGATGCGCCTCAGTTTGAAGCATCGTTGCAATGCCTGCGTAAAATCAGTGAAGACCGTGCCCGTCAGGGTTTTACGCCGAGTGAAACGGCGTTATTTGTGATGTCGTTCAAATCGGCGCTGCTGCAATATATGCAGGCGGCATTTGATGATCCGCAGCATCTGAACAATGAAATCGTCAAAATGAATTTGATTATCGACCGGCTGGCGCTGGTGACGGTTGAAACCTTCGCCCTAACCCGTGAAGAGGTCATTACCGAGCAAAGCAGTTCGCTGATGGAACTGTCCACGCCGGTGGTGAAACTATGGGATGCCGTGGTGATGTTGCCACTGGTCGGCATTATTGATACGAAGCGCTCGCAACATATTATTGCGGCCCTGCTCAAGGGCATTGTGGACAATCAGGCGCAAGTCGCCGTGCTCGATGTTACCGGCGTGCCGATGATGGATACCAGAGTGGCGCAGCATTTAATCAACACGGTCAATGCGGCGCGCATGCTCGGAGCGGAAGTGGTGCTGACCGGCATTTCTCCCGATGCGGCGCAAACGCTGGTGCGGCTGAATGTGGATGTCAGCGGCCTGCGCACCTCCGGCCTGCTCAAAAATGGCATTCAGGAAGCACTGGCTTTGCTCGGCAAGGAAATCACGGACAAGGCTCGCTGATATGAAAATTGCTATTATGAAACTGGGCGATGTATTGATTACAGCTATCCCTGTTGACCTTACCGATGAAGATGCGGTGCAATTTCAGCATGATCTGCTGCATGAAATCAATAATCGCGATGCCAGAGGCGTGATCGTTGATATTTCGGCGCTGGATCTGGTCGATTCATTTATGGCCCGTATTATCAATGATTCGGCCACCATGGCCGGATTGCTGGGAGCGAAAGTGGTGGTGTGCGGCATGCGGCCGCAGATCGGCACCACGCTGATTGAAATGGGGCGTGAACTGCTCGGCGTGGAGACAGCGCTGAATCTGGATTTGGCTATGGCGCAGGTATTGGCCATGATTCATGGCGATAGCGATGCAAAATCCGATGGCTGATTTTTCTGCTGTTCGACTGGATATTCAGGTTCAGAAAGATATTATCGTTTGTCGGCATAAGGCCCGAGAGATTGCAGTGGCAAGCGGCTTTGGTCTGGCCGATCAGACCCGTTTGGCCACAGCGGTGTCCGAGCTGGCGCGCAATGCACTCGAACATGGCGGCGGCGGTTTCTGCGGAATTTCGCCATGTGAGAAAAATGGTTGTGATGGCATTTGCGTGGTGATTGAAGATAGCGGCCCCGGCATTGGCGATGTTGAACAGGCATTGCAGGATGGTTACACCTCCAATGGTGGCATGGGCCTGGGTTTGCCCGCTGCCAAACGGTTGGTGCATGGCATGGATATTGACTCCAGACCGGGCAAAACAATCATCCATATTGAAGTGTATCTGAACGCTTAAGTCGGGCACTTTATGTATTGCGATTTTTATGATGCATGCCCGAATCGGAAGCGCTTTTCCTGCGACAGACAGGAGGCGCATCCCGGCCTGCCCCACTGCGTGCGCGTGTCGGATGAACATCATATTCAACTAGCGCGCCGCCATGCCCTGAAACGAGCCGAGCTATTGGGCATGTCCAGTCTGGATGGCTATTATGTAGCGACGGCGGTGTCAGAGTTGGCCAATAATCAGTTCTTTCATACTGAAAACGGCGGCGTGATTCAGTTTTATCGCATCGAAAAAGACGACAGGGTCGGCATTGAAGTGGTTGCCCAGGATGATGGCCCCGGTATCGCCTGTATTAAGGCTGCCATGATCGATGGCTATTCCTCCAATTGCGGGCTGGGCGGCGGATTGGGCGGTACTGAACGGCTGATGGATGAGTTCGAGATTGAATCAGAGGTTGGCACAGGCACGCGCATCGTGGCGCGCAAATGGGTGACAACATCACAGCATTGATCGCCATGCAGCGGCGCGCCATGGACGGCAGCCCTGATTGCGGCGATCAACTGGCGGTCTGGGAAGAAAAGAACGGGCAGAATGACAGACGATTGATCTGCTGCGTTGTCGATGGCCTGGGTCATGGCATACATGCCAAGGAAGCTGCCTGTCACATCATTCAATATGTTGCCAACCATCGTGATGAAACGCCTGAGCAACTGTTTCGCGGCTGTGATGAGGCCATGCGCCATGAACGTGGCGGCGTGATGGCGGTGGCATGGATTGATGGAAATCAACTGACCTATGCCTCGGTCGGCAATATCACCGGATATCTGGCCCGCCAAAACGATGACAATTACCGCATTGAGCATCTGAATATGGATCGCGGCATGATCAGCGGCGGTTTTAAAAAGCTGAATGTGCAAACACTGACGCTGGCTGAAGGTGATCTGCTGATTATGCACAGCGATGGCCTGCATCCATTCTACAATCTGGTTGTCTGGCATCCGG
>JBHHTY010000187.1:0-2842 GCA_046753565.1 Mariprofundus sp.
AAATGATAATATGTTTTTTGAGCCATTATATAGCATATCTGACAAACTTTTGCACATGCGGAGTGTGTTTATCCTGCTTGTGTGTCGATAAAATGTGGCTCTTCACCTGCGATGCCAAATTGCTTTTGCACCATGCATAGCTATCCTGCGCAGTCTCATGGTAATGGAGGGGTAGCAATGTCCATCAAATCGGATAAATGGATTCGCCAAATGGCAAATGAACATGGCATGATCGAGCCGTTTGTAGACGGACAGGTGAAAACGAAAGATGACGGCACTGGCATTGTTTCCTACGGCCTCTCATCCTATGGTTATGATGTGCGCTGTGCCGACGAATTCAAGGTATTCACCAATATCAATTCTGCCATCGTTGATCCGAAAGACTTTTGCCCAAGCTCCTTTGTCGATATTCAATCCGATGTTTGCATTATTCCGCCCAATTCGTTTGCGTTGGCCCGAACCGTTGAATACATGCGGATTCCCCGCTCTGTCCTGACCATCTGTCTGGGCAAATCGACTTATGCGCGTTGTGGGATTATTGTGAATGTCACACCGCTGGAACCCGAATGGGAAGGCCATGTGACGTTGGAGTTTTCAAATACCACGCCGTTGCCTGCCAAGATTTATGCCGGAGAGGGTGTGGCCCAGTTTCTCTTCCTTGAATCCGATGATGTGTGTGAAACATCCTATGCTGATAAAGCCGGCAAATATCAGGGTCAAACCGGCGTCACGGTGCCGAAGCTGTAATGAAACTTTCCGATATTCTGGCTCGCGCCGACAAACCGCTTATCTCCTGTGAATTCTTTCCGCCAAAAACAGATCAGGGTGAGGAAAATCTGTGGGACTGCCTGAACGAACTGCGCAGCATCGACCCGGCTTATATTTCAGTGACTTACGGGGCTGGTGGTACTACCCAGGATCGCACCAAAGGCATTGTCACCCGCATCAAAGATGAAACCGGACTGTCGCCGGTGGCGCACTTGACCTGCGTGGGGGCAAACAGGGATGAGCTGGCAGCATTGCTGGCAGATTACCGGGCTGCCGGTATCGAGAATATTCTGGCTCTCAGAGGTGATGCCCCGGAAGGTATGGATCGATTTGAAGCGGTGGCCGGTGGTTTTTCCCATGCTACCGATCTGATCGCATTTTTACGCACACAGGGTGATTTTTCGATTGCCTGCGCCACCTACCCCGAAGGGCATCCTGAATCGAGGGGCGGGGTTGCCGATGATATCCGTTATTTGAAGCTTAAGCAGGACAATGGCGCGGATGCCGCAGTGACACAGTATTTCTTTGATAATGACACATTTTTCCGATTCCGCGATGCCACTGAAAAGGCCGGCATCACCATTCCGATCATTCCTGGCATTATGCCGATTGGTAATTTCGATCAGATTGTACGTTTTTCAGCTATGTGCGGTGCTTCCATTCCGGCCTGGCTGCATGAGAAGATGGAACCGGTCAAAGGTAATCCCGAAGCCGTCAAGGCGCTTGGTATTGAGCTGGCGACCCAGCAATGCCGCGAACTGTTGCAGGCGGGGATACCGGGCATCCATTTTTATACGCTGAACAAATCACAAGCGACGATCGCCATTCGCAATCAACTCATTGATCTTTTGTAGATTCCGCTGCTAAACCTGATGTTCTGGCAGTTTCTTTCCCGCAACATGGCCGTGCTTACCTTGGTTTGTGCTGTGATTGCCTACATGGTTCCGCCTGTTTTTCTGATTTTCAGGGATTATTTTCTCTGGTGTTTTGCCGCCACCATGTTTGCTCTGGGGATTGTCCTCAAGCCGGATGAAGCGCGGACAGCGCTTTCTCGTCCGGCGCAGATTGGGCTGGGTGTTTTGTGTCAGTATTCCATCATGCCGTTGCTGGGTTTTGCGGCTGCGGGTTTTGCTGTCTGGCAGGGTGTCTCCCCCATGCTGGCGCTGGGGTTTATTATCGTCGGTTGTGCGCCGGGAGCCATGGCCAGCAATGTCATAACATTATACTCTATAAGTGAAGCATTAGGTTGCAGCAGCAAGATCGGTCTCTTTCCCTCGCCGAACTCGACTCAAACCTGCCGCTGTTAAGATGCACCAGACGGCAAACAACGCTCCGGCCAGAGCAGTTTCCGGCTCGAAATGCTTGAGCGCCAAAGCGACACCAAGCCCCGCATTTTGCATGCCAATTTCAAACGCTAAAGTGACCCTATAGCGCCGCTCGAATTTGCATAAGCCGCCAAGCCATTCAACCAATGTCGGTGTCAAAAATGGCGACAACATTATTGCCACCATCGTCATTGCAATCGAGAAGGCAACTGCTCCGCCAAGAAGGTAGCAGATTACGTTTGATGCCATTGCACCGGGTGCACACCCTACAATGATAAAGCCCAAGGCCATTGCCGGGCTTGCTCCCTGCCATGTTGCGATCATAGCAGCCACTAAACCCATCACCGGCATCACTGAATACTGCACACTAACACCAATGAATACTGCTATCGGCTTGCTCAATGCCTCTCTCGCTTCTTCCGGCCTCATCACCAAGCCGAGAGCAAACATTGTCGCCGCAAACAAACCTAGAAAATAATCTTTGAAGATCAAAAAAAGTGGAGGATAGAAGAGAACTCCAACCGCCGCCATCAGGGTTAATAAAGCAAGATTTCGAGAAAAGAAATGACGCATGCTGTTATATTGTCACTTAAAAGCAGGCTGATGGCTATCAGAAGGCCTTACAGCGCCGCTCCCGGAGAAAAAACTGACAGCCCCTGAACTGACCGTTTTGAACCAAAAAACCTGTCAAGCTTTATTTTGCTGAATAGCGACTTAGGCCGCGCTGCGAACACCCAACGATTGAGTAA
>JBHHTY010000188.1:0-2821 GCA_046753565.1 Mariprofundus sp.
GTCGCGCAGTGCAGTCTCCACCTGTGCAGTTACAACACCCATCTGCGCAGCCTTTTCCTTGTTCACATTGATATTAAACTGCAGTTGATCATCCCCCACCGAATCATCAATATCGGTAACATCATAAGTCTGTTCAAAGGTATGTCGTACAGCCTTGGCCATCTGCCGCTGTTGATCGTAATCCGGCCCGTATATTTCTGCCAACAGGGTAGCGCGCACCGGTGGACCCGGCGGATCTTCCACCAGTTTAATGCTGCTGTCCGGATGGGCCTCCAGCACCGGCTCCAGCATCTCGCGCAACTGCAGCACTATATCTTCAGAACGGATACTGCGCTCATGTTTATCCACCAGATTCACCCGGATATCTGCCAGATTGGTTCCCTTGCGTAGCACCGCACCACGCAACATCCCATTGAAATCGATCGGCCCGGCCTGACCGACAAAGGTTTCGTAATCGGTAACCATCGGATGTGTTCGCACCACATCGGCAACATCTCTGGACACACGGTCTGTGGCTTCCAGCGATGCACCTTCCGGCAGATCAATGGTAATATTGAAGGTGTTATTGTTACCCTTGGGTAGCATTTTCAGTTCTACCGAACCCGGGGTCATCGGACCATTGATGCCTGCCGGTCTTAAAAACTGCCAACCCGGTTGCAGCATTGCAGCCACAAACAACACGAACACCACAAGCGAGAACAAACGACGTACTTTTTTGGATTCCACCAGTGGCGTAGCCAGTTTCAAATAGGTGCGATGCACAGCATCTTTGGGAGATGCATCTTTCTCTTCCATCGTGGCATCGCTCATCTTGCACGGCAACCAGCGCTGGGCAATCCACGGTGTAAACATGTAGGCAATGACCAGAGACGCCGCCATGGCAATCGGCGTATTGAATGGAATCGGCCCCATGTAAGGGCCCATCATACCGGTCACAAATCCCATCGGCAAAAATGCCAGAATCACAGCAATGGTTGCAATAATGGTGGGCTTTCCGGTCTCGTTGGTTGCCATGACAATCAGGGCAGCTTTCTCTTTAAGATTCCTGGCACCGTGATGTAAATGGCGGTGAATATTCTCAATGACCACAATCGCATCATCGACCAGCAGTCCCAGTGCCAGAATCAGTGCAAACAGAGTGATGCGATTGATGGTTTGATCTGCAAGCAGGCCGACAGCCAGTACAACAAACAGAATCAACGGGATATTCATCGTCACAATCGACGCTTCGCGCCAACCCAGAAACAGCAATAGAATAATAATCACTGTGGATATCGCGATACCGAGGTGTTCAAGTAACAGATTGACTGCTGCATCGGCACGCACACCAGAATCGCGCGTGATTGTTACAAGCACATTATCAGGAATAAAATTCCCTTTCAGCGCATTGAGTTTGTCAGCAATACTTCGGGTTACCACCACAGCATTTGTGCCGCGTTTCTTGGCCAACGCAATAGACACAGCAGGACTTTCTTCTGTTGCAGGCTTGCCAGCCACCGACTGACCGAATCCGATCCGGTGATAATGATTCACTTCCGCAGCACCGTCACTAATGGTTGCCACATCACTCAAATAAACCGACTTGTGTTGCCACTGACCAACGACCAGACGTCCGACTTCAGTTGCATTTTTCAGGTAGCCGTCGAGCCACACCTTGATTTCCCGGTTATTGCCAACAAGTGTTCCGCTCGGACCACCAGCATTGGCGCTATGCAGTACCTGATGCAATTTATCCAGTGCAATGTGGTAAGCTGCCATACGAACCGGATCGAGCTGAATACGAATCTGGCGATCATTGCCTCCGATAATATCGGCCACAGACACACCATCGAGAGAACTGAGCTGATCACGTACCCGTTCAGCAAGCCGCTTAAGAGATAAACCATCCATTGCCGTAGATGACAGCGTGATCACGGACACCGGCACATCATCGACATCCAGTGGTTTGACCAGCGGCTGCGATGCACCGGCCGGCAAACGATCAAGATTATGCATGATGCGATCGTAAAGTTTCACCAGACTGGCTTCCTTGTCTTCACCAACCTTGAACATCACTGTCACCACAGCCTGCGAATCCAGCGCCATGCCATAGGTATGGTCCACGCCGGTCATTTCACGCAGCACCATCTCCAACGGACGCACGATCAGATTCTGCACTTCCTGCGGGGAAGCTCCCTGCATCTGCACAATCACATTCGCCGCAGGCACATCAATCTGCGGATTTTCTTCACGCGGTGTCACCATCAGTGCCAGTGCACCAATCAGGAAAATCAGCAGGCTGATCATCGGCGTCAGATTGGAAACCATAGCCGCCTTGCCAAGGCGACCTGCGATATTGAGTTGTTCAGGCATATGCATGATTTATTTCTCTTCCACCTGCATGCCCGTTTGCAATGGCGGATTTCCATTCCATGCGATGACATCACCATCTTGTAAGCCGGCCAGCACTTCAACCTCTGAACCGCGTTTACTACCAATACGAATCTGGCGATAATGCACCAGCCGTTTTGCATCCATGATATAGATACCATGCAGACCCGCCCGTTCCACAATCGCCGCAGCAGGAACCCTCAGCGACTTGCGTTTACCGATTGCAAAACCGACTTGTGCATACATCCCCGGATGAACTGCCGCAAGTTGCTGTAAGCTCTCATCCTGCAAAGCGATTTTAATCAAAAACTGGTGCGATACTGCATCGGCTGCTTCCACAACCTGCCGCACAATGCCAACCAGGCGGTGATGCATTGAGGGGATCTCCACGGCCACCTTGTCGCCAGCCTGAATGCCACTGATATATTGTTCGGATACATAGGTTTCAACC
>JBHHTY010000189.1:0-2806 GCA_046753565.1 Mariprofundus sp.
TGTGTGATGTGTATGTGATGGATGCATTCGGTACTGCTCACCGTGCCCAAGCATCCACTCACGGTGCTGGTAAATTTGCGCCGGTTGCCTGTGCAGGACCGCTTCTGGCGGCAGAACTGGAAGCACTCGGCAGCGCACTGGATAATCCGGCCCGTCCGATGGTGGCCATTGTCGGCGGCTCCAAGGTATCCACCAAGCTGACCGTACTGGAGTCCCTGAGTAAAATCGTGGATCAGCTGGTGGTTGGTGGCGGTATCGCCAATACCTTTATTGCCGCAGCTGGCAAACCGGTTGGTAAATCGCTGTATGAGGCCGATCTGGTCGATACCTGCAAGAAACTGACCGCTGATGCTGAAGCACGCGGCGGTAGTATTCCTGTCCCTACCGATGTGGTATGCGCCAAGGAGTTCTCCCCTACTGCTGAAGCCACACTGAAAAGTGTTGATGAAACCCTTGATGATGACATGATTTTTGATATCGGTCCCGATTCAGCGGCTGAACTGGCGGAAATTCTCAAAAATGCCGGTACGATTGTCTGGAACGGTCCGGTCGGTGTGTTCGAGTTCGATCAGTTCGGTGAAGGCACCAAGGCTATTTCACTGGCCATTGCTGAATCCGATGCATTCTCCATTGCCGGTGGTGGTGACACGCTGGCTGCAGTATCCAAGTATGGTATTTCTGACAAGGTATCATACATCTCAACCGGTGGCGGCGCTTTCCTTGAGTTCCTGGAAGGCAAAAAGCTACCTGCAGTAGCAATGCTGGAAGAGCGTGCCGCCTAAGTGACTGAATTTCGTAGAACCAAAATTGTAGCAACACTGGGGCCGGCCTCCGAATCACCGGAGATGCTGAATAAACTGATCGGCGCCGGTGTTAATGTGGTGCGCCTGAACTTTTCACACGGCACTGCCGATGAGCATCGTCAGCGTGCTGAAAATGTCCGTATTGCAGCCAGAAATAACGGCGTATGTGTCGGTATTCTGGCCGATATGCAGGGGCCGAAAATCCGCTGCGGTAAATTCAAAAACGGTAAAACCATGCTGACGCCGGGTCAGAAGTTTATTCTTGACGGTGCCATGAGTCTGGATGACGGTGATGATGAACGCGTCGGACTGACCTACAAGGAGCTTGTCACTGATGTCGAACCGGGTGCACGTCTGTTGCTCAATGACGGCCTGCTGGTGATGGATGTTGATGAGGTTATTGGGCAGGAAATTCACTGCACTGTCGTAATCGGTGGCGAATTGTCCAACAACAAGGGCATCAACCGTGCCGGCGGCGGATTGTCTGCTGCGGCTCTGACTGAAAAAGACAAGGAAGATATCAAAACGGCCTGTGCTATCGGCGTCGACTATATTGCTATCTCTTTCCCGCGTCACGGCGCTGATATGGCTTATGCCCGCACACTGGTGCGTGCAGAAGGCAGCAATGCCGGCCTGGTCGCCAAGGTGGAGCGCGCTGAAGCCGTTGAACCGGACAACCTGACCACGATCATGGAAGAATCGGATGTGGTCATGGTGGCCCGTGGCGATCTCGGCGTGGAAATCGGCGATGCATCCGTACCGCCTGTGCAGAAACGTATCCTGCGTGAAGCGCCCAAGCATAATACGCCGGTCATCGTCGCAACCCAGATGATGGAATCGATGTGTGAAAACCCGATTCCAACCCGTGCAGAGGTCAATGATGTGGCCAATGCTGTGATCGACGGTACCGATGCCATCATGCTGTCGGGAGAAACTGCTGCCGGTAAATATCCACTGGAAGCTGTACAGGCCATGCACCGCACCTGTATCGAAACAGAGAAACAGCGCGTATTGCCATCATCGGCAACTCGCGATCCTCGCTTCCCGCCGCATTCGATTGATGAATGCATTGCACGTCAGGCCATGGAAACATCGCATATGATGCCTATCAGGGCCATTGCGGCATTTACCCATAGTGGTAATACCGTGCTCTATATGTCTCGCCATCTGACGCGTTCGCCAATCTATGCGCTAACGCCATCGGCTGAAACAGCCGGTCGCGTCACCCTGTTCAGGAATGTCATTCCGAAACCTGTGAGTCAGGAATACGGGGAAAAGGATGCGCCTCAGGCCACGCGCGATGTGATATCCCTGATGCTTTATGATGATCTGGTGTCAAATGATGATCTGGTCATCATGACATTGGGCACGCCGATGGGTCAGACTGGCGGCACCAATGCAATGAAAATCATTCGCGTGGGCGAAGTATTTAAATAAGCATTATTTTTACGGTTCATACGAACCGAACAATTGGGCATAATAGGCCCGCTAAAATCGAAGGAGGAAGAAATGGCACTCATTTCATTAAGACAATTGCTGGATCATGCTGCTGAAAACGACTACGGCATGCCTGCATTCAATGTAAACAATATGGAGCAGGTTCATGCCATCATGGAAGCTGCCAACGAAGTCGATTCACCGGTCATCATGCAGGGTTCCGCCGGTGCGCGCGGTTATGCAGGCGAGCCTTTTCTGCGCCACATGATTGATGCTGCTATTGAGCAATATCCGCATATTCCGGTTGTGATGCATCAGGATCATGGCTCCGAGCCGGCAGTATGTTTGCGCTCTATCCAGTCCGGGTTCTCATCGGTGATGATGGACGGTTCACTTGAAGCCGATTGCAAAACGCCAGCTTCCTTCGAGTACAACGTTAACGTCACCAAAACTGTCGTCGACATGGCACATGCCGGCGGCGTATCCGTGGAAGGCGAACTGGGATGTCTGGGTTCGTTGGAAACCGGTGAAATGGGTGAAGAAGACGGCCACGGCGCTGAAGGCAA
>JBHHTY010000190.1:0-2801 GCA_046753565.1 Mariprofundus sp.
TCCCAGAAAATCTGGCGATGCGCCCTCAACTGCTCCCTGCCTGGCCCGTTCTGTGATTCCATGCAACCTCCGACTTGTTCCACATCAGAATAGTAGCACGATAATGCCATCAAAGTCTTTTTCCACTCCGATATCAGCAGTGTTTAGTGAGGGGTTCGGATCTGTGAGATGTGTGCTATACCGATCAACAGGAGCGCCCATGCATGCGTCTGCTCATTGCCTTTTATCGGTTTCAGATACCGAAGGTGATTTCGTCCATTCCGGATGATGATGAATATGGCGTCCGGCTCTGTACAGGTCGCCGCCAAGATATTTTTCATGCAATTCCGCCGCACGTGTTGAAGTATCATGATGATGAACAGAAACGCAGGAAGTGAGTCCCGCCAACATCAGACACAATAAGAACCGCCCTGTTATACGCATGAATCACCCTTCCGCACGGTCGCATGACATCCATTGCCAAGGCACTCGGATACCGAAACATCATCATAACATGTCAGCTCCGGCTGCAGGGTGGCATGGTCTATTTGCTGCTGTTTCAGTGATTCGAGCAGAACCGGCAACAATTCAGGCCATTGTTCCATGTTGTCGATCCTGATATGGGCGGACATTGCCAGCTTACCCTCCGGCAAACGCCACAGATGGATATGGTGAATTTCGCAAACACCGTCAACAGACTGAATCACTGCCGCCAGGGTATCCGAATCAACCTCCTGCGGTGCCGCTTCCATCAATTCCAGCGTGGTTTCGCGCACCAGCCGCCAGCCACCCCATGCCAGAATGCCGGCAACAATAAAGGAAAGAATCGGATCAATCGGCATCCAGCCGGTCAACAGAATCACCCCGCCGGCAACCATCGCAGCGACAGAACCCAGCGCATCACCCAGAACGTGCCAGTAGGCTGCCCGTGTATTGATATCATGACTGCCATGTAACCAGCGCATAATCACCAGATTGATGAGTAAACCGGCAGCTGCTATCCACAACACCATGCCGCCATGAACAACGGGAGGATGAGCCAGGCGACCTGCCGCCTCCCAGACAATCCAGCCACTGAGAAACCATAGCATCAAACCATTGGCCTGTGCCGCCAGCACTTTGGCTCTACCATAGCCATAGGTCATTTGCGCATGGGCCGGACGTCCGGCAATGCGCCCGGCAAACATGGCCAGACCCAGCGCCACAACATCCGACACCATGTGCCCGGCATCGGCCAGCAAAGCCAGGGAATTGGCCATAAACCCACCGACCAGTTCCACCACGGCAAATGCTGCCGTCAACCAGAAAGCAGTGCTCAGAGCATGATGTTGATGATCAGCCTGAGCCAATGGGTTTCTCCTTGCTGAATCTTGCATAAAGACACGGCAACACAAACAGGGTCAACAGCGTGGAAGAAATCAGCCCCCCCACCACCACAGTGGCCAGCGGCCGCTGGATTTCCGAGCCGATACCGGTGGCCAGCAACAGCGGAACCAGTCCCAGTCCGGCAATCATGGCCGTCATCAATACCGGCCTTAAGCGGCTTTCGGCGCCATTACAAATCGCTGCATCGATATCGTTGCAATCGTCCCGGTGCCGATTAATGGCATCAACCAGCACTACACCGTTCAGCACAGCCACCCCGAACAGGGCAATGAAACCGATACTTGATGGCACGGACAAATACTGACCCGATGCCCATAATGCCAGAATTCCGCCGATCAATGCCATCGGTACATTGAGCATAATCAGTGTGGCCTGACCCACCGAATGGAACATGAAATACAACAGCAGAAATATCATCAGCAGAGACAATGGCACCACAATCATCAGTCTGGCCTGCGCCCGCTGCTGATTCTCGAACTGGCCACCGAACACCACGGTATAACCCGGTGGCAGGTTAATCTCTTTCTGAATACGCTGATCCAGTTCCGCCACCAGCGAACCCATGTCGCGATCTTCCACATTGCTCTGGATCACCACGCGGCGCTGCACGTCATCGCGCTTGATCATCGGCGGGCCCTGTTCCACACCAATCGAGACCACATCCTCCAGCCGCACCCAGGCACCGCCCGGCGCCTGCAAAATCAGGCTGCCAATCACTTCAGCATTGTTGCGGAACGATTCAGCCAGTCGCACATAGATATCATAACGCTCATTGCCGGAAATCACCTGCCCGGCCGATGCGCCGCCAATGGCATCAGCTACCAGATTCATCACCTCATCGACCGCTATGCCATATCGATCCAGCTTGGCTCGGTCGGGGCGAATCACCAGTTGCGCCTCACCCTCGATCTGTTCCATGGCCACATCGCGCGTGCCATCAATGCTTTTAGTCAGCGTTTCGATTTGTTTACCCATCGCTGCCAGCACCTTCAAATCCGGGCCGAATAATTTGATGGCCAGCGCCGCCTTGACGCCGGACAACAATTCATCGACGCGCATGGCAATCGGCTGCGTAAATGCCACCAGCACGCCGGGAACCACTTCCATCTTTTCGCGCATCAGCTTCTGCAGGGCGGGCCGGTCGGCCGCACTGGTCCATTCAGAAACCGCTTTCAAGCCGACAAACAGCTCCACATTGGATACCGGCTCAGGATCGCCGCCGATTTCCGCCCGCCCGGTTCGGGCCGAAACATAGGTGACTTCCGGAAATGCCTCGATGAGCACCCGCTCCAGTTTTTCACCCGTCTCTTTGGCAAAACCCAGCGATGAGGATGGCGCCAGCGTCACACGAATAGCCAGCGTGCCTTCTTCCAGTTCCGGCACAAATTCCGTACCCAGAAACGGAACCACGGCAAGCGTTGATACAAAAGCGATCG
>JBHHTY010000191.1:0-2765 GCA_046753565.1 Mariprofundus sp.
GAGGAAAGAACCTGTAAGCAGCTATTAGCCTCTCCTTTTTTTGTTTCTGGCGATCACATCCGCTGCATTCACCTCGGTATATTCATCCTCGCTTGCCCTGAGTGCCGGCTCCAGTTCTGTACGCAGCCACTGCCATGCTTCTCTGCGCTCTTTCAGATCATGCCGTACAAGATCGCGGATATACTCGCTGGCGTTCTCATACAGGCCATCGCCTTCAAGCTGCTGTTGCAGGTGTACCCTCAACTCTCCTGTGATTCTTACATTAACGCTTTCCGAAGCTATGTCAGGCCTCCATTTTACCAGGCTGATCTATCCGTCATGATCATAGACTTGTGAATAATATAAGCAATATGCTTCACATGTAAATGCCCATATGTCAAGCCTGCCCCGGCATTTTAGCTATAAGTCTCAGCCGATACGACACACGGCAGCGGCAGCATCACCATGATGACTGCGCAGATGGAGAGGATTCGGGTTAAGATATTCATCAGTCGAGGACCACAATCGGTGTAAGCTCTGGAGCGACAGATTCAATACCACCCGCATCAGAAAATGCTTTCTCAGCATCCTGAACTTTTTTATCAAGAGCATCCTGTGTCGCTCGAGTCCTTGTTCCTCCTTCGTAAGCTTCCTTTCTTGCCTTATCTAATTGCTTTTTCGCATGCAGGAGTATTGCAGCCCGTTTGTTTTTGGATAAAAGTTCACGATTACGTTGCCGGATCCTCTTTAGCTTTTCTCTTAACATGCTTATTTCTGGTCCATCAAATAGGACTAAGAGTAGTTCTGAACTACGAGGAATCAGCATATAATCTAAAAATAAAGGAAGAATAGAATCTTCTACTCTAGATTCTCCGTAAATTTCATCGGCTCCAAGTCTTAAATCTTTTTGTATCAGTTTTCCAATTAAGTCGGCAGTTTCGCGGTCAAGACCTTCAGAACGCTTTTTTGCTCGCTCAATACTGCCTTGAATCAGTTTTTTTATTGTTTGTGGATCTAACCCATTCACATCCAAAAAACTGAGCGGATTATTCAGCGCATACTGGTAGGGGTTCACGGTCATTGGCGCGATTGATTTTTTGGCATCACGAGAGATAAACCTGCCGCTGTTGGCATCATAATATCGTGCCCGGACATAATAGAGACCGTTACCCTCATCCATAATTCCATGCTTGCCCTGCCAGGTGAACGGGTTATCCAGTGCGACTGTGGAAGCAATCAACTGACCGAATGGCGTGTAAGCATAGCTGCCGATCACCGTGCCGGCATCGTCGGTGATGAAGATCGTATTACCCATTTCATCAAAGTGGTAGAAGTTGCGCGAACCGGTGGCTGCATCGACGCTGTAGAGCAGATCTCCGGCTGGGGTGTGAACGAAATAACGGAAGTCCGTCGCATTGCGCTGCTCAACAGAGATGGACGGTAATCCCAGCCCATCATTCCAGACATAATCAACAGTGTTTGCTCCCACTGTCCTGCTGATTCTCCGGCCCAAGGAATCATATACATTGGCTGCCGTCGTTCCACCCACCGTGTAGGCGGTGAGGCGGGAGGCATGATCCCAGTTGAAGGTATCGGCTCCGGCCGCCGTTCGCCTTCCCAATACATCGTAGGTGTTTCCCACGACCTGTGAGGCTGCATCAAAGGTTTGAGTGCTTCCGGTCAGCGTGGCAGAGGACGCAGCCTGCGGCACGTTTCTGGTCGCCGCCGTGATCTGGCCATTGGCATCGCGAGTCAGGCTGATGGACGAGATAGCGCCTTCAATGATGCCGGTCAACCTGCTGTCATTATCCCGGGCGTTGGTTTGATTGACGCCATTGGGACGGGTCATGCCGGTTAATCGGCCAGCATTGTCATAGGTGAAAGTGGTGATGCCTCCGGCCCAGTCTGTAACAGTGGCAAGATTATCATTGGCATCGTAGGCGTAGGTCACAGTCCTGCCTGCTGCCAGGGTCATGGTGGTGATTCTTTCCCCCGCATCACGAGTAATCGCGATGCCGTTGGAATTACTGATACGGCCATTGGCATCATAGCTTCGGCTTACATTGTTTGGTGTAACCCCACCATTGTTTGCTGATATCAGGTCATTCCTGGCATCGTAACTAAAGCTGAAGACAGTGCCATCGGAATAATTAATGGAAATGACATTTCCTGCAGCATCGTAGCCCAGGGTCTGCGTACCCAGAGCTCCGGGGAAGGTAACGACCGATGGTCGGTTGCGGTTGTCGTAGGTGGTGGTTTTAGCTTGGCCCAGAGGATCGGTACTGGATACCAATCTGCCACTGGTATCATAACTCCGGTTCCAGGCATTTCCGTTCGGATCAACAATGGATGTTGGCTCGCCCAGAGCATTGCGGGTGATTGTTGAGCTGATTGTGCCACCGGGCAGGGATATGGCTGTAACCTGCCCCCTGGCGTCACGGCTGAAGGTTGTAATCTGATTCAGGGGATCCGTAGTCGTGGCTACTCGACCCATGGCATCATAACTCACTGTGCTGACGAACCCCAACGGACTGGTGGTCTGCGTGATACGGCCCATCTTGTCCGACACAAAGTTCGTGGTATTGCCCAGAGGGTCAGATCTGGATGTGATGATCCCTTCGGTGTCATAGGTTCGCGACCAGATATTACCCAGAGGGTCGGTGATACTGGTCAGCCTACCCAAAGTGTTGTAACCCATGCTGGTCGTATTGCCATTGGCATCAGTCGTCGTGCCTACTTCACCCAGAGGGTGATAAGTTCTGCTTGTTACGCTGCCAAGGGCGTCA
>JBHHTY010000192.1:0-2727 GCA_046753565.1 Mariprofundus sp.
ACTATTTACAAAGAATCCTTTTGGGAAGGTCATAGTTTTAATGCGATTGCCCTGATTGTGTCCCCATAACCCGTGTCATATGCATGGCATAACATTGTCACATCCTTGCAATCATGCTGTCATACTGCCGATGCAGGCTGCCTTCCAACGCTTCAGTGGAGGGGTTCATATCGAGTAATGAGGTTCTGATAGTTTCGAAGAGGATTATTCCAGCCCATCAACTAGCCACGTTGATGGAAAAAAATGATTTTTATCCGCGTGTAGATTACGGTAAAGACGCCTGCGCTGCAAAATTAGCAAAATATCTTTCCATCCTGGTTGTGGACATTGACGATCCTGATGTGTGTGGACTGGAAATCGCCCGGCAGTTTCTCGCCCACTCGTATAGTCTGGCGTGGTTTGCCCTGTGCTCGGGTGGCAATACGCCCGCTATGCAACAGGCCAGATCGCTGATGGTCGGCGGCTTTTTTTTCTTGTCTGAATCAGGCATGGCCCTGGAC
Source organism: Mariprofundus sp. (assembly GCA_046753565.1). GTDB lineage: Bacteria > Pseudomonadota > Zetaproteobacteria > Mariprofundales > Mariprofundaceae > Mariprofundus. Next base: position 501 of record JBHHTY010000192.1, read on the forward strand.
AGCAAACGTGGTGCTGCACAGTTTTTGCATGGATATCGGAAAACAACCCTTCATCGTGGTCTGAATATCTCCGGACAGGCCAGGCACAGGTCAATGATAGCTTCATTTCAACCCTATTATGCCTGATCGAACCATCCCAACATCAAGGAAATTTAACCCATGGAAACAACAGGAAACACATCCACCGTCACACAGGTTCGGCCCACATACATCAGCCCTGTACCGGAGCCTGAAAGCTCTCTTCTGGCCGAACTGGATCATATCATTCTGGAACAGCGAGTTTGCACGCTATTCCAACCAATTTTCGATCTGCGCAGTAACCGTGTTTTCGGCTATGAAGCTTTGAGCAGAGGGCCAAAGCCCTCCCCCCTGCACATGCCCAAGCAGCTTTTTGACATCGCCCGCAAGCACCAGCGCGTGCTTGCGCTTGAAACGGTATGCCGCGAAACGGCAATCAGACAGTTCCTGCGCCTGGGCATCAAGGAGCGGCTCTTTCTCAACGTGGATCCGATGATCCTGATGGATGCCGCCTTTCGAGAAGGCACCACGATAAAATTACTTAAAAAATTGGGATTGCCACTCTCCAGGGTGGTCATTGAGTTGACGGAACATACGCATATTGAGGATGTGGGAAACTTGAAGCAGGCCGTTGCCCATTACCGCGACATGGGCTTTTCCATTGCTCTGGATGACATTGGCACGGGCTATTCCAATCTGCAATTGATGGACGAACTGCGCCCTGAATATATTAAACTGGACATCTATTTCACCCGCAAACTTACCGATGACGGTGTAGCGCGGGAATTTGTGCATGCCATCGCTAATCTGGCCAGGTATACGGGCTGCGCGGTTCTCGCCGAAGGGATTGAATCCCCTGAAATATTGTGTGAGGTAAGAAAACTCGGGCTGGATTTGGCTCAGGGTTATTTGCTGGGCAGGCCATCCGCATACCCTGTAAGCAAACCCGTCGATGCACTTCAGATAGCACACTTCAAGCCAACCTCACCATGTATAGGCGCTGGCTCATGTCTATCCAGCCTGGTGAAGAAGGTTGCTTCCTGCAATCCCGATGAACGATCGGAAAATGTGTATGAGCAGTTTAAGCGTGACGCGAACCTTCTTGTCATTCCGATTGTGGAACATGGACGCGCTATCGGCATGGCTTTGCGTGACGAAATCCTGCAATGTTTCTCCATGCGTTTCGGGCGCGAACTGCATGGACACAACCCTGTACGTGATATTATGTGGAACACTCCACTGAAGGTTCCCGTCAACATGTCAATCGAAGCACTGAGCCATCTGATTACCAACCGTCCTTCCTCTCATATGTATACGCCGGTTATCGTGGAAACTAACCATGCTTATGCAGGCCTTATTTTTGTCCATGATCTGCTGGAACACGTCACACAATCGCGTATCGAACAGGCCATGAATGCCAACCCGCTAACGCAACTTCCCGGCAATCTGGCCATTGAACAGGAAGTCTCACGGCGGTTGGAAATGGCGCTGACGTTTGTGCTTTGCTATGTTGATCTGGATCACTTCAAGGCATTTAACGACTGCTATGGCTACAAGCGCGGCGATGCCATGCTCCGCCTGCTGGCCGACGCCATCAAGGAGAACATACCCCATGGGGATTTTTCCGGTCACATCGGTGGCGATGATTTCATTATTATTCTCGAACAGCGTAATGGCTGGGAAAAATCGTTGCATGCCGTCATGCATGGATTCAGCAACAAGTCACGCACGCTCTACGACGATGCGGATACGGGAAACGGGTATATCACATCCAAAAGCAGGAACGGAGAAATGCGGAAATTTCCACTGGCGTCGCTGTCCATCGGCGCAACACATTGCTATCCAGGACGCTTTGCTTCACATCTGGAAGCAGCTGAAATCGCCAGTGAACTGAAATGCAAAGCAAAAAAAACAGAGGGAAACTGTCTGGAAATTGATCAACGGTCGCATCAAACAACGGTCAATGGGGCCTGATGGTTCAACACGAATGGCTTTCCCATTGCGCTGGATGACATTGGCGCGGGCTATTCCAATCTTCAACTGACGGGGGCGCTATATCTCCATATGGATACAGGTTAGGGAATCTTCTTACCCATCAAGACGCTGCCCGGCAAAATAAATACATTAAATAGTTACAATGTTCGCATGCCGTTTTCGGCAATTAATCTAATGGGTTAGAGTCCCATCAAAGGAGTTATCCGTATGCCTT
>JBHHTY010000193.1:0-2721 GCA_046753565.1 Mariprofundus sp.
CTTTGTCGCCAGCCTGAATGCCACTGATATATTGTTCGGATACATAGGTTTCAACCAACAGGCTGGACGGATCTTCCAGCGTCAAAATTGATGCGCCGGGCTGAGCCAGGTCACCCTTGCTCAAATGCTTTTCAACCACCACACCATCCACCGGCGAGCGCACTTCTGCATAACCCAGTTGATTGCGAGCCTGAGCCACCTGTGAACGGGCAACTTTATAACGCAGACGAACCCGATCCAGTTGTTGTTTGCTGGCAGCATGATCGCGATACAACGATTCATAGCGATTCAAATCGGCTTTTGCATCAGCCAGATCAGCCTCGGCCTGTATCAGCATCTGTCTGACATTGACCGGATCCACACGAACAAGCACTTGTCCTTTATTGACGTGATCACCCTCACGAACGGACAACTGGCGAATATAACCGGAGATGCGTGAACTGATTGATACACGATGATCGGATGTCACCGTCCCGCTGCTGACATAATGCGCATCCTCATCTGCAGACTTCAACACCATCGTTTCAGCATCTGTGGAGGCATGTATCTGCATCTCAGGCTGATTGGTACCATCATCAGTGCAGGCCTGTAGTGATAGCGCCACAACCAGCATCAACAGAAATCTTGTATTCATTCGACTACTCCCTCATTCAATGAGCCTACAGCCAGCTGCAAAGCTGCCCGGGCAATCGTAACGTTATATTTCGCCCGGATACTCGATAAACGTGTCGTATCGACTTGTACCTGTGCGTCCAGCAAATCGGATGTTTTGGATAGTCCCTGCTGATAGCGCAATGCTTTAATGCGTAAGGATTCCTCACTTTGTTTGAATGCCTCTCGCTTACTGGCATCACGGGCCTTGCTTTCATCCAGCATACGCCATGCATGCTTGACCTCATTGCGAATCTGTTGCCTGAGATCATCAAGTTTCAATTCCAAAGCGATTAACCTGGCACGGGATACACGCATATGCGCCCGATCCGTACCACCGGCAAACAAATTCATGCTGACCGTCGCCCCAACCATGCTATTACGGTTTTTCAGCGCAGGGGTAGAAGCATTCCACTCCTGTCCGGCCACCAAATCGACATGTGGCCGAAATGCCGCTTTGCTACCATCAACTTCAGCCTGACTGGCCCGATAGGCCTCTTCCAATGCTTTCAAATCAGGCCGTAATATCAAAGCCTGTTCTACAGCCTGATCCAACGTCCACTCAGCAACGGCAAGATGCGGCTCCGAAGCAATCTCCAGCACTGTATCGCCATCAAGCCCCAGAACCCGCCGCAATGCATCCCTGGCCTGGGCATCGCTATTTTGGGCCTGTTTCAAATTCAATTGGCTGTGCAACAAATGCACACGTGCGTCCATCACATCACTGTCAATCAATACGCCGCGCTTCTGCAAGGCCTGCGCATCCTTGTACCGTTTCTCTGCCGCATTCACAGAAATCTGCATGGCATGGATTGCCGCATCGGATACTCTTGTCTGCACATAGGCCGCAATGGTCTGATAGATAACCTGTTGCCGCATGGCTGCATGTTCGAAAATACTTGCTTCTGCCTGATGGTCAGCCTGTGCTTTGGCAGCCCACAAAGCACCACCCTGATAAATTGGCATACTCACATTCAAACGCGTCTGGTAGTTATTGATATAACCGGGATTATTCAAGATCGCCGGATTAAAATCAGCAGCTGTAATCTTTTTCTGATTTAACCGCATACCAAAATAATCGCCCGGCGCATCGGTTCGAATGACACCGGTGGACACATCCACACGCGGCATGAAATAACCCTTGGCCGCATCCTGCCCGGCCCTTGCCTGCGTTATCGAACCGGCATCTGCAGCCAGCAATCGATTGTGCTCAATGGCATAGATTACACTTTGTCTGAGCGTACTGATTTCGCCTGCACCTGCATTGAATGCGACAGTACATAGTGTGAGCATCACCATCCTTTTGATTATTACATTATAATTAAATGATATATCATTCCAAAAAAACACAGTTACTCCTCCTTCGAAGGCATACACATTTCCGGACAGTATATATGTTTCAAAGCCTGAACCAGTTCAGCAAAAGCCGGATTGGCAATGCGGTAAAAGACCTGTTGCCCGCGTTTTTCGTTTTCTACAATACCGAGAAGACGCATCTTGGTAAGATGCTGGGACAGGTTCGATTGTGCTGCACCGGTAGATTCCATCAATTCATGCACGCACATCGGACGCTCCAGAAGCAGGCACAGTACAGACAAACGCAATTCATGTGCAATCGCCCGTAGTCCCTGACTGGCATCTTTTACTTTATCCTGTGGTATTTCCTGCATGCCGCGAATATTGCCTTAGCATTATAATATAATCAATAGATAATATATTAAATCCTGTTTCCGTCATCACTCAATGATGGCAAATACCTGGATCACACTGGATAAACCACGTACCCGTGTTTCCGGCATGGCTCGCAATGGGACTTTCCCCTCAACTGCTGTAGCAACATCCTGGCTGACCAGAATATGCGTATTCCATTTCTTGTTCAGACCTTCAATACGGGAAGCCGTATTCACCGCATCACCAATGACAGTGTATTCCATTCGATCTTCGCTGCCGACACTCCCCACGACCATTTTCCCGGTGTGAATGCCTATGCCGATCTCAAGCGACTCTTTTCCCTGTTTGCGGCGATCCTCATTGAACCTGGCCAGTGCACCCCGCATATTCAGGGCGGCC
>JBHHTY010000194.1:0-2668 GCA_046753565.1 Mariprofundus sp.
TTTTTTCACGCCAGTCTTCGCCGTAGATCTTGTCGGCATCGCCCGGGAATGAATCGAATGCGCGTGCGAACTCGTTATGAGTCTTGGCGTACTCGATCGGGTCGGTACCGGATTTCCAGCACTCGTATGCCTGACCCAGAGAGATACCACCGGCAGCCGGGCTGTCGATGTGACCGAAAGAGCCACCACCACAGGTGTTAATCACGTTACCGTGACCGAGGTTCTCGAAGAAACCTGGCAGACGCAGTGCGTTCATGCCGCCTGAGATGATTGGAGCAGTCGGTTTCATACCATACCATTTCTGGTTGAAGTAGTGACCCATGCACTCATCGCGCTCAAGCATGTATGCCAGAACAGTCTCGTTGCCGTGGCCTTCCATCTTGCCGTAGCCCATGGTACCGGTATGAATGCCGGAAGCGCCTTCCAGACGAGACAGCTTCATGTAGCACAGTGGATCCATACCCATTGGTGATTTGTAAGAAGTTACAGCACCATGACCGGCACGATGGAAGTGTAGGAAAGTATCAGGGAACGCACGACGGGCAGTCGTTACACCGGCAGGGCCGGTTACAAAACCATCAATCAGGAATGCAACATGCTTTTCGTTGCCATATTTGGCAAATGATTCAAGGATGAATTCACCACGTGCAATACAGCATTGGCAGAAAAGAGCTTGGCTTCACCTGTTTCCTGCTGGGCACGATCCATGGTCTCGGCAACCATCGGAATGACAGTTTCCATCGGACAGAACGGCTGATTAGCCTGAGGTTCATCGTTCTTGATGAAATCGCCGCCCAACCAGAAATCATAACATGCTTTGGCAAATGGTTCAGGGCGCAGACCCAATTTAGGCTTGATGATTGTGCCGGAGATATAACCGCCATCCACTTCAGGACGACCGAGGACTTTCCACAGATCAGCAATACCTGCGCTTGGCCCGTCAAACTTTCTGATCATGCATTCCGGAACCATGAAGTCCAGCATACGCAAGCCTTGGTGATCGCCCATACCCTGGTTATTACCCAGGATCAGCGACCACATATGTGAAATATTGAAAGTGCCATCGGTGATGTTCGGGTCGAACAGATCAACAGGATATGCGATCTTCATCAGGCCGCCACCAGTGACAGGATCATCACCGAATGCGGTTTCATCTACTTCATATACCAGCGCATCTACGCCACGGGTAAAATCATCAGTGGTAGAAACTTCAACGTTTGTACCGGTAGAAGACTCAGCCGCAACGTGTGCAGCAACTTCCAGAAAACCATAGCCTTCCGCCGGTATGAGTTTATAAGCAACAAGAAAGTGCTTGCCGCCTGCGATCAGGTCGTCTTCATTGAGACTGAGATCGGCGTAACGATTCGATTGATCCATTTAAGAATTCCTCCAGAGTAGTTTGTGAATGAGAAGGCTTGCGCCCCTCTCCTTCGCGGCAGAGCATGATAAACCTCTTTGGCGACGGAGGGAAGACTAGAAACAGCTTCCATAATGTAAAATCAAAGGTTATGATGCCATCCATCAAATTAATTGATGCTAATGTGCTGTCGGGAGGTTTGATGAACATCACACTGAAACAATTCAAGATCCTCGAAGCCATTGTCGAAAAACATAACTATACCGAGGCCGCCAAATCATTATTCATGACCCAGCCGGCAGTATCCATGCAGGTCAAACAAATGGAAGAACAGATCGGCCTGCCCCTGTTTGAGCGGGAAGGAAAGCAGGTGAGCGCGACCGAAGCCGGCATGGAACTGCTGCATTACGCACAAAACATTCGCCAGCAGGTCAACGAGGCATCGGAAGTCATGGAAGAGCTTCGTGGACTGAAACGCGGCAAATTACACCTGACCATGGCATCCACGGCCAACTATTTCGCTCCGCAACTGATTGCCGCATTCCATCACAAATATCCTGCCGCCCGTGTCACGCTGGATGTGACCAACCGCACCGGCCTGCTGCATGCACTGGACAATAACACAACCGATATGGTCATCATGGGCACACCGCCGGACGGGCATCAACTCACGGGCATTCCTTTTCTGGAAAATCCGCTGGTAGTGGTGGCATGGCCGGATCACCCGCTGGCCAGCCAGGCTTCCATTCAGCTTGCGGAAGTCGCCGACGAAGATTTTATTGTACGTGAATCAGATTCCGGCACCCGCATGGCAACCGAGCGTTATTTCGCCGAACATCATCTGCGCCTGAGGCCGCGCATGGAAATGAACCGGGCTGAAGCCATCAAACAGGCCGTCATGGCTGAACTCGGTCTGGGCATCGTGTCACTGCATACGATTGAAATGGAACTGGCGCTGAAAAGACTGGTGATTCTGAATGTTGAGGACTTCCCCATCATGCGCCAGTGGCATATTGTACACCGCGAGAGCAAGCGCTTTGCAGCCATCCCGGATGCCTTCAAACAGTTTGTTCAGGACAATGCCAAGCAACTGATCGATATTGCACATGCGGGGAAACCATGAGTCATCAAACAACCAGCCATAGCCCGGAAAGCAACGTTACCGTCAGCCTTCAGTTCGATTTTCGCGGCAAGACATTCACGCCGGCCACTCGCATAAATCTGGATGCACTGATGCACAAGCAGGGCGACCTCCATAATCTCTACGATATGCTCGCAGCTTCGCTTGGTCTGGACTGTTACAGTTACGAA
>JBHHTY010000195.1:0-2651 GCA_046753565.1 Mariprofundus sp.
GAATGCAGCCGATTATATTCGCAAGCATATGTCGAAACCTGTCGTCGCATTTATTGCCGGTGCCACAGCGCCCAAAGGCAAACGCATGGGGCATGCCGGCGCGATTATTTCCGGTGGAAAGGGCACTGCCGAAGCAAAATTTGCTGCCCTGGAAGCAGCCGGGGTGACGATTGAACATAACCCGACACTGCTCGGAAAACGCATGCTTGCACTGCTGTCCTGACAACCGTGATCAATCAGGCAGCAGTTGTGATCATATGTTTCTTTTTGCCTTGTGGTTGAAGTCTCCGGGCCTGTTTACTTTAACTCTGATCAGTATCCCAGATTGGGGGCCAGCCATTTCTCCGCTTCTTCAATGCTGATTCCTTTGCGTCTGGCATAATCTTCCACCTGGTCTTTATTGATTTTGCCAACGGTGAAATAGCGCGACTCCGGACTGGCGAAATAAAGTCCTGATACGGCAGCAGTAGGCAGCATGGCACAGGATTCAGTCAGACACATACCGATTCGCTTTTCCACATCGAGCAGTTGCCACAGCGTATTTTTTTCCGTGTGTTCCGGGCAGGCCGGATAGCCGGCAGCAGGTCGGATACCCTGATATTTTTCACGGATCATCTCTTCATTGCTCAGTGATTCATCGGTATCGTAAGCCCAGTAATGCGTGCGTACACGATGATGCAGCATTTCGGCCAGTGCTTCGGCCAGGCGGTCGGCCAGTACCTTGATCATGATGGCATTGTAATCATCGTGTTTTACCTCGAAGGCTTTGGCCTGTTCTTCGGCACCGAAGATACCGACGGCAAATGCACCCAGATGATCGGGGGCATTGGATGCCACAAAATCAGCCAGACACAGATTGGCGCGCGTATCTTTTTTATCCTGTTGCTGACGCAGGAAGTGGAAACGGGCCAGTTCCTGCCGGTGTGCCTCATCTTCAAAAATGATGATGCTGTCATCATCCGTTGCCTGAGCCGGAAACAGGCCGAAAATAGCACGTGCCGTGAACCAGTTTTTCTCAATAATGGTATCGAGCCACTGATTGGCTTCATCAAACAGTTTCTGCGCTTCCTTGCCCTTGTGCGGGTCAGAAAGGATGCGCGGGTAGGCACCGTTGAGTTCCCATGCTGAGAAGAACGGTGTCCAGTCGATAAATTCGCGAATTTCGGCAATTGAAACATCATCAAGCACCGTGATGCCCGATTGCCTGGGGGCAGGGGGGATTTTGCTGCTGTCGATCCTGATCCGGTTGGCCCGTGCATCGGCCAGGTTTAACCAGTCAATCTGTTGCTGACGGCCGAGGTAACGATCCCGTACGCCTTTGTATTCTTCGCGTGTTTTTTTCACAAAGGATTCACGGTTGAGTTCCGAGATCAGGTTTTGCGCTACACCGACCGCACGGGAAGCATCCTTGACCCAAATCACTGGCGCATCATATTCCGGCTCGATTTTGACGGCTGTGTGTGCCTTGGAGGTGGTGGCACCGCCCAGCATGATAGGCAGGTGAAAATCCAGCCGGGTCATTTCCCTGGCGATATGAACCATTTCATCCAGACTCGGTGTGATCAGCCCGGACAGACCGATAATATCGACATCGTGTTTTTTCGCTTCTTCCAGAATGGTTGCGGTGGGCACCATGACGCCGAGATCAATGACCTCGAAATTGTTGCATTGCAGTACCACGCCGACGATATTTTTGCCGATATCATGGACATCGCCCTTGACGGTAGCCATCAGCACCTTGCCATTGGAAGTGTCGACATCGGCAGCTTTTCCTGCCTCAATATAAGGCATCAGCCAGGCCACGGCCTTTTTCATCACACGGGCTGATTTAACCACCTGCGGCAGAAACATTTTGCCATCACCGAACAGGTCACCAACCACATTCATACCATCCATCAACGGGCCTTCAATGACTTCAATCGGGGTATCGAAAGCCAGACGGGCTTCTTCCGTATCTTCATCGACATAGGTGTCGATGCCCTTGACCAGCGCATGTTCCAGTCTTTTGGCGACCGGTAATTTGCGCCACTCATCATCGGCTTTCCTGGCCTGTACACCGTCACCGCGATAATTGTCGGCAATATCCAGCAGGCGTTCGGTGGCGTCATCGCGGCGATTGAGCACCACATCTTCCACGCGTTCACGCAATTCCTCAGGCAAATCATCATATACGGCCAGCTGTCCGGCATTGACGATACCCATATCCATACCCTGTTTGATGGCGTGGTAAAGGAATACGGAATGAATGGCCTCACGCACCGGATTGTTGCCGCGGAAGGAGAACGATACATTGGATACGCCGCCGGAAATCATGGCATCAGGCAGATGCTTTTTAATCCAGCCGGTGGCTTCAATGAAATCCACAGCATAGTTGTTATGTTCTTCAATGCCGGTGGCGATGGCGAAGATGTTCGGGTCGAAAATAATATCTTCGGGTGGAAAATCGCAGACTTCGGTCAGTACACGGTAGGAGCGTTCACAGATTTCTATTTTGCGTTTATAGGTGTCGGCCTGCCCGTTTTCATCGAAAGCCATGACAATAACGGCAGCACCGTAATTGCGCAGCAATCTGGCGCGTTCGATAAAGGCCGCTTCGCCTTCCTTGAGTGAAATGGAATTCACCACGCCTTTGCCCTGAATGCATTTGAGCC
>JBHHTY010000196.1:0-2632 GCA_046753565.1 Mariprofundus sp.
CCAGTGCATCACCCAGAGCCAGTGTGGCTGTTGTTGAAGCGGTCGGAGCCAGATTCAACGGACAGGCTTCCTTGTCGACAGGGATGTGCAATACGGCATCGGCATAGCGGGCCAGTGTGGAATCGGTGTTGCCGGTAATCGCAATGACTTTTGCACCACGTCGGCGAATTTCCGGCAACAGACTGCATACCTCCGTTGTTTCGCCGCTGTGCGAGAGAGCCAGCACGGCATCATGGCCGGTGATCATGCCCAGATCACCGTGTTGTGCTTCAGCTGCATGCACAAAAAACGCCGGTGTGCCGGTTGATGCAAAAGTGGCTGCAATTTTCTTGGCAATAATACCGGACTTGCCCATGCCAACGACAACCAGTCGACCATCAATATCGAGAATGGTTTCCACGGCCTGTACAAACTGGCTGCCGAGCACGTCATGCTGTGCCCGAATAGCTGCAATTTCGATGTCCAGCACACGATGTGCTTTATCCAGCCAGGATTGCTGCTGCGCTGTTATTGGCGGTTTTGTCATATCAGCAGACTGACATGCATATCAGCCCCAAACCAGTCCGGATTTTTGCTGTTTTAACCGACTCAGCAAGGGGGCGGTTTGCTGTAAAAAGCGGGGGCGTTCCGAGGCCGCAATGGGCTGGGCCGGTGGATGCTTGATGGTCAGCGGATTGACGGCCCGGTTATGAACGCGAAATTCAAAATGCAGATGCGGACCGGTTGCGAGTCCGGACATGCCGACATAACCGATGACCTGTCCCTGTTTGACATGCATTCCTTTTTTGATGCCTCTGGCATAACGGCGCATATGTGCATAGGCCGTTGAATGCCGGCGATTCTTGTGTCGGATCAGGATGAAACGGCCATAACCGCCTTTCCAGCCTTTGAAAGCGATATAACCGTCGCCAATGGCATGGATGGGTGTACCGCTGGATGCCGCATAATCGACACCGCGATGGGCGCGTGTGTAGCCGAGAACCGGATGTTTGCGTTTAAGGCGAAAACGGGAAGATATGCGTGAAAACTTTACCGGCGCTTTCAGATAAGCCTTGCGCATGCTTTTTCCATCCGGTGTGAAATAACTGCTTTTACCATCAGCCTGTTCATAACGGACCGCCTGGTATGTTTCGCCCTGATTGACGAACTGTGCCGCCAGGATATGGCTTTCCAGTGTCTTGCCATTGTCGTCATAGCGCTCTTCATAAATGACCTTGAAGGTATCACCGCTGCGCATATCCCGGGCGAAATCGATATCCCATGCAAAAATATCGACCAGGTTCATGGTGGTACGCTGATCCATACCGGCGCGTTCGGCAGCACCGAACAGACTGCCTTCAATAACGCCTGAGGAGATACGCTGGCGTGTGTAAATCTTGCGTTTTTCAAGGCCGGACTCCCATGCCTTTTTACCCTTGTCCTGATGCAGGTGCAGGCGTTTTTCGGCATCCACATTGTAGTAGAAATCAATGCCCCTGTCGGAATCCACGCGTTTAAAAACCTGGCCAGCACGTATATTTTTCAATTGATAGCTGTCGTTGGCTGCAGCAACGATGCGATGGCTTTCCGATCTGTCAAAACCCAGTCGTTCCAGTACGGCAACGGCATGATCTCCGGAGTGTAACTGTTCGCGGCGTATACGCATCATGGTATCGGCCACCGGCTGTGCGGCTTTGAGCCATTCTTCGTGCGGCACGGTCATGCGGGCGCGTGCATCCTGACCGGCACCACCGATAAAAAGCAGCATCAACATAAATCCGGCCAGTGCGCCCAGGATCGGATACCAGCGCGGGGAGAGGGGCGGCAGCTTGGGCAGCTTACGCTTTTTGATCCGGTTCACCCCGGCAGAAAACCTTTCTGAAAAATCATGTTTGAATGCGTTGGACAAATATCTCTCCTTCCGGCTGCCAAGCTTAAGTCCGGCTCATTGCTTGTCAAAGTTTGAATCGGCATGATTTTGCGTTCAGAATTTGTTACAGCAGGAGTGGAAGATGCCCAGTTTTGATATTGTCAGTGAAACCGATATGCAGGAAATGAGCAATGCAGTGAATCAGGTGATCAAGGAGATTACCACCCGTTATGATTTCAAGGGGAGCAAGGCCAGCATTGAGTTGGGTGAGAACAGCATCACAGTGGTGGGCGATGACATCAACAAACTGAACACAGTGACCGAGATTCTTCGAGCCAAGCTGGTGCGTCGCAAGCTGGAGCCATCATGTCTGGAATACAGTGATCCTGAAGATGCCAGTGGCGGGTGCAAACGGCAGGAAATTCTGATCAAGCAGGGGGTCAGCACTGAATTGGCCAAAAGCATCGTCAAAGCCATCAAGCAGGAGAAAATGAAGGTACAGGCTTCCATTCAGGGTGATCAGGTGCGTGTTACCGGTAAAAAACGCGATGACTTGCAGGCTGTTATGGCGCTGGTTCGCGGTATGGATTCGGACAGGCCGTTGTCATTCACCAATTTCAGGGACTGATCCATAGGAAATGTAATCAATGATGCCAACAGGCGACTGCAGGCTTATGTCGCCTTCGCATCATGACCAAACTGACAATCCAAACAGATGAAGCTGATATTGCAGGAACCGATTACCATGCATTTGTTATTAACCGGCATCATGATTCTGGGCGG
>JBHHTY010000197.1:0-2584 GCA_046753565.1 Mariprofundus sp.
AAATATCCCATGCCGGTGAAGCACATTATCAGGTCATCAATGATGATTTTGATGTAACTCTGGCAAAGCTGGTGGATATTTTTATTACAGAAGAGACAGATTCTGACTGAATCGCCGGGCATAAGCTGTGCAGGCGATTCACGATGTTTGCAATTTAAGATTCCATTCCTAGTGTTTAAGGCAATGTATATCCGGAGGTAAGCCACATGGCTCGTGTAACTGTTGAAGATTGTATTCGTTATTATCCCAATCGCTTTGAGATGGTCTTGCTGGCATCTCGCCGCGCCCGCCAGTTGTTGCGCGGTATGCCTTCCGTGGTGGAAACGGTTGATGATAAACCTGCAGTGCAAGCCCTGAGAGAGATTGGTGATGGTTTTGTATCATGGGATGTGTTATTTGAGCAGGATGATCAGGAAAAACGCCGTCTGGCTGCATTTGCCGAAGCAGAGGAAGAAGAGGGTATCTGATCCTGTGTTGCGATTCTTTTGATTTCATTATTTTCTGAACTGTGAGTCGCATCTTTGAAATTACCGAACGGGTAGCTTCGTACGCTCCGAAAGCGGATATTGAGTTGATCAACCGCGCCTATGTGTTTGCAGCACATGCGCATGCGGGTCAGATGCGGGCTTCCGGCGATCCTTTTATTACGCACCCTTTGGCAGTAGCCGATATTCTGGCCAGCCTCGGGATGGATGAATCCACCGTGATTACCGGCCTGTTGCATGATACGGTCGAGGACACCAGCGTGACGCTGGAGGATATTGAACACCATTTCGGGGCCGATATTGCCCGCCTGGTTGATGGAATGACAAAAATCGGCCAGATCCACTTTCACTCAAAAGAACACAAACAGGCTGAAAATTTCCGTAAAATGATCCTGGCCACGGCACAGGATATTCGCGTTCTGATCGTCAAGCTGGCCGATCGCCTTCATAATATGCGTACGCTGGGCTTCATGAAAGATGAAAAGCGACGCCTGATTGGCCAGGAAACTCTGCAGATTTATGCGCCGCTGGCGCACCGGCTCGGTATTCACTGGATCAAGCAGGAAATGGAAGATCTCGTATTCTCCTATCTGGAAACGGATGCCTATAAAGTGCTGCTGGGGGAAATTCAGGATCGGCTGGAAGGGTTGAATCAAATTCGTGAGCGACTGGAAGGGATTATCCAGCAGGCTCTGCAACGCCATGGCGTGGATGCGAAAGTGCAGGGGCGTATGAAACATCTGTACAGCATCCATGAGAAGATGCAGCGCAAACATATCGATTTCGATGAAATTTTTGATCTGGTAGCATTTCGTATCATTGTGAAAGACATGACCACCTGTTATCAGGCGCTGGGTGTGGTGCACAGTCTGTACAGACCTGTGCCGGGTCGATTCAAGGATTATATCGCATTACCGAAACCCAATGGCTACCAGTCCCTGCACACATCCGTGATTGGTCCGGAGAATTTCCGTATTGAAGTGCAGATTCGCACCGAAGATATGCATGTGTATGCCGAAGACGGGGTGGCAGCCCACTGGGCGTATAAAGAGGGTGATTCCGGCGAGAATCAGGATACCTTCAAGTGGTTGAAGCAATTGACTGAACTTTTGCAGGAGACAGACAGTCCGGGCGAATTTCTTGAAAATGTGCGTCTTGATCTGTTTGTGCAGGAAGTGTACGTGTTCAGTCGCGATGGTGATATTTTCCCCTTGCCCCGAGGCGCCCGGCCACTGGATTTTGCCTATGCGGTACACACCGAAGTCGGGCATCACTGTGTCGGTGTGCGAATCAATGGCGAGATTGCCGACTTTTCCACCCGGCTGAGAAATGGCGATCAAATTGAAGTGATGACCAGTCCGGATCAGTCGCCGAGCCGGAAATGGATCAAATTTGTAAAAACATCCCGGGCCAAGCAGGCCATTCGTCAGTGGTTCAAACGACAGGAGCGTGAGACAGGCATCCGTATCGGAGAGAATATCCTGCGCGAGTCGCTGGGTAAAAAAGATGTGGGCAAGGCTGTGCTGGAAGCATTGCAGTGTACCGATCTGGATGAACTGAAAATACGCATGGGGCGCGGTGAAATCGCTGTGCACAGACTGCTGGAAGTGGTTGAGCATGACAGTGTTTTGCCTCTGAAGCTGATGGGCATGAAGCGGACGCTGATGCATCCGGCGGAATGTTGTCATCCGATACCCGGCGATCCTGTTCTGGGTCGGTTTAGTGCCGGTGAGGGTATGATTTTGCATCATCGTAAGTGCCCGCGCATTTCTGATCAGACCAGCAGGGATTTCCTTGAAGTAGAATGGGAAGCCCGATCCGGACAATTATTCAAAACCGGTATCGAGGTGCGATCCCGCAACAGGCGAGGTATGTTGGCCAGTGTCACCCAGTGTATTGCCGATGCCAGCTCCAGTATTGAAGATGTGAAACTGAAACAGCGCGGTGGAGCGATGACTGAGCTGCTGTTTCTGGTAGAGGTCGAGGATCGCGTGCATCTGGCGCAGGTGTTGCGTTCGATCAAGGCTGTCGATGGTGTGGTGCGTGTCGGACGCCGAAATCAGGTCGGTCTGAGTGGCAAGCCGGAATCACGGGCTCTG
>JBHHTY010000198.1:0-2550 GCA_046753565.1 Mariprofundus sp.
CCTGTATCTCCTTATTTCCCAACAAATTCACAAGGTCGCTTCAATAAACGTCGGGACAGTAGTGATCATTGATATGTATTCACCGGCGAGATGCGTACACCCACTTTGTCCGCACCGATTTCAGATACGACGGCCGCAGTCACTTCCCTGAGCAGGCGGATCCGATTTTCAATCGGACCACCGTAAATGTCATCACGCTGATTAGAACCATCGCGCAAAAACTGATCGAGCAGATATCCGTTGGCTGAATGGATTTCTATGCCGTCAAAACCAGCCTTGATCGCACAGGCAGCGGCATGGCGATACTGTTCGATAATGGCCGGTATTTCCGCCGCATCCAGCGCCCGAGGTTCAACAAAATCTTTCAGACCTTCGTAAGTAAACGCCTGACCTGCCGGTTGAATCGCAGACGGCGCAACAGGTTTGTCGCCGCCATGGAAATCGGGATGCGAAATGCGCCCGCAATGCCAAAGCTGACAGAAGATAACGCCGCCTGCATCGTGAACGGCCAGGGTAACCGCTTGCCAGGCTTCGGTCTGGGCATCTGTATGAATCCCGGGCGTGGCCGGGTAACCGATGCCCTGTTCTGATATCTGGGAGCCTTCGCTGACAATCAGCCCGGCGCTGGCGCGCTGGCGATAATACTCGGCCATCAGCGCCGTCGGAACTCCATCCGGGGCGCGATTGCGTGTCATCGGCGCCATCACCATGCGATTTGACAGTTCCAGATTTCCCAGTTGGGTTGGTGAAAATAAATCAGTCATTTCATCTCCGGTATTTTTTATAAAAAATATCTGTAAAACCAGCCACTGATTTCACGAATGTCCACGAATTTATAGTCAGTGGAAGTTGTGTGTTTTCGTGGCGGGTTACGTGTCACTTTCTTTGCAGCACGCAAAGCAAGGCCTTGGGCGGCTCATCCTGCGGGCCGGGTGAAAACTGCGTGGCATGCGTTTCGAGTAATTCAAACCCGTCGGCAAAGAAGCGTCGGATATCATCTTCGCCATATCGCCCCGGCGGGCCCTGTTCGCGGGTTTCATCCTTGTGAAAACATTTGAGCAGCAACAAACCACCTGATTTGAGCAAACGCCGTAGCGTGGTCAGATAAGCCTGCTGATCGGTCTGCTGATCAAAACAGTGGAATATGCCGCGATCCAGAATCACATCGAACGAGCCTGCCAGTTTGGAGTCCAGCACATCATCGACATGAAATTCGATACTCAGATTTTCCGCCTCGGCCAGCAGGCGGGATGATTCGACAGCCGTGCGCGACACATCGCTGGCTGTGACGCTAAACCCGCGTTTGGCCAGCGCAATCGCCTGCGTGCCGGGGCCGCAACCGATATCCAGCACCTTTCCCGCTGTAATCTGGAACTGCGCCAGCGCCTGTTCAAAATCGGCATCGAGGCCGGCATGGAACCACGGCAGGCGCTCCATCGAAGTCTCCTGATAACGCGCCTCCCAGCCTGCGCCCGCCGGCGGCTGCCATGATTTGCCCCACGCCCCGGCATGCACGATTTCCGTCAATGCCTTGCGTGT
This sequence comes from Mariprofundus sp., assembly GCA_046753565.1. Taxonomy (GTDB): domain Bacteria; phylum Pseudomonadota; class Zetaproteobacteria; order Mariprofundales; family Mariprofundaceae; genus Mariprofundus. The sequence goes on from JBHHTY010000198.1 coordinate 1,540, forward strand.
TCTGGGCGCTGTTTCCATGGCCTGAAAATCGTCCCCCAGATGTTCCGCCGGACCGGGATAACCGATAGCGGTGACGCTCATCACATGCATCTGTGCCGGTATCCCCAAAGCCTGTTTTAGCAACTCGGGATCGAATCCGCCCATCTGATGACTGGCCAAACCCAATACAGAAGCTTGCAGGCACAGGCAGATAGTGGCTTGTCCCGTATCAAACTCGGCCCATCGGTTGCGTTTGCCGTTGTGGGAAAACACCGGTTCCGCCGCCGCCACAATCAAAACAGGTGCCTGCTTTGCCCATAGCTGATTGCCGCGCGCTAGGGATTCGAGCGCCTTGTCCCAGTTCGCTTCATCAGCGAATCGATTAGCAATAATATAATACCACGGCTCCGCGCCATAGCAGGAAGGGGCCCAGCGAGCTGCTTCGAGGCATGATGCGATCAATTCATCTGCCACCGGCTTTTCACCGTCAAAGGCGCGCGTACTCCAGCGTTCTGCAAACAGCCGTTCAACCGGTGCCTGTACATTCATCCGTTGTTGGGCCATGCCCCCCCTGTTACAATTCGTTGTGTGAACCGTCGCAAAACGGCGGGTTTTTGGTCTGTTTGCACTGGCACAGGGCCACCGTTTGTTTCCCCGTAATTTCAATGACCTGCGGAGTAAATTCGCTGCCCTCATGTGAACCATCGCAAAACGGCTGCTTCCTCGACCGACCACAAACGCACCAGTAATAGGTTCCGGGTTCCAGTTCCAGCACAGCCGGTTCTTTTGCTGTCATCGTCGATTCAGTCATGACTGCCTCCAGGGAGATGCTGATTTATTGCCATCCTGGCAAAAATCAGTTTCAAAACAGTTTGGTGCGCACACCTTCGATGGACAGGAAGATCTCCACATTTTCCGCCACTGCTCCAAGCATACCGCTCTTTTTCATCCTGTAATCGGACAGGTGTAATGTGGCGTGCCCCTCAAAGCCGCGACGATAACCGCCCCAGGGGTCTTTGCCGGTACCGATCT
>JBHHTY010000199.1:0-2533 GCA_046753565.1 Mariprofundus sp.
ATCAGGCGCTTTTCAGTTTGAGCGCCTTGAATACCTCATCAGCATGAAACGATGATCGTACCAGTGGCCCTGAAGCCACCATGCCGAAGCCTTTTTTCTCGGCCAGGTATTTCAGCTCATCGAATTCTTCCGGTGCCCAGTATTTCATCACCGGATGATGTTTGGCACTCGGTCGCAGATACTGACCGATGGTCAGAATATCGACATTGGCTTCACGCAGATCATCCATCACCTGCAGGATTTCATCTCGTTCCTCACCGAGGCCGACCATGATACCGGATTTGGTCACCACTTCCGGATCGAGTTCGCTGGCGCGCTGCAGCAAACGCAGGCTGGTGAAATAACGCGCGCCGGGACGCACAGAGCGGTACAAACGCGGCACAGTCTCCAGATTGTGATTAAAAATATCCGGCTTCGCATCGATAATCGTATCCAGACAGGAGGCCGGTTTGCGCTGAAAGTCCGGTGTCAGGATTTCGATGGTCACATCCGGCTGCCGCGCCCTGAGCTCCCGGATCACTGTCGCATAATGGCCGGCACCACCATCTTTCAGATCGTCCCGATCCACCGAAGTGATGACCACATGTTTCAGCCCGATCTGAGCTACGGCTTTGGCCAGATTAACTGCTTCATCCGGATCAATCGGATCCGGCTTCCCTGTTTCGACATCACAGAATGCACAGGTACGGGTACATACACGGCCGAGAATCATGAACGTGGCCGAACCCTGCTTCCAGCAGCCTCCGATATTCGGACAGGAAGCCTCTTCACACACAGTATTCAGATTGAGTTCGCGCATCATTTCGACAATATCTTTGTATTCTTTCGACATCGGCGCACGCACTTTCAACCATTTGGGTTTGCCCGCCATCGGTTCGCCCTGATGCTCTGTCTGGATAGGAATGACTTTACGACTCATGCGGCAAGGCTAGCGCATCCGTCCGTTTCGTAAATCCATCATATTTTTGGGCATTTCAGAAGAACGCGGAAAATAAACAGGCGTGCTTTTCAGAGCTGTTTTTGGCATGATTCGTGACCATCAACTGCGTATTCGTGCAGTCTCTGGAGTGATTGAATGAGTGTATCATGTTTTATGAAATTGTTTGCTGCAGCGCTTGCTGCATCACTTGTCGGTTATTATATCGTGTCCGCGATAAATCCGGCAAGCGTACCTGTAGCCTCCCTGTTTGCCACCGGCATCACCCTGGGCACCATTTTTGGCGGCCTGCTTGTTGCACTGGCCCCCCAGCCCGGCGCTACATCAGCAAAGCAAGATGACAGCAGCAGCAATATTTATGTCGGCAATCTGCCGTTTAATGCCGGCAGTGATGATGTCAAAAACCTGTTTTCCCCTTATGGCGAAATTATCGATATCCGGCTGGTCAAGGATCGTCGCAGCAAGCGTTTCAAGGGCTACGGGTTTGTTGAAATGTCCGTGAGCAGTGCCAGAGCCGCGATCAAACATCTGGATGGTACCGATTACGCCGGTCGCACCCTGCGCGTTAACGAGGCCAAAAAGAAAAACGAGGACTGATCCGGTTACGCATCCTGTTCACATTCGGTCTGCAGAAGATCGCTTTCCTGCACTGCCTGTATCGCGGCATGACTGAACGATGACATTGCATACGCTCCCTCACCTGACGGTTGAAACCGGCCCTGACCCGGATCGCACGGTGATCTGGCTGCACGGGCTTGGTGCTGATGGACATGATTTTGAACCGATCGTCCCCCAGCTTGGTCTGCCCGATGATCTGGGGATTCGTTTCATTTTCCCCCATGCACCGACGATGCCGGTCACACTCAATGGCGGTTATATCATGCCGGCCTGGTACGATATCAAACAAACCGACCTCGGTATTGAACACGACCATCAGGGTATTCTGGATTCCACCAGAGATATCCGAATGCTGATTGAGCAGGAAGAAATGCATGGCATCCCCGCCAGCCGCATTATACTGGCCGGCTTTTCACAGGGTGCGGCCATGGCACTGCATGTCGGACTTCGGCAAAGCGAAAAACTGGCCGGCATCATGGCACTGTCCGGTTATCTGCTGTTGCCGGAACAGACCGAAGCATTTACAAGCACCGCAAAAACAACACCCCTGTTCATGGCACATGGCATCCATGACCCGGTTGTTCCATACGAACTCGGTGACAGATCACGCCGAAAACTGGAAGCACTGGGCATTTCGATCCAGTGGCACAGTTACCCGATGGAACACAGTGTATGCCCCGAAGAAATCCGCCACATCGGCACATGGATACGTTCCGTATTAACGGATTGATTGCCACCCTTGCGGTGAAAGCACAGTCCCCGTACCATGCGCGCCCCCGATGCAGATGAAACTTTTTCAACGCGAAAAGGCTCCATCTGCTTCTTTGTTTGATGCAAGGAAAGGGGATGGAGAGATGTCTGAGTGGTTGAAGGAGCACGCCTGGAAAGCGTGTGTATCTTAACGGGTACCGAGGGTTCGAATCCCTCTCTCTCCGCCAGTTTTTTTAAATGGGTGGCAAAGCCATCCATTTAAAAAAT
>JBHHTY010000200.1:0-2509 GCA_046753565.1 Mariprofundus sp.
AGAACCGATGTATGCCATGTTGGGCCTTGTTGCACTGACCATGGCCATCATGTTTCTCCTGCCCAAAATCACCCGTGCGATCCCGGCCGGCCTGGCCGCCATTATCACCATCAGCCTGATTGTAATTTTCGGTGGTGTAGATACCAAATCGGTCGGTGATATTGCCGATATCAGTGGCGGTTTTCCAGCCTTCCATATCCCCTCTGTACCGGCAAACCTGGAAACACTGTGGATTATTTTGCCCTATGCCGTGATTCTGGCCGGTGTCGGCCTGATTGAATCCCTGCTGACCATGACAGTTGTGGACGAAATGACCGGCACCCGGGGACAGGGTAACCGTGTCTCCATCGGCCAGGGACTGGCCAATACCGTCAATGGTTTCTTCGGAGGTATGGGTGGCTGCGCCATGATCGGACAAACCATGATCAATGTATCTTCCGGAGGATTGCGCAATCTCTCCGGCATTGCCGCCGCTCTGTTCCTGATTATCTTCATCATGTTCGCCTCTGATCTGATTTCCATGGTGCCTGTTGCCGCCCTGGTTGGCCTGATGTTCATGGTCGTCATCGGCACATTCGAATGGGGCAGCTTCAATCTGCTGAAAAAGATCCCTCGCGAAGACTCCTTTGTCGGTATTCTGGTTGCTGTAGTCACTGTGGCGACCGATCTTGCCACTGCCGTAATTATCGGTGTGATTGCGACAGCACTGGTCTTTTCATGGAAACAGGCCCGCCATATCTATGTCATTCGCGATGATCATACTGATGGCTCCCGCACCTACAGGGTACATGGCCCGTTGTTTTTCGCCTCGGTTCATCGTTTCAATGAATTGTTCGATCCCGAATCCGATCCCGATGTAGTTTATATCGACTGCGCCATGTCCCGCATTGCCGATCATTCAGCCATTGAGGCGATTGACAATCTGGCTGAACGCTACAAAAAAGCAGGTAAAGACCTGCACCTGATTCACCTCAGCCCGGAATGTCAAAAGTTACTGACCACCGCTGCCGATCTGGTCGAGGTGAATATTCAGGAAGATCCGAACTACCATGTAGCCGATGATAAACTGGCCTGAAACAGGACGGCAACAACGCAAAATATCCGGATCAGAAAACGGAGGAGCCATCCGTGAACGATAACGAAGCCATCAGATATCTGGAGCAATCAGACCAGTACAGGGTGATTCAGCGACTAAATGCACCGGATCATTATCAGGCAGGAAAAGCATCCACACCCCGAATCGGCATCGTCATTGATACCGAAGCAACCGGGCTGGATACAGCCCGGGATAAAATCATCGAATTGGGCTTTGTCGCTTTTGAATATGACGCGGGCTCCGGTCTGATTTACCGTATTCTGCATATCTATGATGCTTTTGAAGATCCCGGGGAACCGTTGTCAGATATTGTCAAACAGATCACCGGCATCACGGATAAAATGCTGACCGGCCAGAAACTGGATGAAGATACTGCCAATCTGTGGCTCGAAAAAGCGGATCTGATTATTGCCCATAATGCTGCCTTTGATCGCCAGATGCTGGAACGGCGTCTGCCAGTGACGACCAAAGCCAACTGGGCCTGCACCCAGAAGGATATCCCCTGGCAGGATGAGGATATCTCCAGCCTCAAACTCGATTATATTGCCTATAAACTGGGCTTTTTCTTTGACGGCCATCGCGCTGTCAATGATGCACAGGCCACATTACACCTGTTGACCCGCCCCCTGCCCCGTTCCGGCAAACGGGTCATGTCCACCTTGCTGGCCACTGCCAGAGAAAAAAGCAGCCGTATTTTTGCCGTGCGTGCCCCGTTTGAGAAAAAAGATGACCTGAAAGCACGAGGCTACCGCTGGCTCCCTGATTTCACTTATGACGGTAAAAAAGGGGTCTGGAGCATTGCTGTATCTGCTGCAGACAGCGAAGCCGAACAACAATGGCTCTCCGAACATGTGTACAAAGTGAAAACAGTATCCTTCGTGGTCAGGGATATCACAGCAAAAGAGCGTTATTCGTTCAGGGAATTTATGGCGGCGTGATCAGCATGGATTTCGCAAACTGAACATGCTGACAATCACGGACAGCATCCTGATCAGCACTGATGAAGTCGACATGCATGCCATTCGCGCCCGCGGTGCTGGCGGACAACACGTCAACAAGGTATCCAGCGCCATCCATCTGCGTTTTGATATCAGAGCATCGTCTTTACCGGAATCCTGCAAGGAGCGATTGCTGCAACTGAAAGACCGCCGCATCAACAGCGATGGCGTGATCATCATCAAGGCACAGCAACACCGAAGTCAGGACAAAAACAAAACAGATGCCCTGAACCGGCTACAGGAATTGATCCGTACGGCAATGGTCCCCCCGAAAAAGCGAAGACCAACACGCAACCCCCGCAGTGCAGTCAAACGGCGACTGGAAAGCAAAAACAAACGCAGTCTGTTGAAATCACTCAGGAAAAAGGTACGTGAATAAGCCCTGCTGTATCTCTGCTGCCTGACCAGAAAATCC
>JBHHTY010000201.1:0-2487 GCA_046753565.1 Mariprofundus sp.
GCAGGAAATAATATCGACAGGATTGTCGAGCCCTGATGGTTCAGAAAAAACCGGTGAAAAAAATGATCGGATGCAACCGGGCCCTGTTGAGGATATCGGAAAAGTGCCTTTATATTCTCCGGTTACAGCAGGAGATGAAGCCTGGGTTTTTATAGAGAATAACGGTACCAGAGTGCTGGCCTTTCGGACGCTGGCCAGATTATGGCATACCGATCTGGCCTCGACAGTAGGAGATCCATGCGATCAGTTGTTGGATAAAAGACTTTCCTGTCTGTACCAATATACGAACATGCGACTGCTCAGGAAGTTTGACCGCCCGGCCATATTTCGGATTGTCGGTCATGATGGCGGGTTTCACTATGCTGTTGTCCGTTCAGTTTCAAATGGTCATGCGGTCATCCAGCTGGACACACAGCAGTGGCGCATCGGATTGTCTGATTTGAAACAGCGATGGAAAAACGAGGTGGCATTGCTTTGGCTGAAGCCGCCGGGATATCAGGGGCATTTGAGACAAGGCGATGCTGGCAGAGTGATCGAGTGGCTGGCTGGTCAACTGGATCATATTCAGGGGACCATGATTCCTGCCGGACAGTCCCGAAACATGGATGCCATTCTGGTGGCGCGTCTGAAAGACTTCCAGAAATCGGAAGGTATTCCGACTGATGGTATTGCAGGGGAGCTGACCCTGATGCATATCAATGCCAGAGCCGGACTGGATATTCCCAGGCTTCAATCGCAGGCTGACAACTGATGTCCTACATTCTTGATGCACTGAAAAAATCCGAACGGCAACGTGGCGGTTTGAAGATACCGACTGAAGCGCCGTCACTGTCCTTTCAGACGGAGTCGCCTGTTTCCCGACTCTATATAGTTCTGGGAACATTGCTTGTGGTGTTGATTGTCGGATGGGTTGTTGCACCATTCAAGCCGTCTTCCCCTGCCTTTTCCCGGCAGGCAGAAATAACAACACAGCCTGCTTCACCCCGGCAGGATATTGCAACAGCGGTTGCACCAGAGCAAAGCACATCCGGAGCGGATGTTTCCCCGCTTTCATCAGTATCTGATGCAGTTCCTTCCATAAGCCAGCCTGAACATGCTGAGCCGGAAAATCGTAATTCAGGCAAGGTTCCGGTTGTCAGGAATAAACAGGAACACGGGAATCATACCCAGGTTGAACAGATCCGGGAGCAAGAAGGCGGCTCGGTCGAGAAGCAAACGTCTGTTCGCCATGATGATGAGCCGGTGCCGGTATTTCAGCCGATTGCGCCTGCATCGCCTGTCAGCAGGGGGGCGGGGGGATTCCCTGATCTCAGTAATGACAGTGCCGAGGTTGCACCGGCAAATGCGGGGATCCGGTCTTTAAGCGAGTTGCCCTTATCTGTGCAACAGTCACTCCCGCCTGTCAATATCGAGGGTCATATCTATGACGAAAATCCGGCAATGCGTATGATTATCGTGAATGGAAAAATACGGCATGAAAAACAGGCCGTGGCAAACAGCCTGAAACTGGAAGAAATCACGCCGGACGGGGTCATCCTAAGTTATCAGGGTCATGTTTTTCACATGGGCGTATTTGATCGATAGGAAAAAATCGTGCTGGTCTTCATGTCCGGTATTGGGTTTTCAGATTTCGCTTAGCACAGCCCTGACATGAATATGTCCGGGCGAATCAGCGGCCTGAAGTTTCAATCTGTTCAGGCCTATATGATGTTTGGCCAGCGCATGGATAAACCGGAGCGTTGCATCATAAGGCACATCTTTCATGCTGATCATCAGACGCTTTTCTCCGCCATCGGGTGTGATCTGTGGTTTGATTCGGGTCATGAATTTTCTTACGCCGGTCTGTCTGGCAAGACGTTCCACGGTTGTCATCATATTCTCTGAAGCAGGGCCGTTTTTTCCTTTTACCCCATGTTCAAGCAGATAGGTTGCTATGGTTTCCGCTTCAGTTGCCTGATTCTGCACTGCGACCAATTCTTGATGTAAAGCATGTTGCCTGTCCTGTAAAGGCAGCAGTACACCGAACAGCATGATCATCACAGGCAATAACACGGCAGCTGCCAGCACCAGATGCTGTTCCCGAGGCTCCAGCTGCCGGTAACGGGGCAACAGCTCCTGTTCAACGCGTTGAATGAAGGGGGCAATGAGGGGCTCAAGTTGCAACATCAGTTTTTCTTTCATGACCATGCCATCCTGAACTTCACGCGGTTTCCACTAAGATCGGTATCTTCCAGCTTGACCTTTTTTCCCGTTTGCTGTTGCAGGGCCTCACGAATCCGGTTCATCGTCTGTAAACCTTTGGCGATACCCGACATGGTCATGATGCCATCATGAAATGATAATTCCCTGATTGTCCATGGTATTTGCTGATAGACCCGATGCACACCGGCAATTTGCTGTAACCAGGCCGCAGCATCCTGGTTGTTGGCGCCGCCGGGGTTTCCTCCAGCGGCTTTGCGTAGCTGTGCCAGTGCATCGATCATCACG
>JBHHTY010000202.1:0-2386 GCA_046753565.1 Mariprofundus sp.
CGTTCAAGATTGCGTTTGGCCTGGGCTTCCCGCTCCAGATTCTTGCCAATACGCATGCGTTTTGTGGCATAAAAGGCAAACCACCACAGCGGTATGCCTGCCAGAATAGCAAACAGCCAGAAATAGATATCCATTATTGAGCCTCCACAAATGAAGGGGGGCCTGCCTGATTCTGCTGCGCATCGGCCTCTGCCCTGCGTGCAACAGCGCGATTGATCAGATTAATTGCAGCAAGAATAAAGCCCAGCGCAATAAATGCTCCCGGTGGCAGAATAAACATCAGCACATCCGGATAACTGTCACCGAAGACGGAAAAGCCCAGCAGTTCGCCCTGCCCGAACAATTCACGCACACCGCCCAGCAATACCAGCGCAAACGTAAAACCCAACCCCACAGCCAGTGCATCCATCAACGCATCGGACACACTGCTCTTGCTGGCAAAGGCTTCCGCACGGCCCAGAATGGCGCAGTTAACCACAATCAGCGGAATGAACAGGCCGAGAATCAGGTACATCTCATGCATCCATGCATTCATGGCCATCCCGACCACCGTCACAAACGCGGCAATAATCGTGATATAGGCCGGGATACGGACATTTTTCGGAATAACACCGCGCACCATCGACACCACCAGATTGGAACCCAGCAGCACCAGCAGTGTGGCAGCCCCCATCCAGAAACCGTTTTCCACCGATGTTGTCACACCCAGCAATGGACACATGCCGAGCAGCTGTGCGAAAATCGTATTGTTGTGCCAGAAGCCATCTGCAAAGATCTCTGATTTATCCACCGTTCACCTCTCCGCTTTGCCCCTTTTGAGAATGCTTCTGTTCGTTCAGGCGGGAAAAGATAGCCTCTTTCTGATCCTGGAAAAACTCCAGCGCTCCTTTCACGGCTTTGACCACGGCCCGTGGTGTGATGGTCGCACCGGTAAACTGATCGAAATCACCACCGTCCCTTTTCACTTTCCACTGTTTACTGCTCAGGCTCTGATCAACAAAACTGGCCAGCCAGCCGTCATTTTTGACAATGCCATCACCCAGTCCCGGTGTTTCCTGATGCTGCGTGATACGAATCGCAAATACATGCCCATCCGGTTTGACACCGACCAGAATCCTTATGGAACCCGAATAGCCATCCGGAGCAATCACCTCCCAGGCCAGACCGCGCACCGTTCCTGATGCATCTCTGGCCGGATAAACATCCATGGCGATATCATTCTTTTTCAACACGATTTTATCATGTTGCGGATCATTGCTATGCATCGGCAATACCTGCTGTAATGCCTTGTGAAGCGCAGCCTTCTGAGCTTCGGCAATTGGCTGGCGAGTCACGATATCAGTTAAACCAAGCAGAATGGCGGCAATGGCCGCTACCACAAACAGGGCAATCACCATACGAATCTGATCCTTATCCAGTTTCATGATTCCGGTTTTTCTCCGGCTTCCTTTTTATGGCCATAAACACGCGGACGGCAGTAATGATCAATCAAGGGAACAGCGCAATTCATCAACAACACAGCAAACATGGCCCCTTCCGGGTAACCGCCGAAAGAGCGGATGCTCCAGGTCAGCACACCACAACCAACGCCAAAAACAATCTGCCCGATTGGCGTTACCGGTGACGATACCGGATCGGTCGCCATGAAAAAGGCACACAGCATCAAACCGCCGGCAAACAGATGGAACATCGGTGGTGTAAACTGTTCCGGAGCTATAGTGCTGAAGATCGCTGCCAGCACAGCTACTGTGGCCAGATAGGAAAACGGGATATGCCAGGTGATGCTATGACGCGCCAGCAGAAAAATTCCGCCAATCAATAATGCCAGCGCACTGGTTTCACCGATACTACCAGCCTCAAAACCGAGGAATGCGTCCAGCACGGTATAATGATAGGCGGTGAGTGCCTCATTGACCGGCACACCCAGTGTCGCCTCGGTTTTGACATGACCAAGCGGACTGGCCATCGAAATGGCATCCAGCCCCTGCTGCATCACCACAGGCAAGGCATCGGTTCCGGCAAAAAACAGGGTCAGGCATGTGGAAAAATCATACAAATTCAATCCGGCTGTCGCTGCCCCCATATGCACCGACATAGGGATCAGCCAAGTGGTCATACTCAAAGGAAAGGAAATCAGCAGAATCACCCGTGCGGACAAGGCCGGATTAAAAATATTGTAACCCAGACCGCCATAGATTTGTTTGCCCAGCACAATAGCAAACACCGAACCCAGCACAGCCATCCACCACGGTGTCACGGCAGGCAGGGTCAGAGCCAGAAACAGGCCGGTCAGCGCAGCAGAATTATCCAGCAGGGTCGCCAACGGGCGCTTCATCAGTTTCAGACAAACCGCTTCGGTGAGCAATGCCGTCAACATGCAGGTCAC
>JBHHTY010000203.1:0-2384 GCA_046753565.1 Mariprofundus sp.
AGCGCGGAAAGAATTAGAAAACCCCAAAACATATGCATCTCCTTTTGATTCAGATTTGGTGAGCGAATGATATGAGAGGCAGATGACAGGCTGTGACGTTTTTGAAATGGGTGAAGTTCAATCGGAAGCATTATTGATTTAAGGCAAGTAACCCCAGCCGCTTTGCGCTTGTAAAACAGACGGGTAGCCCTACAATTCAGCAACCGTTGAATTGTGCTATTGGTCAGCGGTCTGAGTACCTGGAGAATATTCAATGCTAATCGCGGTTCCAGCAGAAACCCAAATCCATGAAAAACGCGTGGCCGCCACGCCCGAGACGGTGAAGAAATTTACCGCTGCCGGTTGTGATGTGGTGGTTGAGAAAAACGCCGGCGTAGCTGCCAATTACCCGGACGCAGCCTATATCGAGCAGGGTGCCCGGCTGGCGGATGATTTTGCTGCTGCATGCGGTGCTGCCGATCTGATTTTGAAAGTGCGTGCGCTCAATGAGTCCGAGCTGTCAAAGGTCAAAGCGGGAACGACAGTGACCAGCCTGGTAAACCCTTTCGGAAACCCTTTGTTGCAGGCCTATGCCGATGCGGGAATATCCTGTTTCTGTATGGAGATGGTGCCGCGTATTTCGCGTGCCCAGTCCATGGATGTGCTGTCATCACAGGCCAATATTGCCGGTTACAAAGCGGTGCTGTTGGCCATGGAACATTATCAGCGCTTTTTTCCCATGCTGATGACCGCTGCCGGCACTGTGCAGCCAGCCAAAGTGCTGGTGATGGGGGCCGGTGTGGCCGGCTTGCAGGCCATTGCCACGGCCAGGCGCATGGGTGCGAATGTCGAGGCATTTGATGTGCGTGCGGCGGCCAAGGAACAGGTGGAGAGTCTGGGCGCGAAATTCGTTGAAGTGGCGGCGGATGCCGATGCCGAAGATGCCGGTGGCTATGCCAAAGAAATGGATGATGATTATAAACGGCGTCAGGCTGAGCTGATTGCCCAGCATGCGGCCAAATCGGATATTATTATCACCACGGCATTGATTCCGGGGCGCCCTGCGCCGGTGCTGATTACCGAGGAAATGATCCAGAGTATGAAAACCGGTTCAGTGGTTGTCGATATGGCGGTCGAGATGGGGGGCAATTGTCCGCTATCGGAAATGGATCAGGTGGTTGTCAAAGACGGTGTAACGCTGGTTGGTATCAGCAATATTCCCGCCCTGATGGCAACCGATGCAAGTAGTTTATATGCACGCAATCTGTTTAATTTCATTGTGCCGATGTTGCAGGAGGACGGCAGTCTGCAGATCGACCGCAAGGATGAAGTGATTGATGCAGCGCTGCTGTGTGCCGACGGAAAATTTCTAAAACCTGATTTATTGCCGAAGGGGGAAGCATCGTGAGTCCAGCTGCTATTGAGCATGCCGCGCAAACGGCGCATGCATCCAGTGTTGATCCGTTTGTGTTTTCATTCACCGTATTTGTGCTGGCAATTATTGTCGGTTACCACGTGGTCTGGACGGTAACGCCGGCGCTGCATACGCCGCTGATGAGTGTCACCAATGCGATTTCCAGTATTATTATTGTCGGAGCATTGCTGGCAGCCGGCCCTGTTGAGATGAGCCTGGCCACTGTGCTGGGGCTGATTGCAGTGGGTCTGGCGGCAGTGAATATTTTCGGTGGATTCATGGTGACGCAGCGCATGCTCGCCATGTTCAAGAAGCGCAAGTAGGGGATCGCAATGTTATCTGCAAACATGGTGGCGATGGCCTATCTGCTGGCATCTGTACTGATTATTTTTGCTCTCAAGGGGCTGGCCAGTCCTGAATCGGCGCGGCGCGGCAATATGCTGGGCATGCTGGGTATGGGTATTGCCGCACTGGTGACCCTGCAGATGGATGCCGTGCAGAATTATGCCTGGATTGTGGCGGCTATTACTGTTGGCGGCCTGCTTGGCGGCACAGTGGCACGCAAGGTGCCGATGACGCATATGCCGCAAACCGTGGCCTTTATGCATTCACTGGTCGGTCTGGCGGCTGTTCTGATTGCCGTTTCCGCATTTGTGGATCCGGTGTCCTACGGCATCGCCAATGCAGAAGGCGGGCTGTATCTGGCCAGCCGCATCGAACTGTTTCTCGGTACCTTTATCGGTGCCATTACATTTACTGCATCGCTGATCGCTTTCGGAAAATTGCAGGGGATTCTGTCCGGAAAACCGCTGGTGTTCAGTGGTCAGCATGTGCTGAATCTGGTGCTGGGCATGATCATGATCGGTGCCGGCATTGTGTTCTGCATGACCGAATCGACCCTGCCGTTTATGGTGATGTTGGGCATTGCACTGATTCTGGGCGTGTTGCTGATCGTACCGATTGGTGGCGCTGATATGCCGGTGATTGTATC
>JBHHTY010000204.1:0-2354 GCA_046753565.1 Mariprofundus sp.
GGGTCATCTTCCGGAATGCCAGCTTCTACCTTGCCGACCAGATCGGCTCCGACATCTGCACTTTTGGTGAAAATGCCGCCGCCCACACGGGAAAACAGGGCCACCGATGATGCTCCCATGCCGAAACCGTGAATGGCATGTGCCGTTTCCGGATCACCGCCGAAAAAGAGATACAGGATGCCGAGCCCCAACAACCCCAGCGAAGCAACGGTAAGGCCCATAATGGAGCCGCCGTAAAAGGAAATTCTCAGGGCCGTTGCTGCGCCTTCATTCTGGGCTGCGGTGGCGGTGCGCACATTGGCCTTGGTGGCGGCAAACATGCCGAAATAACCGGCCATGGCTGAACAGATCGCTCCGAGCAGAAAGGCAATGGTTGTATTAGCGCCCAGTGTGGAGGCCAGTACAACAGCAACAAAGGCAACAAAGGCTGCCAGAATCGTATATTCACGTTTCATGAATACCATGGCACCGAGATGAATGGCTTGGCCAATCTCAACGACTTTACCCTGACCGGCCGGATATTTTTTGACGATCTGGTACAATAAAAATGCGATGATCAGTCCCAGTCCACCGAAAATCGCCGGAATCATTTGTTCATTCATACCTGCACTCCCTCTTCTACAGCCCATAAGAAAGGCGGCTGGTTGCCCAGCCGCCTTTCTGAATTAAACCGATGTCGTGGTCAATACCCGTGTTTACAGTTCACCGTTATAACGGGCAATGGAATCCAGGATTTCCTTGCGGGCTTCGTCCACCTTGCCCCAACCAGTCACCTTGACCCATTTGTTTTTTTCCAGATCCTTATAGTGCTCAAAGAAATGGGCAATTTGATCGAGCAGGAAATTGGAAACGTCTTCCAGACATTTTACATCATCAAAAGACGGCTTCAGTTTGGATACAGGCACTGCCAGAACCTTGGCATCCTGGCCGGCTTCATCTTCCATATGCAGTACGGCGATCGGACGGCAGCGCACCACGCAGCCGGTGATCAGCGAAAATTTGGATATCACCATCACATCCACCGGATCACCGTCATCCGATAATGTGTTGGGCATGAAGCCGTAGTTGCACGGATAATGCATGGCCGTATGCATAAAACGATCGACAAAGAAAGCACCGGATTCCTTGTCCAGCTCATATTTGACCGGGTCTGCATGCTGCGGTACTTCGATGACAACATTGATATCGTCAGGCGGATTTTCACCGGCAGGAATTTTTGAAATGTCCATTCTTGTCTCTCCTAGATGTTAATATGAAACACGCACGTTAATATGGATGCTATACATTGAATCTGAAGTGTAGCACATCGCCATCCTTGACGATGTACTCCTTGCCTTCAAGCCGCATTTTTCCAGCGTCCTTGGCTCTGGCCTCGCCACCCAGCGCGATGAAGTCTTCATAGGCGATGGTTTCGGCGCGAATAAAGCCTTTTTCAAAATCATTGTGAATCACGGCCGCCGCTTTCGGAGCGGTATCGCCGCGATGGATGGTCCATGCGCGTACTTCCTTGACGCCGGCCGTAAAATAGGAAATCAGATCGAGCAGGGTATAGGCCTCGCGAATGACGGTATTCAGCCCAGGCTCGGATAACCCGAGATCGGACAGGAATTCGGCCTGTGACGCCTTATCCATTTCTGCCAGTTCCGATTCGATCTGGGCAGAAATCACGGCGACCCGAGCCCCTTCTTCGGCCGCGAAATCACGCACCTGATCGACGTAGGCATTACCATCGGGCAATGATCCATCATCGACATTGGTGACATACAGAACCGGCTTGATGGTTAGCAGGCATAATTCCCTGATGGCATCCTGTTCATCTTCGGACAGCTGCTGGCGACGCACGGTAATACCGTCTTCCAGTCCGGCCAGCACTTTCTGCTGCAGGTCGAGCAGGGCTTTGGCATCCTTGTTGCCGGTCTTGCACTGTTTTTCGGTACGAACGACGGCTTTCTGGACGGTTTCCATATCTTTGAGCATCAGTTCGGTATCAATCACCTCAATATCGGACAGGGGGTCCACCTTGCCGGATACATGGGTGACATTTTCATCCTCAAAACAGCGCACGACATGCGCAATCGCAGAACATTCACGGATATTGGCCAGGAACTTGTTGCCCAGACCCTCGCCACTGGCCGCGCCTGCCACCAGACCGGCAATATCAACGAATTCAACAATGGCATGTTGCATGGCCTGGGGTTTGACGATTTCCGCCAGTGCATCCATGCGTTGATCCGGTACCTGTACAATGCCGACATTGGGGTCAATGGTGCAGAACGGATAGTTGGCTGCTTCTGCTCCGCCGCCGTTGAGGGCATTAAACAGGGTTGATTTGCCCACATTGGGCAGGCCTACAA
>JBHHTY010000205.1:0-2327 GCA_046753565.1 Mariprofundus sp.
AGGCTACAGGCCCGGTTACTGCCAATGTACCCGATGGTGTTGCCGATAGTAGTGGACAGTGGTATCTGAATCTGAGTTATTTGCTGACTTTCAGGGATAATATCCGTCAATCTGTTGCTGACTTGATTCATCTGACTCGTTTGCTGGAGGTGCAAACGATGGATGTAGTAGTCAATGCCACGGGAGCACCCGGAGCAGACGGGCTGCCAGACTTGTTGGTAAACAGTGCAGCTGCGCCGGCGGCACCTCCGGTTTCATATGTCGGCCATTCCAATGGTGGTATTCTGGGAACCATGCTGGCGGCGGTAGAGCCAGCCATTAAAACATTCGTGCTGGCTAATCCGGGCGGGGTTTATTCCGATATTGCCTTACATTCCGCTGAAATCAGCCCGTTAGTTCTGGCTGGTTTGAAGGCCAAGGGTGTGCTGCCTGGTTCGCCGGAATTTAATGCGTTCTTTGTGGCAGCACAGACATCATTGGATGATGGTGATCCTGTAAACTATGGTGGTATTGCTTCTGCTTTAGTGCCACCTGCTAATAAAAACCTGCTGATGTTCAAGCAGTTGGGCGATCTGGTGGTTCCCAATTCTGCCACCGATGCATTGGCAGCCGCTTTTGGTATGAAACAGGTAGCGGCGAACCCAGCTGGTGCGAAATGGCCTCTGGGTGTGGTTCCATCACCGTTTGTGGGGAGTGGATTCACATTCTTTACCAAGGGGACACACTCTTCATTCCTGAAGCCTGATCCACCGGCCCCGAGTCTCGTTGGTGCGGATGTTATTACTGAAATGCAGTCGGAAACCGCAACATATCTGGGTAGCTCTTTGATAGGGCCAGCAACAGTCGTGATTGGTGCGACGCCTTTGCCAAGTGGCAGCGGCGTGACCACAATCATGCAATAGGGGGATATGGATATGAATATACGCAGATTTACTTTATTCACAGCATCAGCGCTGGTGGGGCTGATAAGCTTGCAGGCTCAGGCCAGTGGTTTCCAGATTGGCGAACAGGGGGCCAGGGCGATGGGTATGGGTAACGCGTTTACCGCTGTTGCCGATGACCCTTCAGCACAATGGTTCAATCCGGCCGGATCAGCTTTTCAGCCGGGGACGCAGATTATGGGTGGAATCGATCTTGTGATTGTTCCGAGTTCTGATTTTACAGCAAATACGCTCAATCCGGCTTTTCCGGCGTCTACAACCTCAAAGAGCAAGCTGATTGGAGTTCCCCAGCTCTATGCCAGCCACGGTTTTGAAAACAGCCCCCTGACGGTGGGCATAGGCATCAATGCCCCGTTTGGCTTGGAAACGGATTGGCCTGCAAATTCGCCATTTGCAACATCCAGTACCTTTTCACAGATCAAGACAATCAATTTCAACCCCAATATCTCATGGAGAATCAATGAAAATCTTGCCATCGCAGCCGGCGTTGATTATGTCTTCCTGGATAAGGTTCGACTGAATAACACAGCCCAGTTGCTGGAAGGTGACGGTGATGGCTGGGGTGGAAATGTGGCTCTGATGTATCGAACTGATCAGTTTCGCTTTGGCGTTTCCTATCGCAGCAGTGTCCGTCTTGATATCAAAGATGGTACAGTGATCGGTGGCCCTGCGCTGGCGATATTGGGGGCGCCATGGGCAGTAGGCGCAGTGGGAACAGCCAGTACCAAGGTTGTTCTGCCGGATCAGGTGAATGTCGGCCTGGCATATTCGCCCAACGAAGACTGGATTTTATCGGTGGATATCGACTGGGTGAACTGGGCAACATTCGATAATCTTGATTTTTATTATGCGCCTTCGGCTGTGGCAGATGCAATAACCGGCGGAACAAATTTCCGTACTTTGCGTCAAAACTGGCGTTCTACGGTTGCAATTCGTGCCGGTGCACAGTGGCAGTTTTCTCCCGAACTTAGTTTGCGGGGTGGATACACATTTGATCCCACTCCTGTCGATGATCAGTTCTTTACCCCCGGCATTCCGGATCGTGACAGACACTTGTTCACGGTTGGTGCCGGTTACGATGTCAACGAGTCAATCACGCTGGATATGGCCTACATGTATGTGTATTTTGTTGATCGGAACCAGACAGCATCGACAGGTACGGATGCCGTGCGCAATGGTAATTATTCAGGCAGTGCCCATGTGGTTGCCGGTTCGCTGGTTTATCGTTTCTAGGTAGATGCTAATGTTTCAGCTTCTACCATCTGGCCAATTGTAGTGAAAGCGGTTGTGTTCTTCACAGGGGTTTCTTCGGGAGCCCCTTTTTTTAGTACGATGAAAGAATAACAGCTATACTGAGGACAAAGCGCTTGTAATGGAGGCTGCCAT
>JBHHTY010000206.1:0-2225 GCA_046753565.1 Mariprofundus sp.
CAAAATAGCAAGTATTTTCAATGACTTGGGAAATCCGACTTTTTACGAGGCCATCGAATTTGAGTGGATGCATAAACGCATGGATGGCAGCCTATTTCCAGCCGAAGTGTTGCTGTCTGCGTTGGAAGTGGATGGTAACAAAATATTACAGGCTACAGTGCGCGATATCAGCAACCGCAAAAAAGCAGAGGAGGCGCTTCGCAGTCTCTCCACAACTTTTTCAGCCGTGAGCGGCGAGGAGTTCTTTTCTAATGTGGCGGCCCATATGACTACGACGCTGGGCATGGATTACGCCATCATCGGCGAGCTCACGGGCGATCAGGATCGGGTCAATGTGGTTGGCGGTTATGCCCATGGTCAGCCTAAGAAACTGCCCTTTCAATATGATCTGGCCGGCACGCCTTGCGAACACGTAGTCGGGCAGTCGTTTTGCATCGCTCCTTCAGGCGTGCAGCAGCAGTATCCCGATGATACGCTGCTGGCGGAGCTGGGCGTGGAAGGATATATGGGGTCGCCGCTGTTCGACAGTTCCGGTCAACCCCTTGGCATTATCGTGCTGATGCACGGCAAGACTATCGAAAATACGGAAGTGGCGGAGTCCCTGTTCAGGATATTTTCAGCCAGAGTGTCAGCAGAAATTGAACGCAGACAGGCGGAGGAGTCGGTGCGCAAACTCTCTTCCGCCATTGAGCAGGCTGGTGAATCGGTCATTATCACAGACAGGGACGGGGTGATTAAATATGCCAATCCTGCCTTTACCCGCATCACCGGCTACAGCGCCGAAGATGCCATCGGTCAGACGCCAAAACTGCTTAAAAGCGATAATCATGACGACGCCTTTTACGAAGCCATGTGGAAAACCATTACAGATGGAAAGGTCTGGCATGGCAAGGTGATTGACAGAAGAAAGGACGGCACCTTCTATCCGGCCATGCTGACCATTTCGCCCATTATAAATAAAGCCGAGGAGGTTACTGATTTTGTCGGCACCCAATCCGACCTCAGCCAGCTTGAGGATATGGAGCATCGTTTTCATCAGGCCCAGAAGATGGAGGCGATTGGCGTGATGGTTGGCGGCATAGCGCATAATTTCAATAATATGCTGGCCGGTATGACCGGCAATATCTATCTGGCCAAACTGATGCTGGAGGATGAGCCGGATGTGGTGCGGAAGCTGGCTAAGGTTGAAGAGCTTTCCCACCATGCCGCCGACATGATCCAGCAACTGCTCACCTTTGCCCGCAAGGGCATGGTCATCATGAAGGAAATGCCGCTCACCCCGTTTGTCAAGGAAACACTGAAACTGCTCCATACCCTGGTGCCGGAGAATATCACCCTGAATCAGGAGATTTGCAGTGAACCTTTGTCAATCAAGGGTGATGGCGCCCAGCTGCATCAGGTGCTGGTGAATCTGCTCAACAATGCCCGCGATGCGGTGGAGAATACGGTTGCGCCTTGTATCACCATCAGGCTTGAATTGTTTCATACGGATGCTGCGCTTATTGAAAATCACCCCTATTTCGAGAGCGGCGCCTATGCCCATCTGAGTATTGAAGATAATGGCGTAGGCATACCAGAGCAACAACAGGAACATCTCTTTGAGCCTTTCTTTACCACCAAGGAGCAGGGCAAGGGAACCGGTCTTGGCCTCTCTATGGTCTACGGCGCACTCAAAACGCATGGCGGTTTTGTGGATGTGAACAGCACGGAAGGGGAGGGGACAACCTTCCACTGCTATCTTCCGCTATTGGAGAAGGAGGCGTCTCCTCCCGAATCCACTCCTGCAACGGAGGCCACAGCGGGACAGGGTGAGCTTATTCTGCTGGCCGATGATGAGCAGATTGTCCGCGATATCATGGCCGAAATTCTGGAATCGCTGGGATATAGGGTATTGCAAGCAAAAGATGGACTCGAAACTGTGGAATTATTCAAGGAGCATCAGGGAGAGATTGCCCTTGCCATACTGGATGTGGTGATGCCACACTGTGGCGGTATGGCGCTGGCCAAACAGATCAGAGCGGTGAATCCCGATATGCCGATCATGTTTGTTACGGGATATGACAAGGAGCACCTCTTGAATGGCGAAGAGCCGCTGCCCAACAGCGACGTTCTCACAAAACCGGTAAATTTTGATCTTTTAAGTAGAGTCTCCTCAGAAAGTCATAACATCCTGAAAGATATAGACTAAAGGGGTGTTTTATGAGATGATAGTGCACAATAAACGA
>JBHHTY010000207.1:0-2191 GCA_046753565.1 Mariprofundus sp.
CTGTCCTGATTCCTGGCGGCACGGTATACCCAGTCACGGAAAGCCCGGTTGAACGGCATTTCCTCACGATCCATGGCAAAAAAGTATTGCCGGAAAAATATACCCAGATGCTCAAACAGGGCGCGAAACCGACCGATCACCGGATAATTGCGTCGCACCGCATTGCGAGTCTGGGCCATATCGGCAACGAACATCACCAACACGGTCAGCAACAGAGCCACCAGTAAAATCAGCAGCATTGCTGACAACCCGTTATAAATATTTCCTGTGAGATCACTGAACATAGAGTCCCCGCCTGTTTTCAGGGTTAGGTCGCGATGGTGATGCTTTTGATTACATGAACGCTGAAAACGACTACAGGATGAGCAACATCATTCCCAAAAACCGTGTGTGATCGGATAACGGCGATCCCGGCCGAAAGCGCGTTCGGTAATTTTCACGCCGGGCGGTGCCTGCCGGCGTTTGTACTCGGCCAGCTGCAGCATGCGCACCACACGTTTGACTTCCTCCCGCTCATAACCGCGGGCAACGATTTCATCCACACCGAGGCGCTCCTCGATATTGGCTGACAGAATCGCATCAAGCACATCATAATCGGGCAGTGAATCCGAATCCTTCTGATCCGGCCTGAGTTCTGCCGAAGGCGGTTTCGTGATCGTGTTTTCCGGAATGATTTCACCCTCCCGGTTCAGCCACCGACACAGGGCAAAAACTTCAGTCTTATACACATCCTTGAGCACGGCAAAGCCACCCGCCATATCGCCGTACAGGGTAGCATAACCCACGGCCATTTCCGACTTGTTACCTGTGGTCAGAACCATACGTCCGGTCTTGTTTGAAATCGCCATCAGCAACACGCCGCGTATGCGCGCCTGTATATTTTCCTCGGTAATATCCGGCTCCGTTTTATCCCAGGCGGCAAAGGTATCAGCCAGGGTAGCCTCAACAGCCGCAACACTTTCGGCAATCGGCAGGGTAACCGCTTCGATACCCAGGTTCGCCACCAGTGATTCGGCATCGCTAATCGAATGATCGCTGGAATAGCGTGATGGCAGCAACACACCCAGCACATTTTCCGCTCCCAGCGACTCGACTGCAATCGCCGCCGTCAAAGCCGAATCAATGCCACCGGACAAACCGATCACCACCTGTCTGCAACCGTTGCGCAGCACATAATCCGCCACGCCCATCACCAGGGCCCGATGAATCTGCTCAATCGGCTGCGGCATGGGCGCAATATCAACCTCTCTTGAGCAGGCCGGATCAATTTCGCCCTGCCAGGCCTCGAACAACGGTGCGCGCAGTAACAGATTCCCCTCACCATCCGCTACCATGGAACCGCCATCGAATACGATTTCATCCTGTCCACCAACCGGATTCACATAAACCAGCGGAGCGGAAAATTCCCGTGCCCGCCGCTGCACCAGCGCTTCCCGTTCGTTTTGTTTGGCAACATGAAAGGGCGATGCATTCAGATTCAGCCAGACATCACAGGCCAGCCCCGCCTGAGTGGCGGCCAGCTCATCATGCCATAAATCCTCACAGACACCGACACCAACGCGCCATCCATTCACATCAAACAGACAAACATCACCGCTGCCCGGCTCAAAATAACGCTGCTCGTCGAATACACCGTAATTGGGCAGAAACTGTTTATCATAAATACCGATAACCTTGCCGCAACGGGCGAGCATCACACTGTTTCTGAGGCCTGATCCTTCACGGCGCGGTGCACCGAATACCAAACAGGTGTTGTGACTGGCCGCCACAACAGCCTGCACAGCCAGTTCCACCTCATCCATAAATGCAGGCCGCTTGAGCAGGTCTTCAGGCGGATAACCGGTTACCGCCAGTTCAGGAAATACGGCCAGATCGCACATGGACTGTTCCGCCGCTGCTGCCGCTTCGCGAATCAAATGCACATTGCCGGCCAGATCACCGACACGTGGCGCAATCTGGGCAATCATTATTTTCACGATTCGCTCAAACAGGGCACAAACATGGCATCGCCATAGGAATAGAAACGGTAGCCGCTCGCTTTTGCATGTTCATAGGCGGCCAGCACGCGCTCACGTCCGGCCAGCGCCGCCACCAGCATGATCAGGGTCGA
Organism: Mariprofundus sp.; assembly: GCA_046753565.1. Classification (GTDB taxonomy): domain Bacteria; phylum Pseudomonadota; class Zetaproteobacteria; order Mariprofundales; family Mariprofundaceae; genus Mariprofundus. Next base: position 2,111 of record JBHHTY010000207.1, read on the forward strand.
TCTGGGCAAATGAAAATTGGTCAGCAGGGCATCCACCATCTGAAAATCATAGCCGGGACTGATAAAGATGGAAGTCCTGCC
>JBHHTY010000208.1:0-2191 GCA_046753565.1 Mariprofundus sp.
CACCACCCAGATCGCCCATGACGATATAATCCGGATTTTCGTCAGTCGTCCGGATACCCTGAAAATCTTCCAGCAATGAATCGCGCACATAGAGCTGCGCGCAAGCATCACCGATAGCCTGTTTGGCCAGAGCAGCCGGTGTATAGATATCAGATGCATGGATCGGGATACCGAATCCGGCAAGCTTTTTGGCAACGGCAGATTTCGGTTGTGTTGTCGTATTGGTCACCCCTGCAACTGGCAGGTTCAAATCAAGCATGTGCTGCACGCTTTCAATTGCACCGGGAATCATATGATCCCCGACATACAGCACGCCATCCAGATCGAACAGTACGGCCTTGACGGATGTTTCCTCTTTCCTGCTCATAACAGCATTATTTTAGCACTGTTACAGTGTGATGCGAAGGTTAGGGATGCTCTGAAAAAGTCAGAGTATCCACGTAGGCCATGGATGGCCTGCCAAAATAATGCGCGTAATCGCTTAATTTTGTGAGAAAAGGCAAAACCACGCTTTTGCCTTTGCGTGCTGAAAAACGACACGGATGTAGTTTTTCAGACCTTCCTTAGCTGTTTGCGAGGATGCTTTCGGCTTTTGCAAGATCGGCAGGCGTATCGACACCGATGCAGTGGAAATCACCGATGGTAACAGCGATATCATAGCCGTGATGCAGGACGCGTAACTGTTCCAGCTGTTCGATCTGTTCAGCTTCACATGCTTCGAGTGAGGGATAAATCAGCAGGAATTCTTTTCTGTAGGCATATAGTCCGACATGCTGCAATGCATGGGTCGAATCCGAACGAGGGTAGGGGATGGCGGCGCGGCTGAAATACATGGCGCGGTCTTTGGCGTTGCAAATCACTTTCACAACATTGGCATCTTCGAGATCGAGTTCAGAGCGTAACGGGTGGGCCAGAGTCGCCATGGGTAAATAGGCATCATCGGAAAATGGCTCTACCACAGCGCGAATCGCCGCAGGATCAATCAGCGGTTCATCGCCCTGCACATTCACCACAACATCGCAATCCATTTCCCGCACGGCTTCGGCCAGACGATCACTGCCGCTGGGGTGATCCGGGCTGGTCATGCATACGATGGCGCCGGAGTTTTTTACGACCTCGGCGATACGATGATCATCGGTGGCGACAAACACAGGGCCGAGATCAGCCTGCAGCGCTTTTTCGACCACGTGCAAAATCATCGGTTTGCCAGCCAGTAATGCCAATGGCTTGCCCGGAAAACGGGTGGAACCCATACGGGCCGGGATGCCGATAGCAATATTCATGCTTAATGGGCCACGATTTCAGCCCAGCTGGCTGTAGCCGTGCCGACTTTTCCGACCACAACACCGGCAGCATCGTTGGCGGTTTGTGCTGCGCTCAATGCATCATCACCCCGCGCCAGGCAGGCAGCAAATACAGCAATAACAGTATCGCCGGCACCGGTGACATCAAACACATCGCGGGCAGCTGTCGGTATATGATGGCTCTGTTTTCCATCGTACAGCGTCATGCCTTTTTCGGAACGGGTGATCAGCACATATTTCAATTCCAGTTTCTCATGTAGAACTTTAGCTATATTTTCCACATGATTGTTATTATTAATATTTTCCATTCCAGCCATGGCAGAGGCTTCAAGCAGGTTCGGAGTAATCACAGTGGCTCCGCGATAGGCATCGGTATGCTCCGGTTTCGGATCAACCGCGATAATACTGCCCTGCAAACGCTCAATGAGTTGTCGAATAAAATCCGGGGTCAACACACCCTTGCCGTAGTCGGAAAGAATGACGGCAGTGGATCCCGGCAACAGCGCATCAAGACTCTCAAGCATATGTGTATGGCTTTCGGTCTGTGCAGCCTGGGTCCATTCACGGTCGTAACGCACAACCTGCTGATGGCGTGCAATAATGCGTGTTTTGATGGCAGTAGGGCGATTGTTGGTTTTGGTGATAACTCCGCGATTATCCGAATTCAGTTCGGACAGCCGCGTATGAACCCAGCGCCCCGGCTCGTCATCCCCGACCAGCCCCAGCATGGCCGATGCGGTATCCAGAGCATGCAGATTACGCACCACATTGGCTGAACCGCCAAGCCTGCGGTCGATTTCATTGACGGAAACAACAGGCACCGGTGCTTCCGGTGAAATGCGTGACACATCCCCCCAGATAAATTCATCTACAATGATATCGCCAAT
>JBHHTY010000209.1:0-2186 GCA_046753565.1 Mariprofundus sp.
GTATGCAGGCAGCTCTTTTGCATGCAAAAGAGATATTGATGCAGCCCACCTTAGATCAGATTCTTTCCCTGCCGGAACCGCGACGCCATAAAGAATTCCTGAAGATTTTCCTTCACCTTGACCGCGCCCAGGCTTCTCTGTTAAAGGTGGTAGAGGCAAATTGGCGTGACAAATTCAGGCGATTGCAATCCCGTCTGCAAGAAGCTTCCAAAGAACAGATGCTGAATGAGACATATCTTACCTGGCAGCAGGAAGGCGAAGTTGAATTTTACAACTTCTATAACGAGCTGCCCATTCTCGCCCGCGTTCCCTTACGCAGCATTCGTGATAATGTCATAAGTGTCACCCGGACAGACGAGCTTGACAGCGTTCTCACTGCTGGTGAGCACCGCCGCTATGCCCATGTCCGCCTGCCACATTCGGAACAGTGTCTGCGCATGTATGCCGAGGGAGCAAGCGGGAATGTGGTGCGCTGGCATGAAGCCGGTATCATGCAAATTGCCAAAAATAAACGGCTGCATATCAGGGTACAGTGCAAAGAGCCCATTTCTCTTACCTTGAATCGTGAGCATGGGCCAAAATGGGATGCATGCCTGAGAGACTTTTCCGCTACAGGGCTTGGTCTTTCGCATCATGATCGCTTGCCTGGGGATGTAGATGATATTCTGATATGTGATTTCCGCCTGGAACAAAGATCAGTGCATGTAAAGGGCCGCATATGCTGGAAAATCCGGGAAGGCTCTAATACCAGGCTTGGACTGAAACTGATGCTTGACCACAAAAACACGCAAGTCCTGCAATCAGCGGCCGCACAGCGTCAGTTGCGGATTATCAAGGAGCTTAAAATGCTGGGTCCTCCAGACTGCCTGTTATGACAGACCCCGGCTTCTGATGACAGTGCGCGCTCAGGCGAATGCTTACTTGTCATCCGCAATACTCTGTAGCAATCTTTAGCTAGCCAGACGAAGTAACCGGGAAGGGGATATCATGAATACCGATTTTCAGACTGCGCGCCATAATATGGTTGAATATCAGATACGCTGCTGCAAGGTACTGAACCCTGACTTGCTGGATATGCTGGAAACCATGCCACGCGAGGAATATGTGCCTGAAGAAGTGCGCAGCCTGGCTTATATGGAAGGGCGTGTTCCCCTTCCCTGCGATCAGGAAATGCTGAGCCCATTGCAAGAGGCCGGTATCTTGCAGAATCTTCAGTTGAGCGGCGATGAGCGCGTACTGGAGATTGGCACCGGCACCGGTTATCTGACCATGCTGTTGGCCATGCGCACGCATGAAGTGGTCAGCTGCGAAATTCACAAGCAGCTTGCTGATCTGGCGGTACAAAATCTCGAAGCGCACGGTGTCACCAACGCTGGGGTTGTGCATGTGAATGCCATGCAGGCCGATGATTTGCTGACACTGCCTGAAATGAAAAAGGCATTTGATGTCATTGTGCTGGGCGCAGCATTAAAAGAGATACCCGATCACATTCAGGGTCTGCTGGCAAAGCAGGGGCAAATGATTGCCTTTATCGGCCAGAATTCCGTATTGTCACTGGTGCATATGAAACGGATTAGTAAAACCTGGCAGAAAACAGCCATTTTCGAAACATTATTACAGGATATGGAAGGACTGCCTGAAAAGCGGGAATTTATCTTCTAGGCACAGCTTATTTCTATTCGTCATTTACATTTTTTTCAGGCTGCTTGAGGTGTAAAATACGCCCTGATTTTGCGCTGTTGATTCATTTGCATAATCGCTAGCATCCGCCGCCATGGAACGCCCCGCCATGATAATAACAGCAATCCTTGCCTTACTCTTCACAACATTCGGACATGCATCCGAAGTGCGCCCCTTGGTTAACAAAAACATCCTGGCCCTCAAACTGGCAGCTGAATTCAAACTGGATGCCGCATACATCCGGAAGAGTCTGCACACGGCGCAATTCCAGCCCGAAATTATTTCGCGTATGGAGCGCCCCTATGAAGCGCAGCCTTACCGTGTTTACCGCAAAAGCTTTGTCAACAAGCAGCGAATTCAGCTTGGCTCCGAGTATCTGAAAAAGCACAGGGGTGTCTTTGCCAAGGCGTATAAGAAATATGGCGTACAGCCGGAGATTATTGCCGCCATCATTGGCGTGGAAACGCTGTATGGACAACGAACAGGCAGGGACCGTTTGCTGGATG
>JBHHTY010000210.1:0-2176 GCA_046753565.1 Mariprofundus sp.
TCTGCTCGCACTGATGTTGATCATCGTGCACCTGCGCTTCCAACGCAAAAAAGAAGGCTCTTCAACGCTTGTCTACAGTGATTTAAGGGTGGCAATGCCCAGAGACGTCTTATAGAACATATGTTTACGACAACAAGTTGTTCGGAGGCATATCATGAGCATTACCATACCTGCAAGGATAGCCGGTTTTAAAGGCCAGTGCATTGAGTTTGTGCAGATGAGGGAAGATGGCATTCACATTCATTGCCGCCGCGACAGACGGTTCGGGATGCGCGGAGGGCGTTCCGGTCGGCGCGGCGTTTTACATCGCTGGTGCAGGCGGGTGATTGAAGATATTCCGCTATTTGGTGCGCGGACGCTGGTGCATATTGAGTATGCGCAGACGTTCATCAACAGGGGCAGTGTCGAGGTTGAACGGTTGCCCTTTGTTGCGCCTGGCAGTCGGGTAACAGATCGCTTTGCCCAGCTGATCAGCGGCCTGTGTCGTTACATGCCAGTTTCGGCTGTCGCCCTATATGTCGGTCTGCGATGGAACACGGTGAAGAACATCGATAAAGCATGGATGGAAAAGACCTTACCGATGAAGCTACCCTCGGATTTGACAGGCCTGGAACAGATCGGCGTGGACGAAGTTGCCAGGGCCAAAGGGCATGATTACATCACTGTCGTATATGATCTGGGCACGGGGAATCTGTTGTGGGCGCATGAGGGACGTACGGCTGCCGTGCTGGGAAAGTTCCTTACAGCATTGACGGAGGAAACAGCCAACGGCATCAAGGCGGTGGCGATGGATATGGGTCTGGCGTATCAATGCGCGGTGAAGAGGTGGCTGCCCAATGCTGACATCGTGTTCGACCGCTTTCATGTGATGCAGATGTACAACAAGGCGCTGATGGCAGTTCGTCGTTTTCAGTTCAGGGTGGCGGATAACGAAGGCAAGGAAATGCTCAAGGGAAGTCGGTATCTTTTGCTGCGTAACAGGTGCAATCTGAAGGAAGAGCAACAGCCTGCACTTAACGCGCTTCTTGCCGCCAATGAAGCGTTAAACAAGGCCTATATCCTCAAGGAACAGTTGCAGGCGTTATGGGAGCAGCCTGCATCCTTCGATCAAATGGGGGCCAACCTTGAAGCCTGGTGCGAGCTTGCCGATGAAAGCGGTCTTGCTCCAATCAGGCGCGTGGCGGTCACGCTGAGAAGACATGCCGAGGGCATCTGCAACTATGCCAAACACCCCATCTCCAATGCTCGCGTCGAGGCGGGAAATGTCGCCATTGGCCTCCTCAGAAAACGAGCCAGAGGCATCAGGGATATCCGGTATTTCATCCTGAAGATATTTCAGACCTCCACACCACCCGATGCCAACGCATTGCTGTCCGCTGACCCCATAGCAGGGTTAATTACCGTATGAAAGCGTTGAAGAGCCCTTCATTTTTTGCATTGACGGATGCATTTGTCGGCCGTTTCCCTATATTTTGCATCCACAATGGTTATTTCATGTTCATGCGCATAACCAGCGGCCAACCGTGTAGCATCAAACAGAGCGGGCGGCCGGGCCAATTAACCATGCGCTGGAAAAACCTGCAGGCGCATTGTTGATGAAGTCGTAAAAAGTCCATCCATGGCCTTTTTACTCAGCGGAAAGCGAAAATTGCGATTTTCACTTTCCTTACAAATCAATAACTTACGTTGTAAGCAATTGATTTGCGCGCCCGTCCATGGGCGCGATGATGACTTTTTACGAAGTCATCACGATGTAACTGACAACAATTCGGATCGATGGGGGCCTCGCTCCGTCTGGCCCTCATTTGCGTTGTGACATGCGCAACTCGACGTGATCTGCGGGGAACAGGTTTTTTGCTGGATAATCTTTCTATTTATCTGAAGCTGGGCTGGCGCAATTTGTGGTCGCATCCGTTGCGCACCGTGCTGACGGCGGCGGCGCTTGGCATCGGCATCGCCGCGCTAACCTTTCTCTCGGCCATGGATGATGGCTGGATGCAGCAGATCAAAATCAATTTCGCACTCACCATGACCGGCCATATCCAGATTCATGCCGAGGGCTTCGAGGACAGCCGCAGGCTGGCCCAGCGCATCGAGAATCCTGATCAGGTGACCAGAGTCATATCCGGCATGTCCGGCATTCAGGCCTTGACGCGGCGGGTGCGGGTGTCCGGGC
>JBHHTY010000211.1:0-2144 GCA_046753565.1 Mariprofundus sp.
CTTTGCCAGGGTTTCATCAAAATCATCATTGATGACCTGATAATGTGCTTCACCGGCATGGGATATTTCTTCTCCTGCCGCAGCTACGCGTCGTTCAACCACCTCTAACGCATCCTGGCCGCGCAGAACCAGGCGACGGCGTAACTCATCCAGCGATGGCGGCAAGATAAACACACGAACCGCCGATGGCATTTTTTGCGCCACCTGCCTGGCTCCCTGCCAGTCGATTTCCAGCAACACATCGGCATCGGCTTCCAGCATGGCTTCCACATCCTGTTGCCGTGTACCATACAGGTTGCCATGCACACGAGCCCACTCCAGAAACCGCCCCTGATCACATTGACGCTCAAATTCACCGGCGCCGAGAAAATGGTATTCGCGCCCGTCGACTTCTCCGGGGCGCGGCTGTCTGGTTGTACAGGAAACACACAGTTTCAAATCAGGGCACTGTTGCAGCAAAGCACTGCACAATGCGGATTTTCCGGCACCGGAAGGGCCTGAGACAATAAACAAACGACCACTCATGCGCCCTGCCCCGTCATCTTTTCGTATTTCTGCTGCAAGATTTCTTTCGATTCCATCCGATCGGGATTGACCGGGATACAGTCTACCGGGCACACCATCTGACACTGAGGCTCATCAAAATGCCCCACACATTCCGTGCAACGATCCGGATCAATTTCAAAAACTTCCTCGCCCTCGAAAATAGCCAGATTCGGACATTCCGGCTCACATACAGCACAATTGATACAGTCATCCGTGATCAGCAATGCCATCACGAACCCCTGACAAATTTCACAACCAGCCATCCCACGGCCACAGCCGCCAGCCCCGCCAATCGAATGGCGCGCGGTGACATCTCCGGCAAGCGCCTGATCATATCGATCATCTGCTGTGGAAAAAGCGCATACATCGCCCCTTCCAACACCATCACCAGCCCGAGAGCCACCAGCAGGTCACCCATGAAACATGCGGCTCACAGAAACCCGACGCCGCTTATCTCAGTGATTGCTCAAAGAAGTTGAAGAATTCGGAGTTCGGCGAAATCACCAGTCTGGTGTTGGCATCAATCGATTTGCGATACGCCTCCAGAGAACGCGTAAACGCATAAAACTTCGGATCCTTGTTATATGCCCTGGCGTAAATTGCAGTCGTTTCAGCATCGGCCTTACCACGAATGATTTCGGATTTTTTATAAGCTTCGGCCAACACGGTTTTCTGAGTCTTTTCAGCCGTCGCACGAATTTCCTTGGCTGCCTCTTCACCTTCGGAACGGTATTCCTTGGCGATACGATTACGCTCGGCCTTCATACGCTGAAATACAGCTTCCGAATTTTCCAATGGCAGATCGGCACGCTTGATACGCACATCCACCACTGTAATGCCGTAATCTTTCACGCCTTCATCCGCACGGTCACGAATCGCCTTCATCAGAGCAACGCGAAGATTGGCGTTTTCACCACCGGATACGATTTCATGCAATGTATGCTGGCCCAGCACTTCGCGCACTTTACCACGAACCACATCATCCATACGGGCAACCACACCGGTCTGGGTACGTGCAACCTGATATACTTTCAACGGATCGGTAATACGCCAACGGGTATAGTTATCCACCATGATGGACTTTTTATCCTTGGTGATCACTTCATTGGGAGCAGCATCACTCTCCAGCAAACGCTGATCGAAGGTGGTCACATTCTGCCATGGCAGCTTGAAGTGCAGACCGGCTTCTTTCACCACAGCTTTCGGATTACCGAACTGCAATACCAGCGCCTGTTCCCGCTGATCCACCACAAAGGCGCTCATACTGAATACCACTGCAATAGCAGCTAACACAATTACAACCATTGTCTGTTTCGGATTCATTTCTTCACCTCTACCTTGTTACCCAGTTTATCGAGCGGCAGATACGGCAACACATGACCCGCTACAGAGCCATCAATAATTACCTTGTCGGCGCGCGCCAGTACTTCCTGCATGGTATCCATATATAGACGCTTGCGCGTTACTTCAGGGGCCAGCTTGTAAGCCGCCAATATGCTTTCAAAGCGATCCGCCTCACCCTTGGAGCGTTCTACAACCTGCTTGGCATAGGCTTCCGCATCCAGCACCATCTTCTTCGCTTCACCGCGTGCATTCGG
>JBHHTY010000212.1:0-2082 GCA_046753565.1 Mariprofundus sp.
ACGTACGTTTTATTATCCCAACTGGGCAGAATCATTTTACCGGCCATTGCCGGCGACAAATATTCAGGGTGTGGGTTTTCCGGAAGGTTTCAAGGTGATATTTGCCGGCAATCTGGGAGAGGCGCAGTCATTGGAAACCATTGTGGCAGCTGCGGGTCGCTTAAAAGGGAAGGCGGCTGATATTCACTGGATCATGGTTGGCTACGGGCGCAGGTGCGACTGGATGCAACAGCAAGTGCAACGCCTTGGTCTGGAAAGGCAGGTCCATTTTCCTGGCCGTTTTCCTGCCGCAGCCATGCCGGAATTTTTTGCCCATGCCGATGCATTGCTGGTGACGCTGAAATCCGATGATGTGTTTGCACAAACGATTCCCAGCAAGGTGCAGTCTTATATGGCCTGCGCCAAACCGGTGCTGGCGGCGCTGAATGGCGAAGGTGCCCGCGTGATCGAAGAAGCGGCAGGCATTGCTGTGGCGGCAGAGAATGATCATGCTTTGGCTGAAGCTGTGTTGGAACTCTATCATATGCCGGCTGAGCAGCGGCTGGCCATGGGCAACAGAGGGCGCGACTATTATAACCGATGTTTTGAGCGGAATATGCTGGTGAAAAAACTGGAGCAATGGATGGTTGAGGTAAAAGAGGAGGGGCTGTGCGAATCCTGATACTGGGTGGCGATGGCATGCTGGGTCATCAGTTGCTGAAATCATGGCAGGGAAACCATGAGGTTCGCGTGACATTGCGTGGTGATGCCATGCGCTATGCCGATTATGGCCTGTTTTCATCCGAAAACAGTTTCTACGGTATGGATGTGCTGGATTTCCCGGCCCTTGAGAAGACGGTGCGACTATTCCGACCGGAGGCGATTGTAAATGCCGTCGGCATTGTCAAACAGCGTGCAGAGGCGCATGACACCATCCTGAGTCTGGAAGTGAATGCACTCTTGCCGCATCGTTTGAGTCAGTTGTGTGGTGAAATTGATGCGCGTTTGATTCATCTGAGTACGGATTGTGTTTTTTCCGGTGATCGCGGTATGTACACTGAAAACGACCTGGAAGATGCACGTGATCTCTACGGGCGCAGCAAGTTGATGGGCGAGGTGCATGATGCCCATGCCGTGACATTGCGTACCTCCATTATTGGTCTGGAATTATCCCGCAACAAGAGCCTGATTGAATGGTTTCTTGCGCAGTCGGGGCAGGTGAAGGGGTTTACCCGGGCTATTTATAGCGGTTTTACAACGTGTGAAATGGCCCGCATTATCGAGCATGTTTTGCTGGATTATCGCAGCATATCCGGACTCTGGCATGTGGCCAGTGAGCCGATCAGTAAATACGCGTTGCTGTCGGAATTGCGTGATTTGATGCAGCGCCGTGATATTGAATTGTTGTCAGAGAATGACTTTTTCTGCCAGCGTAGCCTTGATGCAACACGATTTAACACTGAAACGGGTTATCAGCCGCCGTCATGGCATGAGATGTTGAGAGAACTGGCAGCAGATATCCGGGAGAGAGCATGAATCTAGAGGGTAAAAAGATACTGGTGACCGGTGGTACCGGTTCCATGGGCAAGGTGCTGGTGCGTCGTTTGTTGTCCGGTGAAATGGGGACGCCGGCCAAAGTGATTGTGATGTCCCGTGATGAGGGTAAACAGCACGATATGCGTATGGCCTATCAGCACCGCACAGTCACGACCGATGAGGTGATTTTTAACAATTTCAAGCAGGCACTGGAGTTCCGGATCGGTGATGTACGCGATTTCGGAGATGTCTGTTCTGCGGTTAAAAGTGCGGATGTGGTGATCAATGCCGCAGCCCTGAAACAGGTGCCGACCTGTGAATATTTTGCCGATCAGGCGGTGATGACCAACTGTATCGGCGCCATGAATATTGTGCGGGCGATCCGTGAAAATGGTTATCCGGTCGATACCGTTGTTGGTATCAGTACGGATAAAGCGGCCAAACCGGTCAATGTGATGGGTATGACCAAGGCGATTCAGGAACGGATTTTCACCTCGGCCAATGTGTTGAACCCCTCCACGCGTTTTATCTGTGTGCGATATGGCAATGTGCTGGCATCGCGCGGTT
>JBHHTY010000213.1:0-2072 GCA_046753565.1 Mariprofundus sp.
CAAGACCATCAGTAATACAAGCATTTCCCGGCAGTGACTCACCCGATATTTAATGGTTATTCAGACTCAGATTGACGCGCCATCGCCCAGATTTTCGCCGCTGTTTTTTCTTTTTCAGTGCATGCAGTAGCTGATCTGAAAATATTGTCAGATTGATGTCATTCTGCGAGGTGGCATCTTGTGAGGTCGGTGCATAAGTCTGGCGCATGATCTGCTTAAAGCCGGCCAGTAATGCATCCTGTTGCTGCAAAAAGGTGGCCGCATGCGTATATCCGCTGTAATGATCAAGCCATTGGTAGAATAACGCGACAGCTTCCCTCGCCTGATGTTGTTGGCACGCCAGTTTGAAACGCTTGAGAATTTCACGCTCAGAAAACACATGATGTTGCGATGGGGCTTGTTTTGCTCTCCTTTTCCAAAACGTTATGACTATCCCGGCCAATAAAAGCAGCAAGGCCATCATCAGCAGGGCTTGCAATGGAGAGGGCGTATTGGGGACATCACCTGTCCCCAAAGATTCGCGACTGTTAAAAGCACCGCCAACATCCAGCTGATATGCAGGTAACTCAACAGATTCCATGTTGCCTGTTTCCAGATTCCACCAGTCATAGTTTCTGGCCGGCAGGACGTAATTGCCCGGTTTCTCAAACACATAGGTCAACACATCCACACGTTCCGCAAGGTAATCACCCCGGTTGCTGCGATCGTTGAGGCGGGGTGTTTTTTTGTAAATCGATATGCCTTCTATGGATTCCGCCTGAGCTGCGGGCAACATCATGGCAGGCAGATTATCGGCCGAGATGCGAATGGTGCGCACGATGGCATCGCCGGGTTTGAGATGATCGAGGCTTCGATTCAGGATATCGCTTACCTCAAAACGGCTGGTCGCCACCCATTTATCCCCCTTGCCTTGCAGGGCAGGCGGAATGATCGCCTGAAATTGCAAGGGCTTCGTATACAAGGTTCCTGTGATGGCAGTGCCGCTTTGCTCTTCTGCAATAGACAAATGCAGCGCAATGGCAGGCACGTCAAACGTACCGCCCCGCTGCGGGTAAACCGTCAACGTCCATAGCTGCACAACCCAATTCCTGCCTTCCTCGCTGCGGGTGGAATTGACCGCAAACTTTTCACGTTGCAGCACAATGGCATCGTCAATATCGACATGGCCGATACGTGTGCCGGCAGCAAAGCGGGTGTCGGTTGCAATTTCAATATTCAGCTGCAACTGCTGGCGGGCAATCATGGAATCCTGCGGTTCAACCCAGGTTTTTATCTTGATTCGCCCATCGGCCTGCAATGTGGCCAGCGATGTGGCACTCAGTGCAGGCGTGGCCACTAAAAAGGATAGAAAAAGCAGGGGAAGAAGGGCGAGTTTAAGGCGCACCGGGCGAGCCTCCCTGATGTTGCAATTGCATATGGAATTTGGCGCTTAAAAAACGGGACGGGTCTTTCTGAACCTGCCGCATCCAAAGTTCATTCAATGCTTCATCCATCAGCAGCTCATCTGCCGTAAGCGGCGTGCTCTTGCGCTGTTTGGCATCTTTTCTCTCCGCGCCATCAGCGGTTTGCGGCTCATCGTCACCCAGCTCGCGTGTCGAATCACCTTCTTCCGCTTGCTGGCTGGCACTAAGCTGATTGATTTCATCGATGATGGCCTGAACCTTTTCCCGGTTTTTTCTGGCTCCTGCATGCGCTGGCGCCAGTTGCAATGCATGATCGTAACTTTTCACCGCCAGCAAATAATGGCGAGCATGGGCGTAGGCATTGCCAAGATTGAAATATCCGTCCGCAGTCTGGATGCGGGAAAACATCTCCACCGCCGCCTTGAAATTTTCGGCGCGATAATAGGCTACGCCGCGCCACGCGATGTCATCAAAACTGGCGGCTGCCTTTTGGTATTGTTGCCGATACAGATAAAACATGCCAAGTTGATCCGGGCTAAGCCAGAGCGATAAGAATCCATGTATGAGCTTGAACGATATGTCTGAGTCGCTGTGGGTAGCGTTGCTCATGGATACTGTGGGAGAAGCCTCGTTTGCCATGATGCTATGCGGCGCACTCAGCAGAAGCGT
>JBHHTY010000214.1:0-2054 GCA_046753565.1 Mariprofundus sp.
CATTGATCACACCCACCAGTGTCACATTGGGAAAATCATGCCCCTTGACCAGCATCTGGGTGCCGATCAGGCAATCGATCTTTCCCTGTTCAAAATCAGTCAGCGTCTGTTCAAGCCGACTGTGGCTGGTAATGATATCGCGGTCGAAACGGGCGAATTTAAGTTCAGGAATATGCTCAGTCAGCCATTCATCCAGCTTTTCAGTCCCTTCACCCAGAGGAAGAAATGCAGCCTCTCCGCATGATTCACAGGTTTTCGGCACCCTGCGCCGGAATCCGCAGGAGTGGCAACGCAGCTGGCCGGCCCTGCGATGCAGAGTCAAGCGCATCGAGCAAGCCGGACATTCGGGCACATCTCCACAGGCTGTACATTGCAAGGCCGGCGCATAGCCGCGCCGGTTCAGAAACAGAATCGACTGTTCCCCGGCAGCCAGATTCTGTTGCAGTGCGGATAACAGCTTCTCCGATACCGGCCCCTCAACATCACGCATATCAACCACTTCCGGAACAATCGGCACTGTTTTCCGGCCAATCCGATTCGGCAAATTCAAACGCCGATAATGCCCTTCCCGCACCTGCCGCCAGCTTTCCAGGCTTGGCGTTGCAGAGCCCAGCACAATCGGAATATCCAGCTCCTGAGCCAGCAATACCGTCATATCACGGGCTGAATAGGCCATGCCTTCCTGCTGCTTGAAACTGGCATCATGCTCTTCATCCACCACAATCATCTGCAATCCCGGTAACGGTAAAAACAGTGCCGAACGCGTGCCAATAAGAATATCCGTATCCGGCAAATGCTCACGCACCACCAGGCGTTCTTTCGCTGTCATGGCAGAATGCCACAGAGCCACGCGTCTGAAACGCTGTTTCAGGCGTGCAAGCCAGAGCGGCGTCAGCCCGATTTCCGGCACCAGCACCAGCACCTGTCCTCCGGCATCAATGATCTGCTGCGCCGCCCTCAGATATACTTCTGTTTTGCCGGATCCGGTGCATCCGAATAACAGAAAGGGCTGAAATGTGTTGGTATTTGCCATGATCGCGGCAATGGCCTGTTGCTGGGCATCGGTCGGTTCCGGAATTTCTGCCGATTCGGAACCGCTATCCTCATGCTGCCACAGAGGATCAGGATGCACTTCCTGCAGCAACCCCTTACGGCATACCTCCGCAACCCTGTTGCGAACCCCGGAAGCATGATCGGAGCGCTGCAATATCAGTTTGAGGGAAATCGCTGCTCGCGTACGAAACAACCCGGCCAGTTCGGCATCTTCTTCAGCCAGATTCTGACGGTCCGGGCATCTGAATCGACGCAAATCATCCTGAGCTGCCCAGCCCAGCGCACTGCCCCATAATTCTCCCGGTCTGGTCAGATAATATCGGCGCACCCGTTCCAGCCACTGCATACGGGACTGATCCAGCAGCGGTTTTTCATCCAGCCTGTCCTGTATTCCCCTGAGTTCGATGCCTTCCGGTCTGTCTGTTTCGGCCAGTACAAGCCCGAACCGGTAAGCCTTGCCAAAAGGAATCTGCACCCGGATGCCTGCCAGCGGCTCACCGAATGCATCCGGCCACAGATATGTAAAACTGCCGGCCAAAGGTGAAAATACCGCCACTTCAACACAGCGTTTATGCTGCACAGTCTTCTGATTTCATCGGTTTTCCCGCCCACGAATACGCATCACAAAAAAGAAGATGCGGCGATGCCTGTTGCAGCATGCCGCATCCGTCTGTTTTTTGCCTGTTAATCGCCTTTTTTATCGTGATCTTCCTTTTCTTCCTCACCAACCGTCAATTCATCGCCGGCTTTTTCAAGTTTCTTCTTTCCAATGCCCTTGATCTTCAAAAGCTCATCGACACTCTTGAAGGCACCGTGTTCATCCCGGTATGCAACGATCCGGGCTGCCGTTTTGGCTCCGATACCATCCACGGCCTGCAATTCCTTGGCCGTTGCCGTATTGATATCCACCGCATCTCCGGCCCAGGCTATACCACCTGCCATAAACATCGCCACGAACAGCGATAATAACATCTGTTTTAATTTCATTCTCTGCTCCCTTG
>JBHHTY010000215.1:0-2047 GCA_046753565.1 Mariprofundus sp.
GATAAAGATGGGTTGCTTCAATATGCCACAGTATGCATTGATACGTTGCTGTTGAATTACTCCGGCCTTGGACAAAATATTACGACTATTTCTCTTGTTCAGGGCGATGCGTTAGGTGGAGGACTTGAGTATGCACTATCGAGCCATGTGCTGATTGCTGAGAAGGGTTCAAAAATGGGCTTTCCGGAAGTTTTATTTAATCTTTTCCCTGGCGTTGGCGCCTATAGTTTGCTGTCTAGGAAAATTGGCGAGAAAAAAGCTGAGGAGATCATTCTTGGAGGCCGTTTATATCCGGCAGAAGAAATGCATGCGATGGGTATCGTTGATATATTAGCTGACGAAGGGCAAGGAGAAATGGCTGTATATAATTACATTAATAAAGAAGAACGTTCCCTCAATGGTATACGTGCTTTCCGACAAGCAAAAATGTGTACTAACCCGGTCACTCGGGATGAACTGGAAAGTGTTGCTGAAATATGTGCAAATGCAGCATTGCAGTTGCGTGATAAAGATTTACGTTTAATGGAGCGGTTGGTCAAAAGGCAATCGGCCAGAGTGGCGTGAATGGTTGCAACCCGGGGCCTGGCGGGCAACAAAGCCAGGCTCCGCCGGTTGCTAAGGAGATGCTGATTTATTGGCGTCCTGCCAACCATCAGCGCGAGAAAGAAAAAATGCGATTTTTCTTTCGCTTACAAATCAACCGCTTACGCTATTGATTTGGCAGCCCGTCCGTGGGCTGTGTGGAAGCACGGAATAAATCAGCGCTTCCCTAAGGCCACCGCATTTGCATATAGGCCCGAAGTGCTCCGATAGCATCGGTGAGTTGCATCTGTAGTTGCTTGTTGATGGTGTGCATGGCTTGTTGGTCCAGTGCATTTTTAAGGGCTTCTGCCTCAAGGCATGTGCCGGTGATTTGCTTGGCGCCAAGCACACTGGCGCCGCCCTTTAGGGTATGGATTTCAATCAGGTAGCGGGCGGTGTCCTGATTGGCGGCATGCATCTCCAGTGTTTCGATGCGGCTCTGGCAACTGCGGGCAAAGGTGGTGAAAATCTTGTCGAATTTCTCTCGGGTGGACATGACCCAGACCAGTTCGTCAAGCACGCTATGGTCGAGTATTGCATCGTCCGAAGCCTCAGTTGCGCTGCCTGTTGATGCAGGCGCAGCATTCGGCTCGGCTGTTGGTGCGTAACGGCTGATGGTTTGCAACATGGCGGTAACATCCACCGGTTTGGTCAGATAGTCATCGGCTCCGGCGGCCAGGCATTCATGGACGGTTTCCAGCAGGGCATCGGCACTGAGCATAATCACCGGCGTGGTTGCGCTGGTATCCATAAAGCGGAACTGCTTGAGCACCTCCAGTCCATCCAGGTGAGGCATGTGCATGTCCAGCAGTACAAGGTCGTATGTTTGCCCGTTTGTCAGGGCATCCAGTGCCTGTTCACCATCTTCGACCAGTTGCACATGATGTCCGGCTTTTTCGAGGATGGTCATGATGACATCCTGATTGATCGGATTATCCTCGGCCAGCAGGATATGCATGGCTGAATGGCTTGTATGCGGTTGCACCATGGCAATGACACCCTGATCAGGTTGATGCATCACGGTGGATGCGTGCAGGGCATTGAATAGCAGTGATTCATCCACTGGCATGTGCAGTACGGTGCTATAACCGGCCGCCAGACGTTGAGAATCGGAGCTGTTGTCGGCATCGGCATCAATCAGAATCAGTTCAAGATTGGCCAGTTCCTCTTTCGGGCGAATAGCCTCGGCCAGACGTTCGGGCGTGCATTTGAGTGATGCCTTCTCCACGATCAGCAGATCATAAGCCTTGCCGGTGGTCCAGGCGTTGACCAGAAACGAAAATAGCAACGATTCATCATGGATCATATCCGGCTCTGCCCCCCAGCGCCGGAGCGAGGGCAATACACGTTCGCTGAGCAGCGTGTGACCAAGCAATAAAATGCGGGTGTTGGCAAGGTGGCGGGAAGATTTATCCTGCCGGACAATCTCAAAAGGAAGGGTGACAGTGAAGGTGCTTCCCTCACC
>JBHHTY010000216.1:0-2038 GCA_046753565.1 Mariprofundus sp.
TATGCATAACACCCCACGCATAAAAATCTGCGGAATTACCCGAAAAGAGGATGCTCTTGCTGCAGTTCATCTGGGTGTGGACGCCCTGGGCTTCGTCTTTTATGAGAATAGCCCCCGCTATATCGCACCTGCCGATGCGGCTGTTATCATCAAGGCATTACCGCCGTTTGTTACTACTGCAGGTCTGTTCGTCAATGCAGCTCAGGCTGTAATTGATGAAATGCTTGCAGCCTGCCCGCTCGATATTCTTCAATTGCATGGCCATGAGTCACCTGAAACCTGTGCCGCTCAGGACAGACGCGTTATCAAGGCCATTCCGGTTGGTTCAGCTGACGACCTGTCCCGCGCGGCTGACTATCGTTGCCCTGTTTTACTGGATGCCAAAGCCCCCGTGGGCATCTATGGCGGCACTGGCAAAAGTTTTGACTGGCCTTTACTGGAGACATTTCATCATCCTTACCCCATTATTCTGGCCGGTGGCCTTAACGGGAATAATGTGGAGGATGCCCTGGCTATTCGCCAGTTTTACGCTGTGGATGTATCCTCCGGAGTAGAGTCTGAGCCGGGCATCAAGGATGCAGAGAAAATGCGACGGTTTGTTGAGTGCGTTAAGGCCTCAAACCGACAGAAGGAGAACAGTTGACCCAGTTCATTAACCAATCAGGCGATTTGGAGATCCTGCACCGGCCTGACCAGGGTGGTCATTTCGGCAGATTTGGTGGTCGTTATGTGTCTGAAACCCTGATGGCACCACTTGAAGCACTGGAAACCTCCTTTGAACAGGCCTGGGCTGACCCGACATTTCATGATGAGCGTTGCAAACTTCTGGCTGATTATGTTGGCAGGCCAACGCCCCTGTTCCATGCCCGCTGCCTGTCTGATGAGGTTGGTGGTGCCCGGATCCTCCTTAAGCGCGAGGACTTAACGCACACTGGTGCCCACAAGATTAACAACACCATTGGACAGGGCTTGCTTGCCCGGCGCATGGGAAAACAGCGTGTTATTGCTGAAACAGGTGCCGGTCAACATGGCGTGGCTACAGCTACAGTGGCGGCAATGCTTGATATGAAGTGTGATGTCTATATGGGCCGGGACGATATGCGGCGTCAGGCACCGAATGTGCTCCGCATGCAACTTCTTGGTGCCAGTATTATCCCGGTCGATTCTGGCACGGCTACGCTCAAGGATGCCTTAAACGAGGCCTTGCGTGACTGGGTTGCAAGTTGTCGCGATACCTTTTATATCATTGGCACGGTTGCCGGGCCGCATCCTTATCCGCTAATGGTGCGACAGTTTCAGTCGGTTATAGGCCAGGAAGCCCGCGTTCAGTGTTTACAGCAGATCGGACAATTGCCCGATGTGGCAATTGCCTGTGTTGGCGGTGGCTCAAATGCCCTCGGCCTGATGCACCCTTTGCGTGATGATCCAATTCGCCTGATAGCCATTGAGGCTGCCGGAGAAGGGATCCATTCAGGAAAACATGCCGCTTCGCTGACTGCGGGAAAACCGGGCATATTGCATGGTAATCTTACCTACCTTCTGGAAAATGATGAAGGGCAAATTCAGCCTACACACAGTATATCGGCCGGCCTTGATTATCCCGGCGTCGGACCGGAACTGGCAGCAATGGCCGAGCAAGGGCGGCTGGAGCTTGAAACAGTAAGCGATGAAGAAGCTCTGCAAGCCTTTCAGCGCCTGTCAAAATGCGAGGGAATTCTTCCTGCTCTGGAGTCAAGCCACGCCCTGGCGTATGCTATACGTCTGGCCGCGAAAATGGATAAAAATCAGTGGATTCTTGTCAATTTGTCCGGTCGGGGAGACAAAGATCTTAATACTGTTTGCGAGAAACTCGGTGTAGATGTTCAGGGGCTGCTATCGTGAGTGATCAAATATCTGTTACTGAGTCAGACAGGCTTTCTTTGTGCTTTGACGCCGCTGCCGGAGAAAACCGGGCTGCCCTGATCGGTTATCTGACAGCAGGTGATCCGGATATGGAAATCTCAAAAAAACTTGCCCTCACGCTGGCTAAATACGTGGA
>JBHHTY010000217.1:0-2036 GCA_046753565.1 Mariprofundus sp.
CTCTTGCAGTGGTGGAGGCCATGGCGGCAAAGCAGCCTGTTGAAACAGGTGATAAGTTGTGATGCGCATGATCAAATCTCTGGACTGGGTACTGCTTGCCAGTCTGTTCGGGCTGGCAGCAGTGGGTATGATTGTACTTTATGCTGCTGTACATCAGGGCAATACTGATCTGTGGCAAAAGCAGGCCATGTTCTGGGCCGCTGGCATGCTGGTATTTTGTCTGTTGTGTTTTGTGCCCCTGCGTATTCTGGGGCTGGCCTGCTGGCCTATGTACGGATTGGCATTATTATTATTGATTCTGGTTCCAGTGATTGGTGATATACATATGGGTGCGCGCCGGTGGCTGGATTTGGGGGTGGCCAATATTCAACCCTCGGAAGTGATGAAATGGGCGCTGATCTTCGTGTTGGCAAGCTGGTTTTCCAGCCGGGAAGCCAGAGGCCTTGCAGAAATTATAGTGCCGTTGTTGCTGGCTTCAGTTCCAGCCGGTCTGATTTTGATGCAACCTGATCTGGGAACAACGCTGGTGTTGTTGTTTGCCGCTACCGGCATGATTATTGCGGCGGGATTGCCTTGGCGCTTACTGATGATGGCTGTTGCTGCGGGTATTGCCGCCCTGCCGGTATTGTGGCATTTCATGCATGATTATCAGAAGCAGCGGGTACTTACGTTGCTGGATCCGCAATCCGATCCGTTGGGAGCCGGATACCATGTGATTCAGTCCACCATCGCTATTGGGTCGGGTGGAGTAACAGGTAAGGGTTTCCTGCAGGGGACGCAGGGCAGGCTGCATTTCTTACCCGAGCAACATACCGATTTTATTTTTTCGATCCTGGCCGAGGAAGGTGGTTTTCTCGCCGTTGCCGTATTGTTATCGCTTTATGCCATATTGATTCTCCGCATCCTGTTTATCGGCCATCGAGCCCATAATCGCTTTGCTTCCCTGCTTTGTGTTGGTATTGCTTCCATATTTATTCTGTATATCACGGTCAATATCGGCATGGTCTCAGGGTTGTTCCCTGTTGTGGGGTTGCCGTTACCGTTTATCAGTTATGGCGGTTCGGCACTGGTGACCATGCTGGCGGCTCTTGGTCTGGTGATGCGGGTAGCTATTGAATCAAAAGACAAAATTCCGTGGCAGCGACCGGGCAGCCCTCTGGCCTGACTGTTATCGTATGTATTAGGACATTACAGATAATGCGGCAGCTATCAATAATCCGCTTGCCAGCATGATGAAAACCGTTTTCAGGAACAGTCGCATGGTTTGTTCGGATATCATACTGTGCAGGCGGGCGGACCAGCCGGTGCTTTCGGGCAGGATGAGAGCAATTCCAAGCCATGCACCGACAAGAAACGATAGCTGCTGTCCCAACATGGTTGGCCAGTCAGGTTCAAACAGCAGATTGCTTCCAACAGCACCTGTTGCCATCAAAAGACCGCACGCAGCCGATGTGCCGACAGCAAAACGCAATGCAGTAAAGCGCCTTAAAAGCGGCACCATCATGGTGCCGCCACCGATACCCAGCATACCGGAGACAAATCCGATGGGGCCGGAAAGGATGGACGCTGATATTTTTCCTGAAGGTGTGATCATCACCTTGCGGCCATAATCATATGCCACCCATCCATTCAGGCCAGCCAGAGCCAGAAGAATCCAGGTCTCGGGCAGGCGCAATGTGCTCCATAGCCCCAATCCGGCACCGACCATGAGGCCGGGCAGCAGAAAAATCAGCAGTTGATGGTCGATATGTTTCAGTCGCCAGTGGGATCGGGTGGAAAACAGACCGGTGATGATCACGGCCACCAGACTGGCGAATACATGCGGTGCCATACCATTTGTTGAACCCGGCATACTTGCATAGAACACAGGCACATAAATCAACCCGCCGCCGATACCGGCCAGTCCGGCCAGAATACCGCCGATTGCACCGGCACCGAGACCAATCAACAAGCCATAGATGAACAGGGAAAGGTCTATTTCAGGCAACGGTGTTGTGATCCGGAATTAACGCTTTGAATGCTTGAACAGCAGATAG
>JBHHTY010000218.1:0-2019 GCA_046753565.1 Mariprofundus sp.
CTAAGGAAACGCTGACCAAATCAGGCGCGTAAGTGCCATGATTTCATGGCATACATCCATGCCACACTTCGGGCGTACTGCGTGTAACATTGCTTTCCTGCAATGTTGTGTAAGCGATGGCAATAAATCAGCATCGCCTTAATATATTTTCAGCGTTTCAATGACTTGTTACCGGATGGTTTTTCTGGGTGCTATTGACCGGGCATACTGTCGGGAATAACCAGCTGTATGAGCTTGTCGGGTGTAATGCTTGTGTATTTGCCGGTTGACAGCCCGGTATCCTGCAATGACAGGGCGCCGATATGGGTGCGTGTCAGTGCTGTCACATGATTGCCGGTGGCGGCAAACATACGACGCACCTGATGGTAGCGTCCCTCATGCAGAACGAGTGAGGCTGATGTTTCGTTTATGATGGATAATTCTGCTGGCAGGCAGGGCTTGTCATCACCTTCCAGCATCAGCTTGCCACTTGCAAAGCACTCCACTTCATCGCCTTCAAGCGGAGAATCCAGCATGACAGCATAGGTTTTGGATATGTGCCGTTTCGGGCTGGTCAGCTGATGGTTGAGCTGTCCGTCATCGGTAACAATCAGCAGGCCGGATGTTTCCTTGTCCAGCCTTCCGACACTGGAAAGCGGTGGTTTGCGGTCAATCCAGCGTGCGGGAAAATCAGCATAAATCAGGCGTCCGTTTTCTTTACGTGAGCATACAGTGGCAAGCGGTTTGTGGTAAATGATGGTTAAACCGTCGGGATGGTCCAGCTCCGCGCCTTCAAGTCGAACCTGTTGTGCAATCACTTTCTGGGCCGGTGATGTGGCCGGTTTTCCATCCACGGTAATCCAGCCTTCCCGGATCCAGTTGCGCACATCCTTGCGTGCGCCATAACCCAGATTCGAGAGTAATTTGTCCAGTCGTTCTATTTTATGCATTTGATCGCTTTCCTTTGATAACCTTGAATCCACTCGTTTCAATCAGCGTTTGGCACTGCTGCAGCTCTGAACGGAGAAGTTGTTCATAGGGCAGTTTCCGATTGGCAACCAGATAGATTTCTCCGCCTTTTTTCAGGCTCCGGCAGGCACGTGTGACAATGCTTTGACCAAGTGCAACATCTCTGGTTTGTCCACTGTGAAAGGGTGGGTTGCACACAATCCAGTCCAGGTTATCCGGCAATGCATCATGCGCGGCATCAATCCAATGGTATTGGATATGGCTGGACCATGCCTGTGTGTTTTTTCTTGCACAATCCAGCGCCAGTTTATCGGCTTCAATCAAATGTAGCCTGTCAATTCCACAGGACTGACGCAGGATATATTCGGATAAAAGGCCGTAGCCACAACATAAATCCATGCCTGTTCCATGCAGTTCAGGCAGTTGCTCGATCAGCAGGGAAGAGCCGGTGTCAGCTCGATCCCAGCTGAACAGGCCGGGGCAGGCAATCAGACCATGCGCATCCATGCGCCGGGGCTTTCCTGCTTCAATCCATTGCGTTGCCAGTTGGTTGTTGAGGCTGGATGAGTGTTGTGCGGAAAAGATCCGGCATTTTGATTTGGAGCGGGAGCAAATATTTCCGGCCAGTTTTTTCAGGGCCGATTCATAACTTTTGGCACCATGACTGTTGGCGCATGCCAGCAGCAGGTTTCCACCATTGGCCAGTTTGTTCATGCTTTCTGCCATCCAGGCCAGTGTTTGTTGCTTGTTTTTGGCAGGCAGCATCAGGATTAATTTATATGTTTGATTATTTGCAGGCCAGTCGGCCGATATGGATAGTCCCAGATTGGCAACAGCTGTATGTTCCGGTTTGAAATATTGTTGCAGTTCAGTGCATCCGGTTCGTTGGCTTATAGTTGTGAGCAGGGCATGCGCATGTGCGTTGACGATAAGTGTTCGATCCGACGACATTTCAAGCGCGGCCTGATACAAAAGTTCGATGGCTGACATGGTTTGAGACTGTATGAAGTGAATGAATACCTGTCCAATGATTGCAGAGGAATAAAAAAGGAGCTGCGAAAATCGCAGCTC
>JBHHTY010000219.1:0-2005 GCA_046753565.1 Mariprofundus sp.
AAGGCTTGAGGGTCATGGATATACCATGCAGGAAATCGTCAACTTTGCCAATCTTCTTCTGCATCATTCAACCGTAAGTCGGCTGATCAAGACAGGAGATGAAAATGCGTGAAACAAGACCCCGAAACTGTGCAATCACTTCCCCCTCTGACAAGTTCCTGTTGATGACAAAGCGCATAGTTATCAACGTTTCAAAACGCCTCTAAGCATAGCAGAAAATATGACATGTGCAGATACAGCGTTACTCGTCGTTTAACAGCCTGACCAGCACTGCCGGATCGTTGTCCGGCAAGCGGCACTGGAAGTTTTCACAGACATAGGCTGTTACTTTTCCATCGATTGATTTCTGGCCTTTGGTGAACGGTGCCAGCTTCTCTATCGCCGCATCATGCCATAACACCAAATCATTGGGGCTGTAACGCTGGCGGATAATATGCAACATGTTCTTTGCACCATCCGATGCCCTGTCACCGACCAGTACGATCTCCCTGCCTCGGCTTTCAGCCATGAGTACGCCGGATAATAAATGCAACACGCCCGACGGTGCCCGTTTGGCAATACCGGCAAAATGATCCGCAACAGTCGCTGCTTCAGCTGCCAGCCCGGCATCACCGGTCAAGCGCGATAAACGCAGCAGATTGTGCATGGCCACGGCATTCCCTGATGGCAAAGCCGCATCAAACACATCCATCGGCCGCGCAATCAGATCATCACCTTCCCCGGTCCGATAAAAACCGGCATCCCTGCCCCTGAAGCGACTCAACATGATGCTGTTCAGCTTCAGCGCCTCTGCCAGCCAGCGGGCATGAAAATCAGCTTCATACAATTCCGTCAAACCCCAGACCATCGAGGTATAATCCTCCAGCTGACCGGCAATCGCTGATTTGCCGCCGCGCCAGCGATGCAACAGCTCGCCTTTGTCATTCCTCAAATGATTCAGGATAAAATCAGCCGCCCCGGCAGCCGCCTGCACATAACGGGGTTCATCCAGAGCCTTGCCGGCAAAAGCCAGTGCAGCGATGGTCATGCCGTTCCAGTCCGTCAACACCTTGTCATCACGAAACGGATGAATACGTTGATCGCGAACAGCCAGCAGTTTTTTCCGATCTGCCGCAAAACCGGCCAAATCAATCGCGCCTGTTCGGTGCAGAATATTGGCACCGGTTTTCTGATGCGTGGCTTCATCGACAAAGTTACCGGCCTTTTCCACCCCATAGGCCTGCATGAAAGCATCGGCACGGTTGCCAAGCACAGCCTGAATTTCTTCAGCCGTCCAGACATAGAATTTTCCTTCTTCGCCTTCCGAATCGGCATCCTCAGCCGAATAGAATGCACCGCCCTGATCCCGCATCTCACGCAACAGGTATTCGGCGATGTCATGTGCTGTAGCGGCAAAACCCTGATTGCCGGTGGCCAGCCAGCCTTCGCTGTATGCCATCAACAGCATGGCCTGGTCATAAAGCATTTTCTCAAAATGCGGCAACAGCCAGCTGGCATCGGTTGAATAGCGGTGAAAGCCGCCGCCGAGCTGATCGTGGATACCACCGCGCTGCATGGCAAGCAGTGTTTTTTCCACCATCTTGAGTGCTTCCGGTTTATCCCTGAGGCTGCCGTAACGCAGCAGAAACAGCAGTCGTTGCGCGGTCGGGAATTTGGGTGCACCTCCGAAACCGCCGTGACTGATATCAAAGGCCCTGGCCGTATCCAGGTAGGCCTTGTCAATCAGGCCCGCATCCATTTCGCCCGGCGCAGCCATATCGATGCTGCGCGTTAATGCGGAACCGATGGATTCGGCTGAATCTTCAATGCGTTTTCGATCATGCTGCCACATTTCACCGATTCGATTGGCCAGACCGATCAGGCCGATGCGGCCGAAACGGTTATCTTTGGGCAAATAGGTAGCGGCATAAAATGGTTTTTTGTCCGGTGTCAGCAGCAGATTCAGCGGCCAGCCGCCGGAGCCGTTGATCATCTGGGCCGCATGCATATACACCGCATCTATATC
>JBHHTY010000220.1:0-1991 GCA_046753565.1 Mariprofundus sp.
CAGAATATTGGTATCCGCACCACGCAAGCCAAACTCACCACCCTCTCCAGAACCATTCGCACCATAGGCCGTGTAACCTTTAATGAAGAGCGGGTGGCGCGCCTGCATCCGAAATATGATGGCTGGATTGAGAAGCTGTTTATCGACAGGACTGGAGACAGGGTGTCCAAAGACACCATGCGGATGGCCATTTACTCACCGCAGCTTGTCGCCACACAGGAAGAGTATCTTCTGGCTCTGAACAATGCGGAAATATTAAAAGAGAGCCCATTCCCGGACATTCGTGAAGGGGCAAAGAGTTTACTGCGTTCTGCCCGTGAGCGTTTGCAACTGCTGGATGTGCCCCCCCACCAGATCAGAAAACTTGAAGCCGAACGGAAGGTGATGAAGGAGGTTCACATCCACTCTCCCTTTGACGGGGTCGTTATAAACATCGGTGCACGTAAAGGCAGCCGTATCACCCCTGAAACCGAGCTATACATGATTGCCGACCTGTCACGTGTCTGGGTTATTGTCGACCTCTATGAAGATGATATGCCCTGGGTGCACGAGGGCGATGCTGCTGAAATGAAGGTAGCCGGCATTCCCGGTCGTACGTTCACAGGCAAGGTCAGTTTTATCTACCCATATCTGGAAGTCAAAACACGTACTGTGAAGATGCGTCTGGAATTTGATAATCCTGAACTTGCACTGAAGCCCGACATGTTTGCCAATGTGACGGTAAAGGCGAGGCGGCAAGTTAATGCCGTGGTTGTACCATCCGAAGCCATTGTGCGCACCGGCGAGCAGGAGCAGGTGTTTGTGCAACGTGAACCCGGCAAATACAGCCCGCGCAAAGTGGTGATCGGCATTGATTCCGATGGACAGGCACAGATTCTCGAAGGTCTTAAGGCCGGCGAGGTTGTTGTCACTTCCAGTCAATTCCTGATTGATTCTGAGTCCAAACTCAAAGAAGCCACTGCGAAGATGCTGGAAGCCGGAAAAGTAGAATCCAACCCTTCAACCACAGAGGCAGAGAGGCATGCCCCTTGGAAATCCCCGACGGGGGACAAGGAGATGAACGGCATGAGCATGGATGGTATGGACATGGGCGGTATGGGTGAGGAGTCAGGCGTGAAAAGTCAGGGAGAAGCCCGTGAGAAATAACATGTTTCACCCTTCACCCCTCACGCCTAACGGGATGCGGAGCAGCTATCTATGATCAAATCACTCATTGATATTTCGATAAAAAATCGTTTTCTGGTCTTGATTGCAACACTGCTTATCTCTTTTGCAGGTTTTCAGGCCATGAAATCCATGCCCCTGGATGCCATCCCCGATCTTTCCGATGTGCAGGTGATTGTTTTTACCGGTTTCGCCGGGCAGGCACCACAGGTCATTGAAGATCAGGTCACCTATCCACTCACCACAGCGATGCTTTCTGTACCCAATACCAAGGTGGTGCGTGGCTACTCATTTTTCGGTTTTTCAATGGTCTATGTGATTTTTGAGGATGGCACGGATATGTATTGGGCACGCACACGCGTGCTTGAATATATTAACTATGCCGCAGACCGCCTGCCTCCAGGAGTGTCGCCTAAGCTTGGGCCGGATGCCACCGGTGTCGGCTGGATCTATGAATATGCTCTGGTGGACAAAACAGGACGGCATGATCTGGCTCAGCTGCGTACGCTGCAGGACTGGTATATGCGCTATCCGCTGCAGACTGTTCAGGGTGTGGCCGAGGTCGCTTCAATCGGCGGGTTTGTAAAACAGTATCAGGTCGAGGTCGATCCAGATGCACTGGCTGCGTTCAACATTCCCCTCTCCAAAGTTAAACACGCCATTACCCGCAGTAATAACGATGTTGGTGGCAGACTGATTGAAATGGGTGAAACCGAATACATGGTGCGAGGTCTGGGTTACATCAAAAGTCTGCATGATCTTGAGGTGATTCCTGTCGGCGTGGATGAGCAGGGAACACCTGTTTTCCTCAAACAGCTTGCTAACAT
>JBHHTY010000221.1:0-1983 GCA_046753565.1 Mariprofundus sp.
AGGAAAGGGATTTGCCAGGAAACAGCGGTTTGCCGGTAAAATCACCGACAGTACATCCTGCTTCTTCTGCAATGAGGCTGCCGGCAGCAAAATCCCATATTTTTTCGCCGCCGTGAATAATGAAATGGCCGCGTCCGGCTGCCAGCCAGGCCCATTCCAAAGCACAGCTGCCGATATTGCGCTGGCTGCGGTAGACGGGTTGCGTTGCCAGCTTGACAACCAGAGGGGTTGAGAGACGTTTAAAATCAATGAACCCGACGGTATTCTGTACGCGGTTCTGGTCTGATGCCCTGACAGGCTGGCCATTCATGCAGGCACCCTGGCTGCGTATTGCAGAGAATGTTTCACACCGTACAGGGTCATGGATGCAGGCCAGCTGTACCATGCCGTTTTCAATCAGTGCCAGTGAGATGGCAAAGCCGGGAAAATGGGCGGTGAAATTGCTGGTGCCATCGAGCGGGTCCAGGCACCAGTAACGTCCGCCGCTTTGTTGCAGGCAGGCGGACTGCTCAGTTTCAGTCATTTCTTCGCCCAGAAATGCGATTGTCCTGTTCAGTTGTTCCAGTGCGTGTTGAATAAACCGCTGGCTGGCCAGATCGGTTTCGGTGACGACCGAACCGTCCGCCTTGGTCGAGGCATGGATCAATGAGTGGTAAGCAGGCAGGATAATCTGCTGCCCAGCCTGTTCGAGTATGTCTGTCATTGCATTGAGCGTGCTGTTTTCATCAGTCATGGTGGAAATTATTTATCACACCGCACATAAAGTATATGCCGGAATTGTTTCTGTACCACGGCTGCGGATTTAGGGTTATCATGCGGCAAAATTTCGGGGGTGATGAAATGGCATTACATGGCAAGATGGTGATCGGGCAGTCCGGCGGACCAACGGCGGTGATCAACCAGTCATTGGTCGGGGCAGTGCTGGCAGCACGCAAGCATGCGGATATTACCGGTATTCTGGGGGCAAAACACGGCATTGCCGGTATTATGAATGAGGATTTCATCGATCTGACCACGCAAAGCGAAGATGAGCTGGAGACCTTGGCCACAACGCCGGCAGCTGGTCTGGGCTCTGTGCGTCTGAAGCCGGGCAAGGCCGAATGCGAACGCGTGTTTGAAGTATTCAGGAAAAACGATGTGCGTTATTTCTTCTATATTGGTGGTAACGATTCCGCCGAAACAGCCCATATTATTGCCGAAATGGCCAAAGAGGCCGATTATGACTTCTGCACCATTCATATTCCCAAAACAATTGATAATGATCTGAAAGTGACCGATCACTGCCCCGGCTATGCTTCCGCAGCCCGTTTTGTGGCGCTCGCATTCATGGGCGATGATCGTGACAATGCGGCATTACCGGGTATCAAGATCAATATCGTGATGGGGCGGGATGCCGGTTTTCTGACTGCCGCATCGGCGCTGGCGCGGCAGGAAGAAGGTGATGGCCCGCATTTGATCTATGTGCCGGAACGTACCTTTGATGTGGCACAGTTTCAGGCCGATGTGAAAGCGGCTGTTGCCAAATACGGACGCTGTCTGGTGGCGGTATCCGAAGGCATTACCAATGCCGATGGTGACCCTGTGATGACCACCGGGGAACGTGATTCGCACGGTAATTTACAGTTGTCGGGTTCCGGTGCTTTGGGTGATTTTCTTTCCGGTAAGGTCAAGGAAGCCTATGCGGGTGAGAGCGTGCGCGTGCGTGCTGATACTTTCGGTTATTTGCAACGCAGTTTTCCAACCATTATTTCGCCGGTGGATGCGCAGGAAGCCCGCATGGTGGGGGCGCATGGGGTGAATGATGCGGTGGAAAACGGTGAGCCGGGTTCTGTTGCGATTCGTCGCCTGTCCGGCTCTCCTTATGCCAGCGAATGTTTTATCACGCCGTTATCGAGTGTGGCGCGTGAAGCAACCGAACTGAAGGGTGAATATATCAATGAGGGTGGCAATGATGTGACTCAGGCCTGGGTAGATTATGTCTCT
>JBHHTY010000222.1:0-1975 GCA_046753565.1 Mariprofundus sp.
GGAAAATGGCACCATGGCCATCAGCAATGCCCCGCCCATTTGCGGCGCCATCAGAGCGGCCTGAAAAGTCAGCCATTCGGAAACAAAGCCGTTGAACGGGGGCAGCGCGGAAATCGATACGGCGGCGACCAGAAAACATACGGCAGTCACCGGCATGCGATGGATTAGCCCACCCATGGATTCCATATCGCGCGTGCCGGTGCTGTGTAACACTGCGCCTGCGCCCATAAACAACAGCCCTTTGAAAATCGCATGGTTAATGGTGTGATACAATCCGGCAATCAGGCCCAACGCCGCCAGCAAGGGGTGGTCATAATAAGTCAGCAACATGGCCAGACCGACGCCAATCAGAATAATGCCGATATTTTCTACCGAGTGATAAGCCAACAATCGTTTTAAATCATGCTGTTGCAATGCCAGCAACACGCCACCCACAGCCGAAGAAGCGCCTGCCGCCAGCACCAGAATACCCCACCAGTCCTGAAAATCACCGGGCCCCATCAAATCCCAGACCACGCGAATAAATCCAAACACGGCCACCTTGAGCATAATGCCGCTCATCAGCGCCGATACATTGGACGGGGCGACCGGATGCGCATCGGGCAACCAACCGTGCAAGGGGATCACACCCGCCTTGGTGCCAAAACCAAAGCCAGCCAGCAGGAAAGCCGCCGAGGCCCAGAACGGGTCAATACTTGCACTGCGCATGGCCGAGAATTCAAATGAGCCGGCAGCCGCATACAGGGTGGCAAACGAACCCAGAATCAACAGCCCAGCCATATGCGCCATAAGCAGATAAATAAAGCCTGCCTTGCGATTTTCCAGATGTTGATGTTCATGTGTCACCAGAAAATAAGAGGACACGCTCATCAATTCCCAAAACAGCATAAAGGCCAGCGCATCACCGGCCAATACAACCCCCATCATGCCGAGCGCAAACAACGGCATAAATACCAGCAACGGCGTGATGTGCTTTTCATGGCGCAGATAGCCGTGCGAATAGATCGCGACAGGAAACAGCAGGGAACCGATCACCAGCATAAAAAATGCGCCCAGCGCATCCAGTTCCGCATGTAACGGCAGCCACGGCAACCCGAGTGGCAGGGTGATCGCGCCACCGCCCAATATCAGGCCGGCAAAACCTGCTGCTATGCCCAGCCCACCGGCAAATGCCAACAACAAACTCAATGCCGTACGCTGCATGGTATGCCCGCGCAGCAATAATGGGCTGCATGCTGCCATCAGGGCTGAGCCGCATGCCGCCAGCGCCAGTTGTAGTGAAAGCGATATCAACGCGAACGCACCATCAACAACTCGCAGCTTTCCTCAAACGGATTACGCCAGTTATGCGGCTTGCGCGCATCATAATAAACCGACTGGGTTTCATGCACCTCGTATTCGCGTCCATCATGCTCCAGCAATGCCCGCCCGCGCCGCACCCATACGAATACCTGCGCACTGCGAATTCCATACAACGCCTCATCGAGCTGTCCGGATGGCTCCAGCTGCACCAGCATGGGTTCGAAACCGGCCGGGCGATGTTGCGCCGTTAATGGCACAAAACGACTGCCACCCTTCAACAGTACGGACGGACGCTCATCCAGCGTGAAAATTTCCACATCCGAGTCATCAACGCTGTCGATAAAAAATGAAGCCACGGTCAGATTCAACCCATCGGCCAGCTTTTCCAGTGTCGCCACCGACGGCGAACTCTGCCCCGCCTCCAGTTGGGACAACGCCGCCGCACTGATCCCGGCACTCTCGGCCAGCGCCCGCTGCGACAACCCTTGCTGCTCTCTGAGAAAACGGATTTTTTTGGCGATATTATTCATGGGGGGCAGCCATTGTACGGAATAATGAACGGCTGTAAATTATTATGGCCTTCGTTTGATTGATAAAGACATGCCGAATGATTCATTCTCCTCCTATCACCCAAGCATTGCCAGTTATTTGTCTGCCATTATTTGTCTGCCAT
>JBHHTY010000223.1:0-1965 GCA_046753565.1 Mariprofundus sp.
CCGGCGGCAATATGGCTGGCTTTCTGGCTGCGTTTTAATCTTGGTGTAATTCCATCTTTATATCTGCACCCGTTACACTTGCTGATCACGATTTCAATTCCAGTGCAGTTGCTGGTGTTCCGCTATTTCGGTTTGTACCGGGGGATCTGGCGTTTTGCTTCGATTCCAGACTTGTTGCGAATTCTTCAGGCTGTTGCAGTAGGTGCATTGCTGAGTTTTATGGTGATGTTTGTGTGGCAGCGCCTGGTGGATGTACCCAGGTCGGTGATGGTTTTATATCCGGTGATTTTGATCATAGGGCTGGCCGGACCGCGTTTGTTCTACCGCTGGCTGAAAGACCGGCATTTAAATTTAACAGCTATAGAACGCAAACGGGCATTGCTCGTCGGGGCAGGGCAGGCCGGTGAATTACTGGCTCGCGATCTTCTCAAATCCGGACCCTATAATCCGGTCGGATTTCTGGACGATGCGGCACGCAGGCAGGGGCAGGAGATTCACGGCGTACGGGTGATTGGCCGGTTGGCGGATCTGGAAAAGCAGGTAAAGGATATGGCGGTGGAAGTGGTGTTGCTGGCGATTCCGTCCGCATCGCATCAAACCATTCAGTCCATCGTACAGCGTTGTCGCAGTCTTGATGTTCCCTGTCGTATTCTGCCTTCGGTGGCAGAACTGGCTGACGGGCGGGTGGAGGTTTCACATTTGCGTCCGGTTCAGATTGAGGATTTGCTTGGGCGCGATGCAGTGGAACTGGATAATTCCGGCATTCATCATCTGCTGGCCAATCGGACGGTACTGGTGACAGGGGCAGGGGGTTCGATTGGTTCGGAATTGTGCCGCCAGACTTTATCCCACAAGCCATCAAAACTACTGTTGCTTGATCATGGTGAGTTCAATCTCTATTCGATTGAGGGTGAACTGGCTGCATCGGGTGCGGCCGAAGAGTGTATGGTTGAACCGCTTCTGGCCGATATTCGGGATCAGGAAAGAATGCGCTGGGTGTTTGAGTATTATCGCCCGGAGATCGTGTTCAATGCGGCGGCGTACAAGCATGTGCCACTGGTGGAGGCCAATCCGGCGGAAGGCATCAAAACCAATGTGCTGGGTACCTGTAGTATCGCGGATATGGCAGTTGAGTTTGGAGCAAGAAAATTCATTCAGGTTTCTACGGATAAAGCGGTGAATCCGACCAATGTGATGGGAGCCAGCAAGCGTTGCGCTGAAATTTATACCCAGAATCTGAATCTTCGCAGTGATGCTACGGATTTTATCACCACGCGTTTCGGCAATGTGCTGGGCTCGACAGGGTCTGTGGTTCCGTTGTTTCGCAAACAGATTGAGGCGGGTGGGCCGGTGACGGTGACCCATCCGGAGATTACCCGTTATTTTATGACCATCCCTGAGGCAGTCAGTCTGATTTTACAGGCCGGCAGTATGGGTGAAGGTGGCGAAATATTTGTGCTGGATATGGGCGAGCCGGTAAAAATAGTCGATCTGGCCGAACAGATGATTCGCCTGACCGGCCTGGAGCCGGGCAAGGATATCGAGATCGTATTTACCGGCCTGAGACCGGGAGAAAAATTGTATGAGGAGCTCTTCCATGATTCGGAGATGCTGGGTAAAACGATGCATCCGAAAATCATGCTCTCGGCCAGTCGCGAGGTGGACTGGGAACGGATGCAACAGCAGATGAAAGCCTTGCGACAGGCCTGCGCCAGTCGCGATATTCAGCTGCTTCATAAAGAACTGAAGCAGCTGGTGCCGGAGTTCACGGCCGATTCAAAGTTGTAGTCTGTGGACTTTGAGGAAAACAGGCTGAAAAGTATCTTGTCTGGTCCTGGGCTTCTGATATTTCTGCTATAATACTTCTGCTGTCATCGGATGTTTTGTGCCTGATGGTGGACTTTTGTATGCAAGGGAGCAGAGAATGAAATTAAAACAGATGTTATTATCGCTGTTCGTGGCGAT
>JBHHTY010000224.1:0-1946 GCA_046753565.1 Mariprofundus sp.
TTGCGGTGGAGACCCCTGTGAAGCAGCGAGAAAAGCCAGAGCGGCAGGTGCATATATTCGACTTGATGTCATTGGCTTTGATGTCAAAGGAGATGAGGCACAGCAACTTCAGTGTATCGCTAAAAATGGCGGCGGAAAATATTATTCAGCAGACAATGCTGGAGAATTGGCAAAGAGTTTCAGTCAGATTAAAGAGAGTATTGCAGGAAATACTCCTTTAATTCACCACTACGAGTTTGATGCCGACGCCTCTGATTCTGTTGGCAATGCAGATGGCACGTTGCTCAATGGCGCATCTGTCCGCGATGGTAGTTTGATCCTGGACGGTAAGGATGACTATGTTCAGATTGGCAGTCATATCATACCCGCCAAGGGGAGCTATACGCTGACTTTTTTTGCCCGTCAGTCTGCTGTTCAAAAAACCTATACTGAGTTTGTTTCTCAAGGCAGATCCAGAGGTCCTGGCTTTTATATCGGGCAGGCTCCATCAGGCGCTATTCGGGTGACCGACTTTTCATCGGATGGCACCAGAGCAAAAATGGCGACTGATGGCAAATGGCACCATTATGCCCTGGTTGTAAATTCTACAGCAGGTAAAACCCAGTTATTCATTGATAATGTTCCCCAGGTTGCTTTTAACAGCAGCCTTTTTTCCACTGCATCAGGTACGCATACTCGCTTTGGTCGGCAGTTTGAGCCCTACAAGGAATTTTTCTTTGGGCAACTGGATGACATTCGAATTTATGATGGCGTGCTGACCATTGGCGAAATCAGTTCTATTGCCAAAAATATAAAACGCGATGAATAAAAAAACATACGGCAACCAGCTATTGATCAGGCTGATCTGCTCAATCGGGTTGTTCTCCTTTGCTGGGTTGCAAGCTAATCCATGCCATGCGAGTGAACCGGGCAAGCAGCCCGTAATAGAGCAAACCGTCGATGGCGCTGTGCGCTATTTTAAATCGGAACAGAAGCGGCGACTTGGCATTACCGCCAGGGCTATGGGGCAGGTGATTCCGTATCTCTATATGGGGCCGATGGGCATTGATTCGCGCGAAATGCTGCGTCGGCGCATCGGGCAGGTGCAAAAGGCATCAAATCACGCTGCTGCGCTGGGCTATATGCATCGTGATCTTGGCATGGCGCTGATGCGGATGCTGCAAGCTCAGGGTGTGTCTGAAAAAGCAGCGCAACAGCGGGCGGGAAAGGTCTTTTCAGAGCTCAGGCCGGAGCCGCTGGAGGCGACCTACGAAGGCTGGTATCTGGTGCTGGAGGCTTTGAACCGCGTGTACGGATATCTCGATATCCACTGGGGCGAATGGAAGCCGGGCGGCAAGGGGGTGACGTTCAGCGATGAGAAGCTGAATATCGGCTATCAGACGTTGGCCGATCGGCTCGGTGAAACGGTCGATCAGATGGATGCGATTCAGAACAGCCTGTCTGAATCCGGACAGCAGCCGGAAAAAAAGGAGCCGCGCGCATCTACGAAGCAGGAAGCGCAGCAGGCCATCGATGCGGCCATGCAACTGTTTAATGAGCAGCGGCAGCTGCGCATGCAGGCAGCATCAGAGAGCATGATCGATGTTGCACCGTTTTTGAAACGGGAGCCCTCCGGTATTTCAGAGCCGCAGGCGCTGTTTAATGCGCAGGTGGCGCATGAAAACGCCATCCGTCCGGTTGCAGCGCTGGTCGATATGCAGCGCGGTTTCCACGACTCCCTGACCCGATTGCTGGACAGCCTGCATATGAAAAACCGCGCTGAAAAGCAGCAGATCAGCAAACAAATCACCACAACCGATTCCGGTATCGCCGCCGGATATGAACAGGAGCTGGAATTGCTCTGGGCATTGAAGCGGACGTATGAATATCTGGATCTGCACAGAGGGGAATGGGAAGAGCATGGCGGCACGACTGCATTCGCGGATAACAAGTTGGCCGCGCCTTAT
>JBHHTY010000225.1:0-1932 GCA_046753565.1 Mariprofundus sp.
GGCCATCGCCTGATTGCCGATGATATGGTCGAATTTTCCCGTGAAAGCCCGAAGGTTGCGGTGGGCCGCAGTCCGGAGGCCTTGCGTTATCACATGGAAGTGCGCGGACTGGGGATTCTCAATATCCGCGATTTGTATGGGGCTGCTGCGATTACCGATACCAAACGATTAAGCCTGATGGTGGAGCTCGTACCTTGGGATCAGGTGGCGCCAGAAGACAGGGTTCTGGGCGAAGACAGCGAAACCGGGATTCTGGATGTGCCGATTCCGCGTATCCCGATTCCTATCCGGTCCGGCCGTTCGCTGGCTGTGTTGATTGAAGTGGCAACACGCAATCAGTTGCTGAAACAGCGGGGTATCCACAGTGGCGAGGACTTCGTGCAGTCGCTGCAGAATCGAATTGAACAGGGACCTTGACGTGGTGGAGAAATCAGGATGCTATTGATCAGTGGTCTGTCCGGAGCGGGCAAAAGTACAG
The DNA here is from genome assembly GCA_046753565.1 of Mariprofundus sp. Lineage (GTDB taxonomy): Bacteria > Pseudomonadota > Zetaproteobacteria > Mariprofundales > Mariprofundaceae > Mariprofundus. Next base: position 479 of record JBHHTY010000225.1, read on the forward strand.
TATTGCATGCGCTGGAAGATGCCGGTTTTTTCTGTACGGATAATCTGCCATTGGAGATGTTGCAGGACTGGGCAGTCAGTATGCGGGGGCGTAAGCAGTCGGCAGCGGTCTGTCTGGATGCCCGCAGCGGTTTCAGTGCCAAAGCCATTCGGGCGGCTATTGAAGGTGTACGTACGCCGGGTGCCTGGAAGCTTCTTTTTGTTGAGGCGGATGATGATGTGTTGCAGCGCCGCTTTTCCACGGTCAGGCGCCGCCATCCGTTTCCCAACAGCCATGACCTGATGAAATCTATCAAACAAGAGCGCGAAAGCCTGATGCCGATTCGTGCGATGGCAGATATGATTCTGGACAGCAGCCATTTGACGCCTTATGAGCTGGCGGAGAAAGTCGATTTGTTCTGGCGTCAGCCGGAGCAAAGTCATCACAGACTGTCATGTACGGTGATTTCATTCAGTTATAAACATGGATTGCCAGCCAATGCGGATAGCGTATTCGATATGCGCTTTTTGCCCAATCCGCACTATGAACCGGGGCTGGCTGAACTGACCGGTCAGGATGAAAGAGTCATCGCATTTTTACAGTCATGCAAGGAAGTCGGGCAGGCCGAGGCACATATTCGGCAGTGGCTGAACTTTATTTGGCCACATCTGAAACAAGAGAGGAAACAGTATTTTACACTGGCTTTTGGTTGCAGCGGAGGCCGCCACCGTTCGGTTTATATGGCCGAGCGCTTTGCTGGCTGGATTCATCAGCAGGGCATGGTTGAGCCCGGTATTCAGCACAGGGAGCTGAAAATAACGCGATACGGAACAAGCGAAAGACATCAGGCCGGAGCGGCATCATGATCGGTATTGTATTGATCGGTCATTCGCGTATCGCCAGTGAAATGCTGGAGTCATTAAAATATGTGGTCGGTGAACAGGCACTCATGGATGCACTGGATGTCACCAATGACAGTAGTCCGGAGTTGATTGCCGATATGCTGATGACAAAAGTCCGCACCTGCGACGTCGGTCAGGGGGTCTTGTTGCTGGCTGATATGTTCGGCGGTACGCCATGCAATGTGGCTATGGGATGTTTACAGGCAGGTCATGTTGAGGTGGTCTCCGGCTTCAATTTGCCGCTGTTGATCAAGGCAGCCACATTGCGTCATCATGTGAACAGTGTGACTGAACTGGCCCAGCAGGTGGTACGGGCCGGTCGCCAATATATTCAGGTTGCGCCCAATATCACGATGTCGGGACAGGTTTCGGGCGACAACGATACCGTGAAACAAGCAGATGGCTGAACAGACGATCGCCATTTGCAACAAGCTCGGACTGCATGCCCGGGCATCGGCAAAACTGGCTACGGAAGCCAGCCGGTTCGATTCGGAAATCAAGCTTATCAAGGACAATATCGAGGTAAACTGTAAAAGTATCATGGGTATCATGATGCTGGCGGCCTGCAAGGGA
>JBHHTY010000226.1:0-1847 GCA_046753565.1 Mariprofundus sp.
ACTTGCTTTCGAACGAACGCAGAATCGTGTACCACGGTGTCAGATACCAGACCGGTGCAATATGGGCAGGCGTCTGCAGATTGTTGGCCGGCACATAGTTATCCACCTCGATAAAGTAGCCACCCATCTGCGGATTGAAGAAGACAATATAGCAATAGAATAACAGGAACACCGCCACACCGAATGCATCCTTGATGGTGTAGTAGGGATGGAACGGAATTTTCTGCTCATCCTTGTGCAGATCGATACCTTCCGGATTGTTGGAGTGTACGACATGCAGTGCATGCACATGCCCGCCGACAATTGCCACCAGCAACAGCGGGAACAGATAATGCAGTGAGAAGAAACGGTTCAGTGTCGGATCACCAACAGCAAAGCCTCCTCGCAGAATCTGTTGCAGGTTTTCACCCAATACAGGCAAAGCACCGAACAGATTGGTAATCACGGTTGCACCCCAGAAGGACATCTGGCCCCATGGCAACAGATATCCGAAGAAAGCAGCACCCTGCATGATCAGCAGAATCACCACACCGATAATCCACAACAGCTCGCGAGGCGCCTTGAAGGAGCCATAATACATGCCGCGACCGATATGCATATAGACCACTACGAAGAACATCGATGCACCGACCGCATGCATGTAGCGAATCAGCCAACCAAAGTTCACATCTCGCATGATGCGCTCAACGGAATCAAAAGCCACCGTATAATCGCCCGTTGTGAAGGCTGCAGATGGCTTGTAATACATCGCCAGGAAGATGCCGGTCAGGATCTGCAGCACCAGCACCAGTAGCGCCAGTGAACCGAAATTCCACATATAATTCAGGTTCTTGGGAACCGGGTATTCAGTTAATTGCGATTTCAGAATCGCTTCGGCACCTGTCCGTTCGTCAATCCAGCCGAACAAGCGAGTTTTCATCATTTTTTCTAGCACATTCCCCTCCTTTGTCCGATTAGCCGATGACGACTTTAGTTTCAGTGAGATACTTGTATGGCATCAGATGCAGATTGTGCGGTGCCGGTGAACCCTTAACCACTCGAGCAGAAATATCATACAAGGAACCATGACAGGGGCAATGCCAGCCACCCGGCCAGTCTTCCGGCACAGATTCACCCCAGTCTTTACGACCGGCCGTCGGCTTGAACAAAGGGATACAGCCCAGATGCGTACAACTGGCAACAACAATCAGATATTCGGGTTTAATGGCGCGATATTTTCTGTTCTCTTCGGTCAACCATTCAGCACTCACTGCTTCAATAGCTTTGGAATCCTTATCCTTGAGCATGTCATCATGCCCATCGACCTGTTTGAGATACTCTTCAGTGCGATTGACCACAAACACAGGTTTACCCTGCCACTGAATCACGACCAGCTGCCCCGGTTCCACCGTGGACACTTCAAATTCGGTCTTGGATGCTGCCAGCGTATCTGCTGCCGGCAACATACTGCCAATAAATGGCACGACAGCCGCACCGGCAGCAACTCCACCCATGGCGCCGGCGGCGACATAGAGAAAGCTGCGGCGAGACTGATTTGCTTGATCTGCCATAATTACTCCTCCCTTAAATCTTTTTTAATCAAAAATTAACTGCGATAGCTAGCAGCCAGCAGGCAAGCAGTCAAACGCCATATACACATATTGAATCTATGCATTTGTGGCCAGCGCTCTGATGTCGGCGATCGCTGCAGCATAATCCGGCGCATTATATACGGCAGAGCCGGCTACAATCGCATCGGCTCCTGCTTCGCCAACCTCAGCGGCCGTTTTCACATTCACACCGCCATCAACTTCGAGCCATGCATCACAACCGGCATCATCCAGCATGTTACGGGCTTCTTTGATTTT
>JBHHTY010000227.1:0-1836 GCA_046753565.1 Mariprofundus sp.
CATGCAAGAGCTGGCAAGCCGGAGTGAGGCCGAACTGGTGGGGCAGATCGGAAAGATCTGTGTCCTGTATCGCCGGAATCCGGATGCATGAGTGATACATGTGAAACCATCCGGCAATTGCTGGAAAAGAAATTTCAACCACAATCTCTGCGCATCGAGGATGAATCGTGGAAACATGCTGGTCATGCCGGTGTGCAGGAGCACGGTGGCGGCCATTATATCATTCACATCAAGTCGGCATGCTTTTCCGGATTGGCCCGCAGTCAGAGTCACCGGATGATTTATCGTGCCCTGGCATCCCTGTTTCCATCAGCGATTCACGCTTTAAGCATTCATATTGATTGAGGAGATTGTACCCGAAAGCCTGCTGCCGAGGCCGGCCATACACGACCTGCCCAAATGAGGCCCGTAAGTGCCTGATTTGTAAGCGATGGCAAAACCGCGCTTTTGCCTGAGCAAGCTGATTTTTGCCAGGATGGCAATCAATCGGCATCTCCCTATGCGAAATCCGGTAACAGTTCTGCTGCAAATACCGGCCCGTCCACGCAGACACGGCGGTATTTTTCCTCGCCATGCTCCATGGTTTTGACCACACAGCCGGCACAGCCGCCGATACCGCAGGCCATATGCTCCTCAAGACTCAAAAATACCGGCAAATCGAATTCCCGGCCCACACGGGCAACCGCATGAAGCATGGGATGCGGCCCGCAGGAAAGTAAAATGCAACGGGCGCGTTCAGTCTCTGACAGCGCTGCAAGATAATCACGCGCCAGATTCGGCACATGGCCTTCGTAGCAACCATACAGGCCGGCATTGGATGCCAGTCTTGATGCAATGCCGCGCTCTTCCAGTGAACTGATCGATAAAATCGTGTTGCCATTCACGCCAGGCAACAACATGGTCGACGGTTTCAGGGCAAAGGGAAATGCGACCTCGGAACCGGCAAACACCACGCAATCGGCCATACCCTGCAGGGCATCGGCTGCAAAAATCATCGGCGGAATGCCAACGCCACCGCCGATCAGCACATAGCGTTTCGATTTGTCGGCCAAATCGAAGGGCTGACCAATCGGCCCGAGCATGGGCAACGTGTCCCCGACCTCTCTCTCGGCCAGCAAACGGGTTCCCTCGCCAATCGCCTTGTAAAGCAAATCAACCGTACCTTTGTCCGGATCGGTTAGCATGATCGAGATCGGGCGGCGCAATGGTCTTTCCCCGGACACGCGCAGATGCACAAACTGTCCCGGCAATGCTTTGGCCGCTGTTTTCGGCGCATGCACACGCATCACAAACTGATCGCCGGGATGTCTCACATGCGCCACAACCGTTGCATATTCCTCAAAAATCGTGCCCTGTGTTGTATCAGTCACGGACAGTCCCTTCGGCATAAACAAGCCGCCCGTCTTTCAGCGTATGGGTGACCTGTCCGGTCATTTCCTTGCCGTGCCACGGTGTATTTTTGCCTTTCGATACCAGCTTGTTGCGATCCACGACCCATGTGGCATCGGGATCAAAAATCGTGACATCCGCAGTAGCTCCGACCGTCAGTGTGCCGCTATCGAGCCTCAGCAAAGCAGCCGGATTGCAGGTCATTTTAGCCAGCATGGCGGAGAGCGATAATACGTCATCGCGCACCAGTTGCAGCGATACCGGCAGCATGGTTTCCAGTCCGACAATACCGAAAGCGGCACAGGACAGGCCACAGCGTTTATCATCTTCATGGTGCGGGGCATGATCGGTGGCAATCACATCAATGGTGCCATCCCTCAAGCCCTCAATCACAGCCAGACGATCCGCCTCGGTTCTGAGCGGCGGACTCATTTTGGCATCGGCATT
>JBHHTY010000228.1:0-1800 GCA_046753565.1 Mariprofundus sp.
CAGTCCCCCTAGCTGATGCAGGTGGCGATACAAATTTAGGCCTCCTTTATTTATTAACCGATGTCACGGGTGAAGTTAAATTTATCCAACAGGCCATCATATCAATCTTTTTAGTTGGATTGCTACTTATGGTTATTACTCTTATGATAATTTACTTCTTATTCAAATCATCAGCAGAGCAATTGAGAAAATTATCTCAAGCCGTTGAGCAAGCCGGTGAATCGATTGTAATCACAGATCGGCAAGGCGTGATTGAGTACGCCAACCCTGCTTTTACAACACTCACCGGCTATAGCGCTGAAGAAGCGATTGGCCAGACGCCGCGACTGCTCAAGAGCGGCAATCAGGATGCTGCCTTTTATGAACAGATGTGGAGCACCATTAGCAGTGGGAAAGTCTGGCATGGCAAAGTAATTGACAAAAAGAAGGATGGCAGCTTCTATCCGACCACGCTGACCATCTCTCCGATCCATAGTGAATCCAGAGAAATAACCCACTTTGTCGGCATCCAGTCTGATCTGACCAGACTTGAGGATCTGGAGCATCAGTTTCATCAGGCTCAGAAGATGGAGGCTATCGGCACGCTGGTCGGCGGCATCGCCCATGATTTCAATAATATGCTGGCCGGCATAACCGGCAATCTGTATCTGGCCAGGCAGCATACGCGGGATATGCCCGAAGTCGTGCACAAGTTGTCCAGTGTCGAAGAGATATCCATGCGCGCCGCCGATATGATTGGGCAACTGCTCACTTTTGCGCGCAAGGATCGGGTCAGCATTGATCAGATGGCGTTTAATCCCTTCCTTAAGGAAACGCTCAAATTACTGCACGCGTCGGTGCCGGAAAATATCGCCATGCAGCAGGAGATTTGCAGCGAACCGTTGATCATCAATGGAGATGGCACGCAGTTGCATCAGGTGTTGCTCAATCTGATCAATAATGCCCGCGATGCGGTGGAAGACGTGGATCAGCCATGCATGACCGTCAGGCTGGAATCATTTTATGCCGATGCGGCGTTTATCAGCAGCCATTCATGGTTCAGGGAGGGGACTTACGCCCACTTAAGTGTTGAAGATAATGGCATGGGTATTCCCGAGCATCAGGTCGAACATCTGTTTGAACCCTTTTTCACTACCAAGGAGCAGGGCAAGGGAACCGGCCTTGGTTTAGCGATGGTTTTTGGCGCCATCAAAACACACAACGGCTTTGTCGAAGTGGAGAGCATCGAAGGCCGTGGCTCAACCTTTCATATTTACATTCCTTTGCTTGAGCAGAAAGCAGCCATGACTGCGCCAGCAGACCGGAAACAGGAGGTTGCCGCAGGCCATGGTGAGCTGATCCTGCTGGCTGATGATGAAGAGCATGTGCTTGAAACAGGTAAAGAGGTGCTGGAATCTCTGGGCTACCGGGTGCTGACGGCAGCAGATGGTCAGCAGGCCGTTGAGCTGTTCGAGGCCCATGCTGATGCGATTGATCTGGTTATCATGGATGTCATTATGCCGGTTCTGATCGGCAGCAAGGCCGCCGAATCCATGCGCCGGATCAGGCCGCAGGTGAAGATCATCTTTTCCACCGGTTATGATCAATATTCCCGCGCCAACATGAAAAATGAAATCGTACTCGGCAAGCCTTTTTCTATCGTAGAGATGAGTCATCTGATCCGGCGGCAGCTTGATGACTGAGTGTTGAGCCGCATTGTTCATGAATTTCACCGCTGCCAGTGGCAGTCTGGAAAAGCAGGGCAAGCGCATTAAAATAACCCGTGTTTCATTATGTTTTTCAGCAAATTCCATCGCGTCA
>JBHHTY010000229.1:0-1779 GCA_046753565.1 Mariprofundus sp.
GTCATGCCTGCCAGCATATTATTGAAATTGTGGGCAATGCCGCCAACCATGGTGCCGATGGCTTCCATTTTCTGGGCCTGATGAAAGCGCTGCTCCATATCCTCAAGCTCACTGAGATCGGATTGCGTGCCGACAAAATAATTCACCTCTCCGGCTTGATTAAAAATAGGCGAAATGGTCAGCATGGCAGGATAGAAGCTGCCATCCTTTCTTTTATCGATCACCTTGCCATGCCAGACTTCTCCATCCGTAATGGTTTTCCACATGGCTTCATAAAAGGCGGCATCCTGATTGCCGCTTTTGAGCAGCCTGGGCGTCTGACCTATGGCTTCCTCGCTGCTGTAGCCGGTGACTCGGGTGAAGGCCGGATTGACATATTCAATGATGCCGTCCCGGTCTGTGATGATGACAGATTCACCCGCCTGCTTAACTGCGGAAGATAATTTGCGCACCGATTCTTCCGCCTGCCGGCGCTCAATTTCTGCTGACACTCTGGCTGAAAATATCCTGAACAGGGATTCAGCCACTTCCCTGTTTTCGATAGGCTTGCCGTGCATCAGCACGATAATGCCAAGGGCTTGACCGGATGCATCGAACAGCGGCGATCCCATATATCCTTCCACGCCCAGCTCCGCCAGCAGCCTATCATCGGGATATTGCTGCTGCACGCCTGAGGGACAGATGCAAAACGACTGCCCGACTACGTGTTCGCAAGGCGTGCCGGCCAGATCATATTGAAAGGGCAGTTCCATAAGCTGACCATGCGCATAACCGCCAACCACATTGACCCGATCCTGATCGCCCATAAGCTCGCCGATGATGGCGTAATCCATGCCCAGCGTCGTAGCCAGATGGGTCGCCACATTAGAAAAGAACTCCTCGCCGCTCACGGCTGAGAAAGTAGTAGCCAGGCTGCGAAGCGCCTCCTCTGCTTTTTTGCGGCTGCTGATATCGCGCACTGTAGCCTGTAATATTTTGTTACCATCCACTTCCAATGCAGACAGCAACACTTCGGCTGGAAATACGCTGCCATCCATGCGTTTATGCATCCACTCAAATTCGGCGCTATCCATTTTCAAAGCCTTGGCAATGTGGCTGCTTGCCAAGGTCATGGAATCTGTGCCACATGGCTGTTTGGGCGGGGAAAGTTCTGATGGATGTTTGCCTTTGAAGTCATCAAGAGTATGACAACCAAACATGTTTATCGCCGCCGAATTGCCGGTGATGAACCCGGTTTTATCCAACATCATGATGGCATCTCTCGAAGACTCGAACAATACGCGATATTGTTTTTCGCTTTCCAGAAGCGACTGCTCTATTTCTTCTCTGGCCCGAATTTCCCTGAACGTAATGCCGTAAGCCATCAGCAACTGCATCAGCGGCTGCGATGCGGCGCGAACTCTTTCTGCGCTGAATTCCGGGGAAGCCATCAACTGGTCAATGGCCTTATGATGCATTTCACCAATATCTTCCGGCGGAATATTCGATTGAACCATCTCCCGTCCCAGATTCTCAATGGCCAGCAACGGCGCTTCATCAAATGATTCCGCATATTCCAGCATCAGCGCGTTGTATTGTCTGAAGAATTCCTGTTTTTCAAGCGTCATCAAAACTCCTTTTTGAGTCGCCAATTAAATGACGATAGACCAGCACGCAGGCATCGTCGGTTTCCTTGCCCTGATCTTCGAGTAAGGCGGTGGCCAGACGCTGCGGGTTATTCAGCACCGGATGCCAGACAACCAGATTGTAGAATGGATGCAGGCCATCGCTGTGCATAAT
>JBHHTY010000230.1:0-1716 GCA_046753565.1 Mariprofundus sp.
AAACCATGCAACCAACCGATGTCTGGGAAGAAATTCAGCGCAGATTGCTATCCTCCCCATGAGTGATTCAATCCGGAATTTTGCCTCGTCTGTGCGCTATTTTATGCATCACATACTGATGTGACAGGTAAATCCACTCACCCGTCTGTGAAAATATTTTAGGCAACCCATCAGCTTCGGCTCTTTTCCACAGGAATATACCCAGAGCCAGCAATATCCCCTGTTCAGCCCACATCGTCCAACCGGGAAACCCGCCCTGATTGACCTGTCTGTGCAACATCAGCTGCAAATTATAAACCACGACCAGCAATGCAATACCGGCAATCATGGATCCGGCCTTGCCTGAACGTTTCTGTGTCAATGAAAACGGCAGCGCAAAAAAGAACAGCACCAGCACCGTCATCGGCAACAGCAGGCGCCGATTCCACTCTGCTATGGCAATAGGCTCGCCTTTATCCAGTTCATGCCACAATTGTTTGAAGGTCATCAGCGTCACATGATCCTCGGAAACCAAATGTCTGATTTTTCCGCTCGATACCGGAATCATTACCCGGTATTTATCGAAAGCGAGCATACGTTGTTCATCACCGGATCCTTCAAGGCGAACTCCGTTGTCCATACGTAACTCAAGATTATTTCCCTTCATTTCAAACTGTGCTGATTCAGCTGTATATATGACCGATACCCCCTGACGGTTATCCTCCAGAATAACCCCCTGATAGGTACCATCCTCATTTTCACCATCGACATAGACCGTAATCCCGTCCAGGCCCCGGGTAAAGCGCTGCGGAGAGAAGGTAATAGCCCCCTTGAGCGCATAAATTTTAATCACAAGATTATTGAAGCCCAGCTGTCCCTGAGGCAGCAACACCATCGAGGTGTAACTTAACCCCATCCACAACAGCAACACGAGTATGAAAAAACTGCGAAACATCCGGTTATAGGAAATACCTGAAGCACGCATCACATCCATTTCACTGCTTTGCTGAAGGCTGGCAATGGTATTTTGCATGGAAAGAAAGAATGCCATCGGCACAGTCAAAAGAAGAAAATAAGGCATGGTCAGAGTCAACATGCTCCCGATCAAGGACCATGCCTGAGCACTGTCCGAAACCATGCCGAGTAATTTCAAAGCACGGCCCAACAGCAATACGCCCATCACCAGAATCAGCCCACCAATAAACGGACCCAGCCATAGCCGAAGCAGGTAACGATCAATTGTCATCCCTGTTTATCACCCTTTGGATTCAACATCTGTCGCATGCTAGCATTTGCGTGCCCTTTGATAAGGGGTACTGCAATCAACACCGTATCAATCTGGATTGCTTGCATAAATAGCAGAGTCAGGGAGCAAGCGATTTTATCATACGAAGAACAAGCTGCGCTAAAAGAATCGCTACATCATTTTCTGGCCCGGATTCCATTTGAAACACTTGCCGGGCAAATTGCACTCGAACACGGTTATCAGGAAAAAGATATCCGGTCCCTGTTTGACACATTTGCCAATGAAAGTCTGGTAACACTGGATTTGATTGTTGCTGACCTGGATACAAAACATCGCATGCTGGAGGTGGGCTCCGGGCTATGTCTGACCTCATTATTTTTAAAACATCAAGGCTTCACCATTATCGCACTGGAACCTGCGTTGGGTGGATTCGATATTTTTGAATGCGTGAAAAACGCCATTCTCAAACATTTCTCCCATTTAAAACTGAA
>JBHHTY010000231.1:0-1693 GCA_046753565.1 Mariprofundus sp.
CTATGCTCTGCTGTTCTCCGCAGTCGGCGCCTTTTATTATATTCGCGTGGTCAAATATATATACTTTGATGAGCAGCGCGTTGCCTTTAATTTTGTTGAAAACAGACTAATGCAATTTACGGTTGTGGTCACTGCTATTGCCGTGGTTGTGCTTGGTATCTATCCAGACCCATTGATAAATTTATGCAGGCAGGCATTGGGTGGATTAATCTGATCTTTACACCAGATGCTGATGCTATAAACAATGATACTAAAAAAATGTCCTGTTTGCATTTATGGACTTGAAATGCAGGCCATGTGACGCTACAGTGCGACCCGCTCAGAAAGCAGGTCAGGGGAGCTTGGGGAATTCAAGCGGTATTTTATGCCTTTACCATTAAGTTCAGCAGCAGCCTCGTCATCGAAGTTGATTGCTTCAAACGTCATGATTCGTTTGCAACTGATTTTTGGCATGCTGGGCTTTGCCGGTCTGGTTTTAGCAGGTCTGGGTGAGTTTGCTTTTGCCCTGTTGTACGGAGTAGTGCTGATGGTAGCCAATGCAGTGTGGCTTGCCCACAGGCTGGAGAAAACCAGAAGCCTGGATGTCGGTGATAGTCAGCGTTCGTTGTATCTGGGCGCGGTGATCAGGTTTGTTGCTTTACTGGCCGGTTTGTTTCTGGCGCATGTTTTGAATCTGCATCTGCTGTGGGTAGCCGGTGGGATATTTTTGGCGCAGTCGGTTATATTTGTATGTGCCCTGTTTGGTTTTATGAAAGAGCAAAAAGAAAACAAAGGAGACGGGATTGGCTGATCAGAGTCATGGCGACGGAGGCATTGCAGGCCATCTGCAATACTGGGTTGTAAAGTTCGATGAAACCAATCCGTTTATGCAACTCCATCTTGATACTATGTTGGTCTCACTTGTCGTGGCTGGCTCGATGTTTGGCTTTGCCTTGTGGCTGAAGGGCAAGCTGGTTGCAGGCGCACCGAGTGGTGCTCAGAATTTCATGGAATCCGTGGTTGGCTTTATTGATGATACGGTGACCGACAACTTCCCGGTCCACAACCCATTAATCGCTCCACTTGCCTTCACTGTTTTTGTCTTTATCGCATTAGTCAACACCATTGATATCCTGCCCGCCTTCCTGCTTGGCAATATTGCCCACCTGTTTGGTGTTGCCCATTTCCGCCCGGTGCCAACCAATGATTTAAACCTGCCTGCAGCGATGGCTGTTTCTGTTTTTGCGCTGGTATTGTATTACGAATTCAAGCTCAAACCAGTACACTTCTGTAAAGAGCTTCTGTTTGAGCCCTTTACCAATCTGGTGCCGGGTTTCCTGAAGCCAATCGTTATGCCGATCAATCTGATATTGAAGCTGGTGGAAGAAATTGCCAAGCCATTATCTCTTTCTTTCCGTCTGTTCGGTAATATGTTTGCAGGCGAGGTGATTTTTCTGCTGATCGCATTCCTGCTGTTAGGTGGTGGTGCTGTCGCCATGGCAACCGGTTTCTTTATCGGACTTGCCTGGACTATTTTCCACCTGTTTATCGGTCTCTTGCAGGCCTTTATTTTCATGATTCTTACCGTGGTGTACTTATCCATTGCACACCAGCCGGTAGAACACTGATTTTTTTAAAACGCATAGGAGTATATAAATATGGACGCAAACACTATCATCACAGCTGCAACCGCAATTTCAGTGGGTGTAATCCT
>JBHHTY010000232.1:0-1690 GCA_046753565.1 Mariprofundus sp.
ACTCTGACTGCAGTTGGGTTCACGGTAATACTGCTATCTCCCAAAATTTTATGCGTCTCCCACACCATTTTCATTTCTTCGCGTGTATAGCCATTGTCTTCAAAACGATCAATCTGGGGAATAACATTAAAGGCGATCCGTGCAGGCAATATCTCCGCCTCCGTATCTTCATAACCGGAAAGTAAATCGCGTGTCTGTTTCGCCAACTCATCAATAGCCCGTCCACCCGCACCGCTAACCGCCTGATAGGTGGAAACAACAACTCGCTGGATGGGAACCGCCCTGTGCAACGGGCTCAGGGCAACCACCATCTGGATAGTGGAACAATTCGGGTTGGCAATAATCCGGTTTCCTGCAGCCATTTCCAGAGCCAGTGGATTCACCTCCGGAACAAGCAGGGCCACATCTTCATGCATCCGCCAGGCACTGGAATTATCGATCACATAACAACCTGCTTCGGCAAATTTTGGTGCATATTTCAGGGAAGTACTGCCACCGGCTGAAAACAGCGCAATATCCAAACCAGCCGGATCAAATTGATCCAGATCCTGAACCGGATACTTCTTTCCTTTGAATTCAAGCTCTGTTCCGGCACTCCGACTGGAGGCTACAGGGATCATTTCCGATATCGGAAAGTCTCGTTCGGCAAGGATTTCAAGCATCGTTTGCCCAACAGCACCCGTTGCACCAACAACCGCGACACGGTAACCATTCTTCTCCGCTAGCAAGGTATCCATCACAGCGCTTCCAGATGCCGACAGACGGCATCTCCCATTTGCGAACATGATACTGCGGTCCCGTGACCCTGAACGAGATCCAGGGTACGAAAGCCATCAGCAAGTGTCAGCTCAACCGCCTGCTCAAGCTTGTCGGCCAGATCCGTACGCTCCAGCGTGTAGCGCAGCATCATGGCCACAGAGAGAATGGTCGCCAGGGGATTGGCCTTGTTCTGGCCGGCGATATCAGGCGCTGAACCATGAATGGGCTCATACATTGCATAGTGCTCACCAACAGAGGCTGAAGGCAGCATGCCGATTGAACCGGTCAACATCGAGGCTTCATCCGACAGAATATCACCGAACATATTTGTAGTGACAATCACATCGAATTGTTTCGGATCGCGTATCAGCTGCATGGCTGCGTTATCAACATACATGTGACTTAATTCAATGTCGGCATAGTCACTTGCGTGCAGATCGGTAACCACCCGCCGCCAGAATTCAGTGGATTCCAGAACATTGGCTTTGTCCACAGAGCAAACACGACCGGAACGTAAACGTGCCGCCTCAAATGCCTTTCTGGCGATACGCTCAATCTCATCAGTAGTATATGCCAGGGTGTTGAAACCTCTATTGCCACCGCCGGGAATATCTTCAATGCCACGCGGCTGACCAAAGTAGATACCGGATACAAGCTCCCGTACCACGAGGATATCCACTCCATCGATCACCTCCGGTTTAAGAGTGGAGGAACCAATCAACTGGCTATGTACTCTGGTAGGCCGATAATTGGCAAAAAGATCCAGTTCCGAACGAATGCGCAACAGGCCGGTCTCGGGACGTAGCGCCTTGTCCAGCGGCTCCCATTTCGGCCCGCCCACGGCACCGAGAAGCACAGCATCACTGGCTCTGGACAGATCAAGCGTTGTTGTCGGAAAGGGGTCGCCCTCGTGATCATAGCCGGCACCACC
>JBHHTY010000233.1:0-1676 GCA_046753565.1 Mariprofundus sp.
CGCTGTTGCTATGGCCCAAACAGGTGCCCGCGTCGGCCTGCTCGATGCGGATATCTACGGCCCTTCCATTCCTCGAATGATGGGCCTGGTCGGCTACAAACCGGAAATTGATTATGACAAGAAAACCTTTTATCCACTGGAAAACTACGGTGTAAAGACCATATCCATCGGTTATCTGGTGGAAGAAAATCAGGCCATGATCTGGCGCGGCCCGATGGTATCCGGCGCCCTGAGCCAGCTGCTCAGCGATGTGGTATGGGGTGAACTGGATTATCTGTTCGTCGATATGCCGCCGGGCACCGGCGATGTGCAGCTGACACTGACCCAGAAAGTTCCGCTCACCGGTGCCCTGATGGTCACAACGCCACAGGACATTGCCCTGCTGGATTGCCGAAAGGGCATAGAAATGTTCAAAAAGGCAGGTGTTTCCACGCTCGGCATTGCCGAAAACATGAGCCAGTTCATCTGTCCACACTGCGGTGAATCCAGCCCGATTTTCGCCGAAGGCGGCGCCGACCGACTCAGCAGGGAATATAACACCAGTGTCCTGGCTCATATCCCGCTGGACATCTCCATCCGCAAAAAGTCCGATGAAGGCACCCCGATTGTGGCTGCCGCACCGGATTCAGAACAGGCCAGGGTCTATCATGCGCTGGCCGGTGAAATCGCCCGCAAGATCAGCGTACTCAACAGCCGCAAAATCGATATTCCGGTAATCGCGCAGTAAATCAGCCACGCTGCCGGGGAAGCACTGGGCAATTCAGCGTTTCCGTGCAGTCCATGGACGGCCAGCCCAAACAGGCGCGCTGTTTGTTTTATGTTAAGGATACTCTGACTTTTTCAGAGTACCCGCGCGGGCCACGAATAAGTGCGTCCATGCACTTATTCAGAGGCTCCTTAACCATCAGATGCGGCGTATATTTTAGCCATATCACTGGCTATCTGTTTAAATTCTTCCCTCAAATATTCCGGTGCAAGCACAGTTACCGAAGAACCAAAACCAAGCAACCACCAGCGCAGTTCATTGGTATACCGGGTTGTTGATTCTAGCAGATATGAACCATCCTCACATTCGCTCAACTGCTGATCATCATGCAGAGGACGCTCCTCCAGATGAATGGCAATCTGCCGGCTCACTCTCGCTTTCAGCCTGATTTCACCACCTATGGCGAAATCCAGTTCGCCGGACTCGATATAGCCATCCAGGTCAAAACCGTCAGGCGCAATACAGGGAATATCCATGGCCGTTGCCGACTTCATGCGATGCAACAATAGTAGACGAATATCCTCATAATCCCACATCGAACAGACCAGATAAAACAGCCCATCCTTCAGAACCAGCCCCAGAGGATTGAGTTCGTACTGTTTGGGCGTATCGGCACCACGCGGCAGATATGCCACATCCAGGCGCCGGTTGCGCAGCAGACCATCATAAATGGCGGACTGAACATCAGCTTTAATAGCCGGGCTTTTCAGGCCGGGGCCGCGATGTAGCACTCGCACCTTGTTGCGCCAGGCCGGATTGCCTTTATCGGCATCAGCCTGATCCAGCACCTCCTCCGCCCTCCTGAAATGCGGCCCCAATCGTTTGATTGTTGTACGCGGCAACAAAGGCTCGAGATGTTTTTCAGCCAGATAAAATGCCAGCGCCGTATCGGAATCAATACCCGGCACCT
>JBHHTY010000234.1:0-1662 GCA_046753565.1 Mariprofundus sp.
GGTGGGCGGCTGCCTTATTATCCACATGGCGGATGTCGTGGCCTCGGATAATATAAACGACCATTTCAGCGATGTTCGTTGCATGATCAGCAATACGCTCCAGGTTTTTAGCGGCGTTGGTCAGAATAATTGATGGGCTGATTGAACGTGGGTCTTCCATCATATAGGTCAGCAGTTCGCGGTACATGGTCTTGTATCGTTTGTCGATTTTCTTGTCTTTTCCGATGACTTCCATGGCCAGATCGATATCGCCACGTGAGAAGGCATCCAGCGCCCGGTTGACTTGCATGAGTACTTTTTCGCCGATGATTTCCAGATTTGAATATTCCATTGGTGGGAACTTGCGGGTTCTGTGTGTGCCCTCTGCTATTCCTGCCGCAAGGTCTCCCATACGTTCCAGGTCGGTGACCACTTTGATGGAGGCCACGATGAAGCGAAGGTCGCTGGCTGCAGGTTGGCGCCGGACAAGAATGCTTCGTGTAAGCTTGTCGCTCTGAACTTCGAGTGCATTGATGGCCTTGTCACGCTCAATGGTTTTTTCCGCAAGCTCCTGATTTTGTTCCAGCATTGAATTAACAGAATTCCTGATGGCGCGCTCGACCAATCCGCCCATGGAGAGAATGTGTTCCCTGAGCTGATCAAGTTCAGTGTCAAATCGGCGAATGGTGTGTGAAGACATAATCTTGTTATCCTGTTTGCCTTTGATTAACCCAAGTATAGGACGATTTTGTGAATGTGCTATCGGGAATCACGCCGCTTAGTGCGTGTCCGGGTTAACGTAACTATGAAGTACTACAGCACCCGGAGTTCCAAGATTGTCATACATTCTTCTACATGCCAGGTGATTGATGGCCGGATCATAGGGTATGTGCATAGTATCAAGATAGTATTCAAGTGTTTTCTTCTGAGGGTTTGCCTCAGATGATTGCAGCATACGGCAGTGCATAACTCTGCTGCCGGATATCCATGCACAGGTGAGTTTCCCGTATTGTGGCAGGTGTGAACGTCTGAGCTTTTGCCAGCAATCTGGCCATGCCACGATCCGTGTTGGTTGAAAGGCCCGTTGCATTGAGAAAAAAGAAGCCTTTAGCGCCTGCGGTATGTGCAATTCTCATGGCCGGCGTGTTTCCACCCAGCACAAAGCATACCACGATGAATTTTCATTGAGGGAATGCCACCATTTCCCGACCGCGAGACCGTTCAGGGAGAAATTATCAATGTCAGTGACAAGGTGGGTAATATGAGGGGAGACCAGCGCCCTGTAAGCGAGCAGATCGGTTTCGACAATAATGGATGACTTTGTGTGCCTTTGCATAAGACTGGCAACCTGGTGGGCAGCAATGGTCTTGATGATAAAATCAACACGCGGTTTGGTTTCATCTCACCCCTCCTGTTCTGTTAGAAGCCCATTGTTATGTAAACAATGTGACACCATGATGGCATGGGGATGACAGTGCCGTGTCACAATGCTGACATGCCTGTCGGTCAGATTACCCTGGAGATGATTGCTATGGTGGATGAATATCAGGATCGGTACCTGAATCGGGAATTGAGCCTGCTGGTATCCCATGGCCCTGATAGGAAGCTAGTGACAGTCAAATCGGAGGGCGGCACGGTATGAAGCGGTTGTGGCTGGTGAGGCATGCCAAGTCAAGCTGGAAG
>JBHHTY010000235.1:0-1628 GCA_046753565.1 Mariprofundus sp.
TGTTGTATTTGGATCTGAGATCATTGGCAAAGGTATAAAGGTCGCCATCCTGCCGGGCTTGGTAGATATGAGCATCCCCACCCTGTCCGATTCGGAAAAACTGATCACCGTTATCGCCAACAGATCCGACCAGCTCAAACCAGTCGGCTTCAGGACAACGCCGGCTGTTTTCGAACTGCGTGATTACAACCTCCTTGTACCAGGGAAGGTCTTCACTCTTCCAGCCTTCCGGACCGCAGGAAATACTCGCATCCATCCATTTCTGATCTGCCGCAATATCAAACCTGTAACTCGCACCCTGTTTGAGAGCCACGCCGGACCAGTTATAATGATCTTTCGCCCTTACCGGAAATGTGAATGCATCCCCCACATTCAAATCTTTCGCCACTGCCGTGGGATGCCAGATATCCGTTGCATGCACTGTGCGGCGCGGATCCTGAATCACATCCAGATTCTCGCTGATCGGCGCCATTGAATTGGTTGCCCTTGCCACAAGATCAATGGCCGCCTGTTTGACGGGAAGACCGCACGCTCCGGCATGCTTCAGCATCCACTGCAGAGCAATATTGGATCGGGCGATATTATCGTTGCCGCCCCCGACATCGCTGTGCACGCCTCTGAACCACATTTCTTCAACATGCGGGTTCGCATTGCCAACATCGAGACGGGTGACATCAAAGGTCTGCCTGCGCTCATCCAGAGCCATGGCATGAAAGCAGTGCTGAACACAATCCGGCACCTTATCGATGATGAAACCGAGATTAATATCGTGAAAATTGATAATGAAATCAATGGGAATACCGAATGAACCGACAATATCCCAGACACCCAGGAAACGAATATCTGGTTTTACGACACTGCCGTCATCCAGCTTGATGCCTTCCTGTCCCAGGATATTGGCAAAATGCATAGCCAGCGCCGCACCCCGGCTGAACCCGATAATATCGATTACCTGATCACCACGCTGCCAGTTTTCTTTCAGCGCATTGTACATTTCCTCAATGCGCGACTGACCACCCATCCCGAACACACCGCCGAGAACCTTGCCGACAGCTCCGTATCGAGTGCCTACGCCCGCTCTGTATTCAACCGGGCCTTCGTAAATATCCCTGAATTTGACGACATTCGTCTCGTGTTCAGAAACACCCTCTTCTTCATCCTCATTCCATGTACCATCAAATGCATAAAGTGCCATGCCCACCCCCAAGTAGTGAACAACCAAGCCTGACAGGGAGCTTCATTCAGAAGGTATTTGCTATTGATCGATTTCCCGCCCCGGCTTTTGCTAATCCCCGCTCGTATTAATAGCATGATTGTAGCGGCTATACAAGTATTCCATACATTTATTGCAGAAAACCCTGAACTTTACATGGGCAAAAGCTTTATCGCTCCGACTTAAACCGTCACGGTCAGATTCACAAATTTGCGTTTCCCGAGTTTGATCAAATACGGGCCGCCCGGCTGCAGCTGGTAATCCTTGTCGGTGATCTTCTCGCCATCAATGGAAAGCGCATTCTGTTTGACCATGCGGATGCCCTCGCCATTGGATGCCGTCATCCCGGCCAATGACAGGGCCTTGATAATCCACAACGAACCGTCATCAACCGGCAATGAGAGTTCCGGCACAT
>JBHHTY010000236.1:0-1613 GCA_046753565.1 Mariprofundus sp.
GCGTGGCTCGTCTGCACAGTGAGCAATCCGGGGTTCCCGTTGAATATGTGGAAAATGATGCTGAAAGCTGGGCGGAAACCCATGCACGGGCTTATGATGCGATTACTTGTCTGGAAGTGCTGGAGCACGTGCCGGATGTGCCTCGCACTGTTGCAGCATGTGCTGCTATGATCAAACCCGGCGGCCATTTCTTTTTTGCCACCCTGAACCGCAATCCGGTTTCCTATATCAAGGCGATTCTGGGAGCGGAATATATCCTCGGCTGGTTGCCCAAAGGCACCCATGAATATGCCAAATTCATTAAACCGTCGGAAATGAATGTGGCCTTGCGGAGTGCGGGCCTTGAGATCAGGGACTTAAAAGGCATGAGCTATGCCATCATGAGTGACCACTTTTCTTTGAGCGATGATCTTTCTGTGAATTACCTGGGTTTTGCCATCAAACCAGACTGATTCTTCCACATTGCAACCATGTCTTCGGCATCAGGATGATCTCCGGTGGACGGGTTGATTTTGTAGGATAGCTTGCCCTGCCATGTTGCGCCTGTCCCATTGTTTTTATATTGCTGTCATTTTTCTGATGGCCGTGATGCCAGATGCCCTGGCCGATCCGGTCGATATTGCCGCAGATCAGATTAGTCGTTCAGCAGAAGGTGTGGTGATCGCGCGCGGCCATGTGGTGATCAAACGAGAATCGGATACACTCACTGCCGACGAAGTGATTTACCGAACGGATCAGCATGTGCTGGAAGCAAAAGGACATGTGGTGATCAAGTCGGACAAGGCCACGATTCATGCTGAAGGTACCGTCATGCATACCGGCAGTAAAACCGGGTATATGCACAATGCAGTCGTAACTTTGCCAAATGGCGAGCGATTAACAGCAAGGAAGCTGAAACGCATTGATGATCAAACCCTTGAAGCAGAAGAGCTGACCTTTTCATCCTGCCCGATTGATCAGGAATCCTGGCGAATAGCGGCCAGTCATGGTGTTCTGGATCAACAGGAGGGTAGCCTGACAACCAGGCACAGCAGACTGGAGTTGGGCGGGATTCCGGTGCTTTATACGCCGTGGTGGCAGCAGTCGACCAAAAGGAAATCCGGTTTTCTTACGCCCGGCTTCGGTCTCGGCAAGCGTCGCGGAACAGAAATATCGCTGCCTTATTATTTTGCACCGTCGGAAAACTGGGATGCCACATTGACGCCGCACTGGATGAGTGCGCGCGGTGTGATGGGTGAAGCCGAACTGCGCCATGCATCCACATTCGGACATGAGCGTATCAATGTTGCAGGCATCAATGATACGCTCACAAACAGCAATCGCAGTCGCCTGCAGGGTGATATCCACTGGACTCTACCTGCCAACATGGCTTTTGATGCGAAAGCGGATCATATCAGCGACCACAACTATCTGGCGGATTACGCGACAGATAACAAGATCAGCACTTCGTATTTGCAGAGTATCGCTACGCTGTCTCAGGCGGGTAAAATTGGAGGTATGGCCGGAGACTGGTTTCTTCAGGCGCAGCATCAGCAGACAACACGCCTGCCAACCAATGCTGCAACATTACAGGTTTTGCCGCGATTCCAGAGTAATATGCAGTGGGAATTGCC
>JBHHTY010000237.1:0-1579 GCA_046753565.1 Mariprofundus sp.
CAAAAGCTCTGGCGGCGCCAATGCTTAACCGCTGCCGGGTTGCCTCAGCCAGTTGATTAGCCGCGCTCAGGGCAGCTTGGGCAGACAGTTCCCGGTACCCCCGCTTACCGCCAATCTCAATCCCTTGGGATAAGGTGATGTAGTAATCATTGGATGTACCGCCAGCGTTCAACCTGCGGCGTTGCGGCTCCAGAGATAGCTCAGGGTTGTAAGCATAAGAACCCTGTTCCTCCAGATTGCCCTTGGCTGCATCGACACTTTTCTCAGCTATCCGCAGCTTTGGATGCTGCTCGCTGGCCATTGTCATTACTTCTTCAAGTGTTATTGCATTTGCATACCACGGGTGCAGGCAGATCAGCAGCCCGGCATGAAATACAATCAAATAACGAATTCGCACAGTTTCCCCCTGTGATGAGATTTTTAAGTTGTGGGGAAGCCGAGGTCCGATCTCGGAATACATCAAACAGATCTACAGCGTAGATCTACTCAGGCATTGATGAGATGAAACTCAGCCGTGCGAATGTTTTGGTGGTCTTTCTATAAGGTGTGGAACGCTTGTGAAGTTCAGAGTAGCAAGCTCGTAGCTCGATTCCGGAGCTGATGGAATTGCATTTAGGATGTTTGGTTCGTGATCGATAAAGACGTGTGATGCGTGAACCTGACATGGGTGATCAGACAGCCCTCCGTCTCCACCTGCTGGATCATGGTGGTGCTCAATGGCACCTGATTCACCATCCATGTGATGCACATGGCTATCATAACCACATGTTAAAATGGAGAGTTGTAAACCCACAATAGCGATTAATGCCACAGCACGCATGAAGCAAATGTAAGCTGTTATTGGGTTTTCAGCAAGCGTGTTCAAACGTATCAGGATGACTGGACTTTCCCAGTTTTATTCCGGCATGGCTCGAACTAGCATAGATTATGAATGTCCTTTTGGATGTCGTAAGCGAATGTTCGTTTAATGATTGGTTAGGGCAAGAATTTAGATGCAAAGCCTTTTGCTGGCATTTGCAGTTGTGATTTCCGCCAGAGCTTCAATAGAAACTCCCCTCACCTCAGCGATGCATTCGGCAACATGCTTTACATAGGCTGGTTCATTGCGTTTGCCGCGGTATGGTATCGGCGCAAGGTACGGAGCATCAGTTTCGATCAACAAGCGGTCGTCCGGCACCTTTTTTGCCACTTCTCGAAGTTCGTCATTTTTCTTGAACGTGACATTGCCGGAAAAGGAAATGGACATGCCGAGATCAAGCGCTGCATGGGCCGTATCCCAGCCGGAAGAAAAGCAGTGCATGATGCCATTATCCGCCCCCTCCTCCTTCAAAACCCTTAACGTATCGTTATCTGCTTCGCGCATGTGCACGATGACCGGCTTGTTTAACTGTTTCGCTGCACGGATATGGGTGCGAAAACGCGCTTCCTGCACCTCGGGCGCAACGCGGTGGCGGAAGAAATCCATGCCGGTTTCGCCAATGGCCACGCAGTTCGCATGGCCTGCCAGTTCACACAGCTGCTCGACCGTCGGCTCCGCATCCACTTCGTGATTGGGATGGATGCCGACGCTGCAATAGAT
>JBHHTY010000238.1:0-1576 GCA_046753565.1 Mariprofundus sp.
GGTCATTCTTTTTGGGCGCAATATCAGGGATGCAAATCAGGTAAGGTCCCTTTTGAAGGCAGTCCGGGAATGTGCCGGTTCGGAAACATGGGCGGCTATTGATGAGGAGGGCGGACGGGTAAGCCGTATTTCCTGGCCGCCGTTTTGCGGTCGCAAGCAGGCAGAGGAACACGGCTTGCTCTATGCCGAAGATCCCGGGGTGGCCAAACAGGCGGTTTATTTGGATGCACAAACTATCGGCTACGCATTGCATGAACTTGGCTTTACACACAACTGCGCACCCGTTCTCGATGTGTTTCATCCCTCAGGTAATGCCATTATCGGCAATCGCTCTTACGGCGAGGATATCGGGGCAATATCTGATCTGGGTCTGGCCTGCATTCGGGGTTTGCATGAGGCTGGCATTGAAGCCGTGGGGAAACATTTTCCCGGTCACGGACGGGCTGATGCTGATTCACATTTATCAGTGCCATATGTGCGTTCGTCTCTGGAGGTTCTGCTCACCGAGGCCGAGCCGTTTCATTACGCTATTAACCATGGTTTGAAGCACGTGATGACGGCACATGTCATCTATACGGAAGTGGAAGAGAAGGTGGCCACCATGTCCGGGTATTGGCTGCACAATGTTTTGCGTGATCGGTTTGGATTTAATGGTTCTATCTGGAGTGATGATCTGTCTATGAATGGCGTGGGAACAGATATTTCAGATGCAACCAGGCGGGCGCTTGTAGCAGGCTGCCAGGTGCTTCTGGTTTGTGAACCGGAAGATGTAACTGAACTTTATCGGGATATGCCGAATGCCCTGTGAAGGAGCATCGATGTAAAAAAGAAGCCCCGGTGTTAAGCCGGGGCTTCTGAAACGATGCCCTCTGGGGAGGGGTGTGGGATAGAGAGGCATCAATTGTCCCGATTATATGGCCGGATCATGGCCTTTGATGTGATGCCGGTCACAATTTTAAATTGATTGATGAAAATTAGAATTCCCTTAATCCTCATACACTGATTTTAAACCATCCAGATATTGTCTGGATCTGCTGGTGCCACCTTCCGATCCGGTATCGATATTTTCGCCAAGCTCACCTATTGAAGCATCAGCATAGGCAGCTTTTTCTTCCTCGCTCATCTTTCCCCAGTCAGCAGCATCTACCAGGCCGTCACCGGTTTTATCAAATGTTACATCCAAAGAAGGCTCTTCCTGTGCCTGAGAAATGCCAGTCAGGAGTATGAGAACAGATAAAACTGGAAGAAATCGCATCAATAGCGGTAATAATCCGGTTTGTAGGGTCCCTCCACGGGTACGCCGATGTAATCAGCCTGTTTCTGGCTCAATTCGGTCAGGTCTGCCCCGATTTTACCAAGATGCAGACGTGCAACTTCTTCATCCAGCTTTTTAGGCAGCACATAGACTTCCTTGCCATATTGCCCGGTCTGATTGAACAGTTCGATTTGCGCCAGTGTCTGGTTGGAAAATGAATTGGACATGACAAAGCTCGGGTGGCCGGTTGCGCAACCGAGATTTACCAGGCGGCCCTCGGCCAGCAGAATGATGCGTTTGCCATCCGGAAAGATGACGTGA
>JBHHTY010000239.1:0-1557 GCA_046753565.1 Mariprofundus sp.
CCGGAAAATTTGAGTTGAAATCCCCGCAATAACCTTACCAATTGCTAAGGATATATCTGGGAAGTAGACACGGAAAATGCCGCTTGCAGGATTTAGGATACAGTTAATTTATGTTGGGTAATAAAGTTGCAAATGTGTTGTTTTTTCGTTTCGTTAGTATCCATGACTCTGACGTTGAGATTTCTTTTTATTGCCGGGTTAGTCACCAAGGCTTGCTATAATAAGGTTTTGAACCTAAATTTGCTGTTATGCGTTATCTGGCATGGATTGCTGTTTTCTCTTTGCAAATGGGCATGTTTGTCTGCGGGGCAGGTATTGATGTCTGTCATGCGGCCGATGTGCCGGCTCATGTTGAGCTGTCATCATCCCAGTCCGATAACGATCATCAGGATCAGAATGCGCCCGTTGATCAAACCTGTGCTGCGCACGCGGCGCATGTGTTTCTGGGCCAGCCGGCTTTTCATCAGGCCCAGCCTGTTATAGGTCTGGCTTCACCGGCTTTGCTGACCTCACTGAATCTCCCCGAGATTCTTCATTTAATCGAACAACCTCCCAGGTTTTTGCACAGCTGATTTTTTATAACTGAATCACCAGCCTGATCGACTGATACATCCGGGCTTTGGTGTAGCTCTATTCGGTTAGAATAAAAATCAGCTTCCCCGTTTACTTTTATTTCAATTCACAGGGGGAAACTGTGCCTACACGATTTTTTATGACCGGAATGCTGTTGTGCATTCATTTATGTATTCAATCCGCTGGTGTTCATGCCGAAAACATGAAGGAGGCCATGGATGCCGCTGCGAAACAGCATCCGATGTTGCAAATGGCAGAGCAGGAAGTCGCCATGGCCAGAGGCAATCTGACGGAGCAAAGTGCTTATGCCTATAATCCCGAGCTTTCTCTGGAGCCGCAGCGCCGTCGTTTGAACGGCGGGGGAACATCCAACGATTATTATATCACCCTGTCACAGGGTATCGAGATTGGCGGCAAACGGGGGCTTAGGGAACAATCGGCCCAGGCCGCTCTGGATGCTGTGAGTAAGGGGCGGGAAAATACACGCCAGCAATTGATGATTGAAGCCGCCCGAGCTTATGTGACGCTCTCATTGGCCGAAAAAAGTCAGCCATGCCGTGGCCTTGCAATTAAAACTGGGTCAATCCAGTCAGCTCGATGCCAATCTTGCCCAATCAGCTTATTCTTCCGCACTGAATGCAACAACAGTTGCCAGGCAGTTTTTAACACAAAGCAGACAAGCTTATCTGATTGCCATGGGCCGCAATGGTCCAATGCAAACTCAGGGGCAGGGAAAGTCTTCCGGCCTGAAACTGCCCAAACTGCTGACAAACTGGCAACCGCCAACCGATGCATACAAGGTTGCACTGGAATCACGTCCCGATCTTTCGGCATTGCGTTCAAAACTGACACAATCGACGGCTCAGGCCGATCTGGCCAGCGTGTCGCGCATTCCCGATATCTCACTGAGTGCGATGACCGGTCGCGAAGCCGGCGAAAACCTGATCAAGTTCGGTATCACGATTCCATTTCCTGTGTTGAATA
>JBHHTY010000240.1:0-1547 GCA_046753565.1 Mariprofundus sp.
TCCATGCCGCCAACGGCTATCTGATCGACCAGTTCATCCGCGACGGCAGCAACCGACGTACAGACGGATACGGCGGCCCGGTAGCGAACCGGTGCCGATTCCTGCTGGAGGTTGCCGAGGCCGTTAGTGCAGAAATCGGCGCGGAACGGATCGGTGTGCGCATCTCGCCGGTCAACGCCTTCAACGATATGTCCGACTCTGATCCACAGGCCACGTTCAATCATGTCGCCGACTCTCTATCGGGCCGGGGGCTCTCCTACCTGCATGTGGTGGAAGTGGACATGACAGGCCAGTCCGATCCCGATTTCGATACCCGACAACTGCGCGAGCGATTCGACGGCATCTACATCGCCAACGGCGGCTATGACAGTGAACGCGCTGAAGCCTCCCTCGCCTCGGATGCCGCCGACCTGATTGCGTTCGGCATTCCGTTTCTGGCTAATCCCGATCTACCGGCCCGAATCAGAACAGGAGCAGCACTGAATGCAGCAGATCAGAACACCTTTTACGGCGGCGATGCGCACGGCTACACCGATTACCCGACCTTCGAGGATGAGCACATACAAACAGCCAAAGATAAGGGGGGAAATAAATGACAATGCTTTCTTTGGGGTTGACCTTATTCATCATCATTCACCTGATTCCAGCCGCACAGAGTTTGAGAAAGGGTCTCGTGGCAGCCATGGGGGAGAATGCTTACAAAGGTGTTTTCGCGATGTTTTCATTGGTGGCAATGGTGTTAATTGTTCTCGGCATGGGTAGCGCAGAGTTTGTTGAAATCTATACCCCGCCAGTTTGGGGAAGACATGCCACCGGCGTGTTGATGCTGTTCGCCCTGATCTGTCTGGTATCATTCAAGATGAAATCGAGCATTCGACGCATCACGGCTCATCCCATGTCATGGGGTATTGTGCTATGGGCAGCCGGTCATCTGTTTTCAAATGGCGACATGGCCTCGCTGGCACTGTTCGGCAGCTTTCTTGTCTACAGCATCATAGCCATGATCTCCGGCAATATGCGCGGCGCCCACGCCAGCAGTGAAGCATCCTCTCTGACTCAGAATGCTGTTGTTATTGCAGTTTCACTAACAGCGACTGTGGTATTGGTCTATTTCCATGCCATGTTTGCAGGTGTCGCATTGATGTAGCCACTTTCACAAGAGGAGCAAGACGATGGGCTTTTTGAATCACGGCGTATGGGAAACAGATGATGGCAAATGGGCATCAACAGACGGCTCGTTCAAACGGGCTGCGTCCCAATTCCGCTGCAAGTGCGGAGAAACAGAGATTATACCCGAAGCAGACCGATATCTTCTCTATGTGTCGCTTGCCTGCCCCTGGGCGCATCGCGCGCTGATTTTCCGCAAACTCAAAGAGCTGGAGGAGATCATCCCGGTCACCATTGTCGATCCGCACATGCTGGATTTCGGATGGCAATTCACTGAGCCCGAGCCGCTCTACGGCTTCACGCATGCGCACGAGCTCTACAGCAGAGCCGCTCCGGACTACACGGGCCGCGTCACCGTGCCGATTCTCTGGGACAAGCAG